>CAYPXN010000021.1:0-4127 GCA_964414715.1 uncultured Pseudomonadota bacterium | reverse complement strand
TTTTCAAAAGTTCTGAAATGCCCGTGTGTTCGGCTTGAGAGTCGAAGGTGTATAAAAGTTGTTTTCCATCCTCACTCAGGGTGAGGGAACAGTTTTGAAATTCTACCGGAAGATGGGTGAGAGGATTGTGTAGGTGTAGAGTGAGTTGTTTTTTTCCCAACTTCTTCATGAGGCTGTTTTTTTCCTCAACCAAAATCAGTTCCCCTTTGTTGATGACTCCAATGCGGTCGGCCATTTCTTCCGCTTCTTCAATGTAGTGGGTGGTGAGGATGATGGTGACTCCCTGGTCGCGAAGTCGTCGGACCATGTTCCACATGTCATGGCGAAGTTCCACGTCGACACCTGCCGTGGGTTCATCAAGAAAAAGCACTTCAGGTTCGTGAGACAAGGCCTTGGCAATCATGACTCGTCTTTTCATTCCTCCGGAAAGAGTCATGATTCTGTTATTTCTTTTTTCCCAAAGAGAGAGCTCTTTGAGCACTTTCTCCAGATGAGCGGAATCGGAGGCTCTGCCAAAAATTCCCCGACTGAACTCCAAAGTGTTCCATACTTTTTCAAAATGATCGTTGGTGATTTCTTGGGGAACCAATCCAATTTTGGATCGAGCCTTGCGGTAATCCCGGATGATGTCCTGCCCATCGACTAAGACCTGACCCTGGGAAAGTTTTACAATACCACAAATAATGCTGATGAGCGTAGTCTTGCCGGCACCATTGGGACCTAATAATGCGAAAATTTCGCCACGACGAATGTTGAGATTTATATTTTTAAGGGCTTGATGGCCGCTGTCGTAGGTTTTGCTGAGAGCTGCAACCGAAACAATGTCAGAGTTCATTTTTATATTAGGCCGATTTTGATTTTATATAAATGCCCACCAAAGGACGGTTGGAGGGATGTTCTGAGAAAAAATCGCTAACGAAACCATCTGGAGTTCGAATTTCAACGTGTCCTGCACCGGCTCCGGAATAAACCAGGATAGAACCAACAGGGGCTTCAAAAGGATCGGTTAGGTCGAGTTTTTTGAAATTGAATTTTTCTTCAAGTTCTTCGCCCGCTTCTTTGGCGTAACGGGTTGTAGGACGATAATCGACAAGATTTGCTTCAATAAGGGCATTTTTTACGGCACGCCAGCAACGTCGATGAGAATACTTTGAGGCGCTGTAAGTTGCAATTTCAGCGGCATCTAACATGCGGCTGTCATATTGTAAGGGTTTCAATTTTGGCAAAAAATGAAAGTCGGGTTCTTTGTTTGTAGTGCCCGCGGAAATAGGAGACGCAAGGGTCAGCGCGCCTATAATAAAAAATAGGATGTTAAAGAGTATTTTTTTCATTTTTGGGCACCCTACCTTTTTGAGGAGTTAAATCAATAGCTTTTTTTTGATTTATTAAAAAAAATCAAAGGAAGGATGTTTTATGAAAATACAAATAATATTAATAGGTTATGTTATTTAGATAAGGTATATCTTCGAATGTCAGGATTTCCCAGAATGTAGCTTCCCAGCAAGGGAGCAGCTTTTGTAATGTGGGGACTGGCGAGGTGAGCATCTAAGGTTTCATGGCTTTCCCATTCTTCGATAAAGCAAAAATCAGACTCATCGGCGGTATTTTGATGGAGTTCATATTGAATACAGCCTTTTTCTTTGAGAGTGGGTTCAATGAATTGAGTTAAAAAATCTTTCAAGGCGGCTGTTTTGCCGGGCTTTGCTTTAAAAAGGGCGATGACTCGAACAGTTTGACGAGACATGGGATGTTTTCCTTATGAATAAAAAAACCTACCTCGATTTGAGATAGGTTTTTTGTTTGTCACGAATATTGCGGAGCCGACGGGGCTCGAACCCGCGACCTTCCGCGTGACAGCTTCTAATGCTTGATTTTACTGAATTTACTGTCATTTCAATAATTTAACAATCATTCAAATTCAACCACTTGTAAAGATGGATTTCGGAGGATCACCGACCATTTCCTACCTTTTCTGAAGCTCGTACACATTTCGTACACAGAATTTACACACGGAAACATGAGTGTTTTTGTTATCTAGGTAAAAACTGAAAAAGATGTGCTTCAATATTTTTATTAATCTGATTCCAACGTTCAGTATAGATACCATTAAATTGGAAATAACCAAAAGCTTCCAAGTTTAATTTAGCACACAATAAACCTAACTTTCCACAGGCTGCATATGCCAAGCCACATACATTGTAAAAGCCTTCAAGGTCTAAGTTTCTCATGCCTGTTAAACCTGAACCGTGTGTAAACCAATTCATCCGCCTGTATTCAAGTGCGTATAATTCTTCTAGGTTAGTTCTGTGAAGAGAGTCAGCGTTTTTCACATCAATTTCTAGGGAATTGTTTGTCCAGCGGTCTGGGTGTGTTGTCTTATTCCAGTGAAATTTTCTTTGGTTTTCTATTATAGTTTCATTATTTTGAATGAAATTTTCTTGAGCTTTGCAATCGGAAGGAATTTTTATTTGTTTATTTTTAAAATAATTAATAACTGCTTTAGCCGCCTTTAGTTTAGCAGACTCTTCCCATGCTCGAATTTTTTTATCTACTTCTCCTGTTGTATCATGAAGTAGCATAATTAAATCGACCACTAATTCTATTAACGTTCTATTTGCATGTACAATGGTTTGCACATCTGACACTTGATTGCATTTTTTCAGCGTTTTTAAAAAACATAAATTTCTAAGGAACATTCCATATATACTCATTTCTTTATTACTTTTTTCTAATATTGCGTCAAACTTGTCTTTTAAATCCTGACAATAATCAGATATAATTTGAATTTGTTGGAATAACCCATCGGTAAATCGTTTTTTTTCTTCAGAATTCATATGGTCAATAAGATCGTATAAAAGGTTTTTATGGCTTTCCCAAGATTTATATCAGAAGCATCTGAAGGTAAAATAATTAAATATAGTGATCTATGGTTTCTGCGTGATTCTCAGGGGATTTCTGGTTCAAGCTATCCGATAGACTATACATTAGTTATTCTTTATTCTCTTCGTAATTGGATGCATTGTACTAACAAAGGAACTGATGAAGCTAAGAATAAATTGGAAGCATTGTTAGATTCATTAACAAAAAATACGGGACAAAACTTTAAAGAAGAATATTTTTTAGAAGTTTACTTTTTAAATAATACTTTTGGAAGTTATTGTATTGTCGATCAATCTAATGGGGTTTTTCCTCTGATTTTATACGATGAAAAAGATAGAAGAGATCCTGATGATAAAGATAGGATGGATGGTTTTATTACACGTCTTAAGATTATTCTTGAGACCTTTAACAAGGTAAGACCACTTCTGGAAAAGAGATCAGAATGGACTTCTGATTATCAACTGGAGCTATTGAAAGCTGTACATCTTAATTCATAAAACCAAGAATCTCATTAGGAGAGCATTTGAATGCCTTACAGAGCTTATGGATGGTATAGGCTCTCGGATTTACCAATCCTCTTTCTATTCTTTGATACTGCTTAACATTTATATCAAAGTCTTCCACATCTTCTTGAGTTAAACCTGCTTCAAGACGTAGTTTGCGAATTCTTTTGCCCAATTTTTGACAGAATTCCTTTTCAGTCACCCTAAATTAATACATAGCACCGCGTATAAGTACCACCGTGAGAACACGGTGATTGACTCAATTATATAATGAGAGGACAATATTAAATCATGAAAAATAGGTTCTTATATGTCATTTTTCTGTTTTTATGGGGTTGTTCCAGCGGAACCAATTTAAACAATAATAATCAGAATACCCGCAGTATCGTAGGTACGGTTGCTTCTTTTGCTCAAACTTCCCTCACTTCGCAAGTTAGCGCTTCAGCTTCTTCTTCACCTGATTGTTCTGATGTAACTAAAGTAATTGCTACAGACATAGATGATGGCTCTGTGACTATAGCTGATTCTCTATCAGGATGTGTTGTCCCTATGACACTACAGGTTGGGCATTATTATGTGATAACCTTTGTCAATTCCGCAGATGAGTTTATTGCTACACTTGTTTCTCCAATTGGTAGCATTTTCCTAATTCCATCGGGTTCAGAAAATATAAATCTTGGAACTATTAGTATTGCTGACGGTAAGGCAACATTTGCAGGAAACTATCTTTGTTATTTAGATAGT
>CAYPXN010000020.1:0-25452 GCA_964414715.1 uncultured Pseudomonadota bacterium | reverse complement strand
AAAAGTGCTCCGCATTCGAAATAATACTACGAGTGCTATTTCCGTTTCTTTTAATAACAATGAACAATTCAATTATGCTCCTTCGAGTGCAAAGGTGGATCCCAGTAAGTATCAAGATGTCACGGTGACTTTTTCGAGTTCTACCAAAGACTATGTAAAGGAAAGTCCTGAAGTATCTGTGGGAGTTTCACAGGAAACAACAGTAGGTGATAAAAAATTGAAAGTTTCGGGTGTTTTGAAAAAAGTCGCTGCAGAATTAAGTCTTGATCTGGGAGATAGTGCTACTCCGGGTTTAGTGGATTTGGGCATCACTCCTGTTAAGGTTTTGGGGAGTGGAAATAATACCAAGATTTCATGTGCAAAAGATGATGCTCCCTCAATTATTGGTCGTACAATAAAAGTGTTTAACACCGGAGTAAGACCTTTGCAGGTGAGTAAAATCGTGGCTCCGGT
Organism: uncultured Pseudomonadota bacterium; assembly: GCA_964414715.1. GTDB lineage: Bacteria > UBA10199 > UBA10199 > JADFYH01 > JADFYH01 > CAYPXN01. Next base: position 24,999 of record CAYPXN010000020.1, on the reverse strand, counting down.
GATGGATGATCTTACAGATACCAAGGTGGATCCTAATTGTCCGAGTTTTGGAAACAAATTTCAGCGCATGGCGCTGACTCCCATTAGCCCTACAAAAGCAATTAAGTGTGATACGGTGAATGTGGGTGGGCATACATACATTAAAGATAGTTGCACACTGCCTCCAGCAAGCAGTGCAGATATGAGCATCTTGCCGGATTATTTGCAGTTCAAAGCAGTTTACATTCCTCAAAATGCAAAGAGTATTATTACAAATACCAAAGATAGTGCAAAACTTACAATTTTGACTGACAACGATCCTTCTTATACGAGTGACAAGCCTTTCACGGTAGCTTTACAGGCCGGATTGAGTAAAGACACTTCAGACTCTGTGGGGCTTAAAAAAGTGAGTGATACCGGGGTAGAGAGTGCTTTGAAAATTAGTAATAAGCAACGTATCAGTATCAATGAAGATAGCAACCAGCAAGAGGGTGTAATACAAACCTTTGTCATTCTGAATGGTAGCAGTGATTCTTTACAAAAAGTGAAAATATCTTTTTCAGACGATCTTGATAAGAATAGTTTTATGCTTTGTAAATCCGGAAGCGATGGAAAAGTGGATAGTTCCACTTGTAACTATTCGAATCCTGATATTGTTGCTTCTGTTCCTCCCATGGCTGCGGTAGAAGGCAAAGCCTATTTTGCAATCAAATTTAAACCCAACACGAACAAGCCAATAGATGGGCCCTTCCGACAAACTTTAAATATCAGTTATGAACCCAGTAGTGCGCTGGGAGCTACAAATAATTTCATAGTTGGAATCAATGGAACCAAGGGTTATGCCCCCTTGACGGGCAATGTTCAGATGAAAGTCGATTTTTTGAGTACCTATATTTATAACAATATTGTTGGGGATAAGCCTACCAATTCAGTGGATTTTAGAGACCCAGATTTTAATAAGATTAAATCAGGTTCGTTGAGATTGAATCTTACGGATGTGGACCCCACAGATCCCTCTCATAGTTTGATGTATGTAACGGTTTATAACAAACAGGGTAGAGAAGATAATAGTTTTAAAATTCAAAGTGTCATGAGCGCTGCTGAAAGAAGAGAATTTGTACGCTTGCCTACCAATAGATCGATGTCTTGCCCAATGGATGGCGGTGGTAATCCCATACACAAAGGAAGCACATCAGATGCGGATGTTACAGCAGGATGCCCTGTAGGCAATGATAAATTGAGTCTGGGACGTTGTAATGAACCTGAGAATATTGATGATAGTTACCATGCCTGGGATTGTGCGTATTTTTATTATGTGGTGAAAAATACGGAAGGTCAAAAGGGAAAAATTGTAGGCATTTATAATAATGAAACAGGTGAAATGACCTTACCTAATTTGGATATGCATGTGATGAATCCTTATCATGGTGGTGCGGTAGCGGGATATGCTGCGAGTAAAAAGAGTAGCGGTAACTATAAAACCGATAGCCATATTTCAGTTACCTTTACTACCTCGCTGCTGAAAAAATACACTGTTAATAATAATGGGGAAGAAATTGATTACGTTCCCGCAGGACAAGATCAGGTTCCCAATATTTTTATTAGTGGTGATGTGTTCAGTCAGCATGTCTCAAATTTTCCTCCCTGTCCTGAGGATTGGGATCCCACGAAATCTAGTGTCAAGCCGGCTGATAAAGAGAACTATTCTCCAACCCCCGAATTTTTATGTTATGTGAATCCGCGAAACTCGAACGATTCTCCTGCTTTTATGAAAGGTTTACCTGCAGTAGCTGCGCCTAATGGTGAAAGAGGAATTGTGTTGGTAGGGGTAACCCATTTTGCCAGTAACTCGGCTCAGGGACATGAAAGTGATCAAATTCCTTTTTATATGGATAATAGTCCAATGTGGGTGGCTTTTCAGGGACGCTTGAAACAATGTCTGAAAGATGACTGGAGTGATTGTCCGGAAGAAGCGATGACAAAATAAAACTATAAACACTTTTCAAGGAAGTGTGTGTGATTTTGGTTTCCGTTTTCAAGGGACGGGAAGAGGGCAGTAAACAGTAACCTTTTTTGTTTTCGGAGGTAAGTATGGTTAGGGCACACGCAGTGGGGGCGGATTTATCCGCCTTCCACTTGTTTTCTTCTTATTCAAATCCAACAATTCAAACAAGCGCAGAAGGGCTTACAGAAAAAACACCCGTTGTTTCTCGGGATTTTTCTTCTTTGCCTCGTTATCAAGCTCCACGCTCCATCTTGGAGAGAAATTTTGCGCACACCCATCTCTCAGAAGCTCAATTGAAAATAGATGCGATGGGTCAGGCATTTTCAGAGAGTGCAAAGGATGGATCTGCTCTCATGTTGTTTATGGGAGCGGGTGCTCTGTTAAGAAATGCCAAGTTAGGTGCGAGCATGGCCGAGGGAATCTTTGCTGGTTTTGCGAATATGTCTGCCAGAACTCGCCTGGCCGCGGGAACCCTTGCCACTCTTACTTTAGCGGGGTGTGATAGTCAGGATTATGGTTATATTCGTTCGGGAAATAAACCGGATGCAGGAACACCGGATGCTGGAACGATGGATGGAGGAAGTGTGGATGGTGGAAGTGATGCTTCTATAAATCATCCTCCCATTCTTGAGGTGATGGATGAAATTTCAAATCAACCGGTGACTTCGATAGTTGGAAAAGAAGGCGAAAATATTAATATTATTTTACGTGGTCATGACGAAGATATTAATGATGTGCTTACCTATGGAATGGAAACTTTGGGAAATTTTCCAACAGGTTCAACAATAGATACATATAATGATCAAACTGGTTCTTATGCTGTATTCCATTGGAAACCTGATTATCAACAAGCAGGGAGTTATTCTTTAAGATTTAAAGTTGAAGATGCTCAGGGAGCGAGTGCTTATAAAGATGTGCAGATTACCGTTGCTAATGTAATTCCAGATACTGATGGCGATGGTTGGACGGATGATAAAGATTGTGCTCCATACGACCCTAAGAAATTTCGACTTCATGACGATCCCAATTTTTAGACGGATAATAATCGTAAAAATGGTGAATATACAATTTGCCCCGGAACTTATCATTCGGTCACAATCATTGGTGATAATGCAACTATTCATGGAGAAAATGTGGTTTTAGAAGGGAATATGATGGATATTAGTGCGATTAGGCAAACTGATAATGCCAAGCCATCCAACTACACTGGATTTATAATACAAAATTATCGAGGTGGTAATGGGGTAATCTATGTTTTGAACAATAATGGAAATACTTTTAAAGATATTTTAATGCTAAATCCCGATGTGGGTGCCAGGCTCGATAATTCTGATGATAATCTGTTGAGTGGAATAAAAATGTTTGATGTGGAAGGCTTAGGTATTTCGCTAGAGGGAAACCTGGTTACTAATAAAACTTCTGATAATAATTTTATTCAGAATTGTGAAATTCATGCTAAACCCCCAGTTCAAGATAATCAGGGTTCTGGAATAGTTATTTCTTCTGGTTCCTTTAATACGATTAGTTCAAACGTAGTAAGTATTTTCCAAGATAATCTGTTAATTGGCTTTGTTTTTTTGGCGGGTAACCAATTTTTTGGAGCCTATAACAATATAATTGAAGGAAATACATTAATAGGTGCTAACCATGCTGGTATAAGTCTTGTGAAATCATGGAACAATAGCTTCAACAATAATAATATGAAGAGCAATGTAATTGGAGTTAATTTTTTCTATTGTCAGAGCCCCGCAGATTCTTTTCATGGTAATGACACAACAGGAAATACGATCTCATACAGTTTAGATGCTAATAACTCGTGTAGTAATGATGTCTCTAATTTTTTAATTCCAATGAATAATAATAAATATTAATTCTTTGCTTTAGTAGAAATTTTTCAAAGCCCCCATCCTTGGGGGCTTTTTTGTTTTTCCAAAAAACGGAATTTTTTTCAGAGTCTGGATACTTTTTATTTTAGAACAAATTTTATTTGCATACAGGTCTGGCAGGGTTACAGAAAAAGCATTCGCTTGCGATATTATGATTATACGAATTCGGGAATGTATTTTGTAACGGTGTGTGTGAAAGGAGGAGAGTGTATTATTGGACGAATATGTAATGATGCCGAATCATGTGCATGGGATTATTTGGATTGGCAATGCTGTAGGGGCGCAGCATGTAATCTTCATTTTGAACATTCTTTAACAACTCTTACATTTTCAAGACGCGTTGCAACATGTCTTATTTCACAACATATTTTCTTTTTTGCCGATAAATCTTATTGAGGGTTGAGATGCATTAAGGGAGAGTGAGACATGGGGCACAGGGTGTACACGATAATAAGGCGTAAGATATTTTGCGCTTGTGTATTCTTTCTGACCTTCAGCGCTTGCGCAGGTCAGGATCTTCCTTATATTGTTTCCAGTCCTTCCAATTCCAATCCTTCCGGAACACTTGAAAATCCCCAGACAAATTCAAACTTGAGCGGTTGCGCCATTCCCTTTGATTCTCAGCTGGTTTTGCAAACTAAGGGAGGACCCGGTTTGGGTGAAATCAAGAGTGATCCCCGAAAAGTGAATCCAATTCCTCTCCGTTTCAGTGGTTCACAGGTAGCCTTGTTTGCCCAGGAATTTCCCACCATTGATCTGGTGATTGCGGGTGCTCCTGCAGCGATGCGCATTCAGCAGAAAGATGGGACTTCTGCCCAGGGATCTTACGATGCCTCGTCCGGTGAAATTGAAATCAACAATTTGGTATTTATCGTCACCTTGCTGGATCCTTCCACCTTGAATCCGATGGGATTGGCTCCGATTGAAATGCCTCCCCTTACTCTGGGTACGGGATCGGTGAATCAAAGTGGTAGTTTTGGAGCGATTCAGGTGACGGGTTCCAAGCTCGATGCTTCCAGTAAAAAACTGACTCTGGTGGGCGGGCTTGCCATTCCCAGTTCTTTTCCGAGCAGTGATTTGCAGGGTGCTTCTTTGGTAGTCAGTTTTGAAGGAAGCATTTCAGATCTTCCTTCTTCCGGCAATTGCTCCGGATCTTTTTCCAGCGGAGTGAGTTTCAAGGAAGTGGCGAGTACTCCAAACGGGGAAATTGAAAGAGATGTGAGTAACAACACCCTGGGCTTTGACCGGGTTTATGTTCCTCAGGTGGGAGTGGACGTGGTCAGCGCGGGAGATACTCATTTCTTTTCCACCAAAAAGCTGCGTGTAAAAAACACAACAGATACAAGTGTTGAAGCCAATATCCAAAATACGGAAAATTTCAAGATTACTCCCCAAGGTTCTGTGACGATTGCGGCGGGAGCTTCCAAGGATTTTCAGGTAGAATTTTCTGCAAAAGCCCAAAGTAATTATTCAGAACAAAATGTTCCCGTATCCAAAGAGGTGAGTACCAGTATCAGTTTTGGTTCGAGCGCCCTGAAATTGGGAGGTGAATTGAAGCGTGCAGCACCGGAGCTCGTGATTACCGGAACGGAAAACACGGCGACGAACAGCGTGGATTTTAATTTTGTTCCTGCCCAAATTACCGGAAGTGGTGCCAATGCAAAACTGGATTGCAAACCTGCTCCCGGAAAAAAGACTTATTCAGTGTCGCGTCCGGTATCGATTCAGAATTGGGGAATTCGTCCCCTGCATATTTCTAAAATCAACCAGGGACAGGACAGTGTTTTTCAAGCCCATGATCCTTTTTGTGCCGGATATCCGACTGAATTTTTGAGAATCAACCAAAGTCAGCAAGGAACGGCTCAATGTAAAAGCATCCAGCAGAATGGACATACCTATATTCAGGATGACTGTCAGTTGCCGGACTCGAAAGGGAAAGTAAATTTTAATGTTCTCTATTATCCGGTGAATGCCAGTTCTATTGTGAATGCGGTGAATAACAAGCCGACTCCGGATACGGGTTTTGTAACGATTGCCTCGAATGATCCCCGTTATGATAAAAGCCAGGGAAAAGAGGATTTTAAACTGAATTTGAGCGGGGGAGTGAGTCCGGATCAGTCGAATGTTTTGAGATTGCAAAAAGAAGGTTCAACGGTTCAGGTGAACGCGGACGGAAACATCCGGATCAACATTGATAATAACAATGATAGCAGCAAAACGCAGAAAATATTCCTGCTGAACTATCTTGATCAGCCTTTGAACAATGTTCAAATCAGTTTGGAAGATGGAAGTCAGTTTGAAATCCTGCAAAACCCTGCACCTCCTACGCAGGTCCCCGGAATGCCCAGTGGAGGTTCTTCTCCGGGTAAGGCAGAATTTACGGTAAAGTTTACGAAAAAACCGGGAATGACAGAAGGAGATGTTTCCACACGTTTGAAAATAAAATTTACTCCAAACGGGGGAGTGGAAAATAATATCGGATTCAATCTGATTGGATCGGTGAATCACAAGATTCTTACGGGACACGTGAACATGAAGGTTGATTTTATCAGTTCCTACTTTGATACCAATTTGCTGAAAAGCGGACCCATTGATTCCGAGGATTTCAGGTCCGGAAAATTTGATGCCTTCCGACCGGGAGATTTGGAATTGAATTTTGCCGAAGTGCCGGGAGAAGAGGGGATTCGCCATGTAACCATGGTTCAGAAATTGAATATTGATCCCTATAATCCTAATTTGGTCGATGCGATTTTAAATTTAACTCCGGAAGATCGTAAAAAAGTGTTGAGAGTATACAGTACCCGACTCAGTGGTTATCCCGGAGGACCTGCGGGAGAGGATTTGAATCATGACGGAATTCCGGATTGTACCGAACCTCAGGATTTGAGAACTCCCTTCCAGGATTCTCACTGTTCTTTCTTTTACTATGTGTTTGCCACCCGACCAGGTCAGGATGGAATTTATAATGATGAAACTGGCGAATTATTCTTCCCGGATGTGAAGCTTCGTTTGGTAAATCCTTATCATGCAGCGCCTGTGGCAGATTATCCTTCCACCCTCATTACGAATACCGAGTTGAGAGCCTCGATTACTACGCACGATATCGATGGTTTGACAGCAGATAGCCTTCCTTTGGTTCCAGACCCCCGTTTGAGCAGCTCGGATATTGCGGTACCAGATGATTTGGTCAAAAACCTGATTTCCAGTGTGGACCAACAATGTCCTGCGGGATGGGTGCCCTGGGATGCCAGTAAAAAACCGGTATTCAGTTGTTTCTTGAGACCTTCAAGTCCTTATTATTTAAGGGGTTTTCCAGCAAGACCTCTGGATGGAGGACAATACAGTGTTGTGATTTCAATGATGAGTAAATTGAACCCGGTAGGTCCTCCGGAAAATGTTCCCAGCTTTATGGCCAATGGACGTATGTGGGTGGCCATTATGGGACGTCTCATGCCTGCCCCTTAAAATGCCTGCCCCTATAAATTTGTCTTGAAAGTAACCCACCTTTTAGTTACTTATGACGCAACTTTATTTTTGACGCGCCGAATAAAAGCCAGTTTTGATCATTAAAAATATCAAGACAGAAGGCGATTTTGCCTTAGTATTTTTTAAGGAGTTTTTTATGGCTGTTGTGGGGGCACAACCCGGCCTAACTCAGTTAGAGCCGTATTATTTAATCAATCTTCCTCATTTTTATTCGGTGGTATCTCAGAATCCAAGTCTGGCGATTCAGGGAGTTCCGAATTTTAACTCTCATCCTTATATTCCTTCCCCTCAACGTGCTGCATCGATTTTGGAAAGGCGAAGCTTCTTTTATGCCGACAAGATAAATCCTGTCCAGGCGCACATCGATCAGGTGGATGCTTATCTGCAAAAAGAAATGACAAAAACTTCCAATCTTTTCATGTTGGGTGGAGCTTCTTATGTGTTGCAGTCTGCAAAGTTTTTGACGAAGGCAGACCAGATTTTAGATGCTTCCGCCGCCTTGTTTGGCAATGCTGTCCGCTATAAAAAGGCAGCTCTCGTTTTACCTGCGCTTCTTGCAGGTTGTGAAGCAGGAACAGGTGGAAACTTTGATTTTAGAACGAAACGGGATGCGGGATATTCAAATTCAGATGCTGGTAGCGAAGATGGTGGTGAAAACGGAGTGGATCAAGACGGAGACGGTGTTCCTTCAGGTTTGGATTGTGACGATTCTAATCCGAACATGTTTCCTTTGCAGGGAGACCCGCGTGAAGTGATGATTAAGCAGTCGACCACGATTTGTCCGGGAACCTATTATGGTTTTACTTTGTTTGTAACAGGTTCTCATGATGTCAATTTGCAAGGAGACGGAGTTATTCTGGATGGCCGTGCTGATCCTTCGGGTGTTACTTACAATCCGGCTATTCGCATTGAAAATTCCAGCGGGGTGCAGGTTTCGGGATTTAATTTGCAGTACTATCAGGAACGAGCTGTGCCTAATCTTCCCGGTATTTTGCGTGTCACAAATTCAAAAGATGTTCAGTTAACGGATATGGTAGTGACGGCAGATAAAGGAAATTGGCCGATTCGCATTGTGGGATCCCAAGGTGTTTTACTGGAAGGAATGAATACCTATACACATTCGGATCGTGGAGTGAAATTTGAAAGCTGTCAGGATTCCACTATTAAAGATTGTAACTTTTATTCAGAAGCTCCTTATGATTATTTTTTGCCTGAAGCACTCGTCTATATCAGTGGCGGATCTAATAATGTATTGGTCGGCAGCCAAATGAAATCAGGCCAAGGCTCTGGTTTGTGGGTAAGAGATTCAGATTCTTTTCAGGCTTTGACTAATCAGGTGATAGGAAACATGGTCTATGGCCTTCGTATCGGACATTCCAATAAGGGTTACTATAAAGACAATCAGATCCACGACAATGCGATGGCAGGAATTTATATTGAAGACTCTGCAAAAATGAACACCTTTACCAATAACAATGTGAATGGGAATAAAGGTGGTGCCTATGGTTTTGGCCCCGGAGGAGTTCAGGCTGATAATACCTACCAGGGTAATAATCCTCAACCTTAACCCAGATGAAATTCTCGGGAGCTTTCCCGAGTTTCATGCCAACAAAAACAATCCAATTATCCGTACCCTTCGGGTGCGAGTTTTTGTAGGTATAAACTGGACAAGAGACTAAGGTTTGGGCATTTGGGGTTGAAAGGGGGGCAGGTTGTTTCCACCTCCCGTCATGCCTTGCATCATTTGGAATAATTCATTTTGTCTTTTTAATTCCTGTGCTTTGTAGCGTGCTTGTTGAAGTTCAGGATCATTGGGAGCGCTTTTCAGCGCGAGATCCAAATAGGTAATGGCGTTTGTCCAGTCTTTGACTTCCAGAAATGTTTTTCCAATACTTCCGTAAACTTTTGCCAGTTGTGAAGCTGTGGCGCCGTCGAGAGGTTGGGTGATGGCTTTTTGATAGAATTGGACTGCAATCTCGGGTTGTTTTTTCAGGTTATACAGTTCTCCCAAAAGAAAAAAGAGGGTGAAGGAGGGGGTACCCAAGTCCGCTGCTTTGTTGAGATAAATGATGGCGTCATCTGCTTTTTTATTTAAGAGCAAGGCACGTCCGTAGGCTTCGTAAAAATCCTTTTGATAACGATGGGGAGCAGGAAGAATTTTGAGTCCTTCTTCCGCTTCTTTGTAGTACTGTGCAGCAGAGTAGTTGCTGCCCATAAATTCGGAGCAGGCTCCCAGTTTGAAATAAACTAAAGGATGTCCACAACCCCCTTTAATGGCATCTTTCAAAAAAGCGATGGATTTTTCGCAATCCTGTTTGTCGTAAGCTTCAAAACCTCCTTTGACATCATTCTGGCAAGACTTTGGTTTATTTGCGTATTTTTTATAGTAGCCGAAGTCATCATAGTTTTGGAGAGCAGGAGGTGTAGAGGGGGATGCATTGTTTCCCATCGGAGGAGCCGGGCTGAGGAGGGGTGCAGGTAAACTTTGGGCATAAAGACTGAGCGGGCACCCCAACAGACATAAGAGGATGTAAGTGATTTTGAAGGTTTGCGAAATACTTGATTTCATTCTCAAATCCTTGTTAAAAATGTATGTTGCATTATAACACGCCCTTGTGTTACTCGGAACCGCTATTTTTGTAGCATTAACAATCACACACGGTTTGTTCTCCTGATTTTCAGGAGTCTGGAAGCTCGGTGCCTGCCTGAGGCAGGTCGCTTTTGGAAAAACCGGAGGTTTAACCAAGGAGAAAATATGATCCAGTTAGATATGAAGGAGCTCCTCGAAGCAGGTGCTCACTTCGGTCACCAGACCAAGCGATGGAACCCCAAAATGAAACCCTATATCTATGGGGTAAGAAATGGGATCCATATCATCGATCTTTCCAAAACTCTTCCCATGGCCGTTCAGGCTTTTGATTTCGTGAAAGAAATCGTTGCGAATGGGGAAGATGTTCTTTTCGTAGGTACCAAAAGACAATCCCAGGATATTATCCGTGAAGAAGCAGAGCGTTGTGGCATGTACTATGTTTCTCAACGTTGGTTGGGAGGAACTCTCACCAACTTCAAAACCGTAAAGGCTTCTATTGATCGTTTGAAAGATCTTCAAACCAAAAAAGCTGACGGAACCTTTGAGGTGTTGTCGAAAAAAGAAAATCTTCAAATTGATCGTGAAGTTGAAAAGCTTGAGAAATCTCTGGGTGGAATCAAAACCATGACCCGAGTTCCGGGCGTGATTTTCATGATTGATCCCAAAAAAGAAAAAATTGCCCTTCATGAAGCAGAAACCTTGGGTATTCCAGTGGTTGCCATGGCAGATACCAACTGTGATCCGGAAGGGATTGATTTCTTGATTCCCAGTAATGACGACTCTATCCGTGCCATTAAACTTGTGGCAGCAAATATTGCCAATGCAGTGTTGGAAGGTATGCAAGAACGTGAACAGCGTGCTCGTGCTGCAGGCAATGCAGAAAATTCCGAAAAGAAAGCAAGTCGTGAAGCCAAGGCCGGAAGCAAGGGAAGTGCTTATGTAAGCAAACCCGAATCCTTTGAAGAAGGACAGGCTGTGGAATCTTTCTCGGCAAAAGCGGAAGTGGTAGAAAATAAAGAAGAATAGATATGGGAGCGTCCGCCTTAGGCGGATGCCCGTACGGAATATTTTAAGGAGTTTTTATGGCTGATATTACGGCAGATATGATTAAAGATTTGAGAATCAAAACCGGTGCAGGTTTGCTCGATTGTAAAAAAGCCCTCTCGGAAAGCGGCGGAAATGTGGATGCAGCAGTGGAAATTCTGCGCAAGAGTGGTGCGGCAAAAGCAGACAAGAAAACAGGTCGTATTACCGCGGAGGGAAGAGTCTCTCTTCAGGTTGAAGGAAATCAGGCGGTGATGGTGGAAGTAAATTCCGAAACCGATTTCGTGGCCAAGAATCCGGAGTTTCAATCTTTTGCTGATGAAGTGGCTTCGACAGTGTTGAAGACAAAATCCGCAGATTTGCCCGCTTTGTTAAAAGCCCCATTCCGAGGGGTGACTGTGGAAGAAGCATTGAAAAACATGATCGGAAAAATCGGAGAAAATATTTCAGTGCGTCGATTTAAAACCGTGCAAGCGGCTGCCGATGAAGTGTTGGGTTCTTATATACACATGGGAAACAAAATTGGTGTGTTGGTGAAGTTGAAGGGACCCAAAGATAAAATTAGCGAAGCAGTGACTCGTGATGTGGCCATGCATGTGGCTGCGAGCGCTCCCCAATATCTTCAACGTGAAGATATTCCTTCAGAAATAATTGCGAAGGAAAAGGAAATTTATCTCGAACAGATGAAAGATTCCGGAAAGCCTGCCAATGTTTTGGAAAAAATTATTGAAGGTAAGGTCTCAAAGTTTGCGGATGAAGTTTGTTTGGTGAATCAAATTTTTGTAAAAGATCCTAGCGGTAAACAAACTGTTTCCCAATTTTTGAAGCAGATTGACCCCGCGATTTCTGTGGTTGATTTCGTCCGTTACCAGGTGGGCGAAGGTTTGGCGAAAAAAGAACAAGATTTCGCCAGTGAAGTTGCCAAAGCAGCACAATCATAAGTGAGGGTAAGGGGTGAGCGGTGAGGTGTAAGAAGGATTACTCCTCATTTTTCACGTCTCACATCTAAGCAAAATGGATAAACCTAAGTATAATCGTGTACTCCTCAAGCTCTCTGGTGAATCACTCATGGGTCCCAAGGGATATGGGATTGATCATGATGTGGTGAGGGGGATTGCTCAGGAAATTAAAGAGTTGAGTGATCTTAAAATCCAGCTTGCGATTGTGATTGGTGGTGGAAATATTTTTCGGGGTTTGGGTGAAGAAGCCGGAGGAATGGATCGTGCCAGTGCAGATTATATGGGAATGCTGGCAACCATTATGAACTCAATGGCTCTTCAGGATTCTCTCGAAAAAGCAGGGGTTCATACTCGAGTGCTTTCAGCGATTGAAGTCCAGAAAGTGGTAGAACCTTATATTCGCCGCCGTGCCACACGACATCTCGAAAAAAATCGCGTGATTATTTTGGCTGCCGGAACCGGAAATCCCTTCTTTTCGACCGATACTGCTGCGGCTTTACGTGCAGTGGAAATAAAGTCCGAAGTAATTTTGAAGGCGACCAAAGTGGACGGAGTTTACGATAGTGATCCCAAGAAAAATAAAGATGCAAAACGATTCACAGACCTTTCTTATATGGAAGTGTTGAATCGTAACCTGAAGGTAATGGACTCTACCTCGATTTCTCTTTGTATGGATAATCAAATGCCGATCATCGTGTTTGATTTGTTCAAGCGAGGAAACATGAAACGAGTGATTATGGGTGAAGATATTGGAACCTTGATACATGCCTAAAAGACGGAGCGAGTTATGTCGAACAATCCCTTGATTAATGAATTGAAACAAAAAATGGATAAATGCTTGAAAGCTCTTCAAGGAGAGCTCACCAAGGTGCGAACGGGACGCGCATCGATTGCTCTTCTGGATGATGTACGTGTGGATTATTATGGTGCTCCCACGCCTTTGCAACAAGTGGCGACCTTGGGAATTCCGGAACCCCGAATGATCACGATTACTCCCTGGGATCCCAAAGTGATTCCGGATATTGAAAAAGCCATTTTAAAATCAGGTTTGGGTTTGAGCCCTACCAATGATGGAAAATTGGTTCGTTTGCCCATTCCCGCGCTTACGGAAGAACGTCGAAAAGATTTGGTAAAAATTGTGAAGAAACATGGTGAAGAAGGAAAGGTTGCGATTCGTCATGTGCGTCGTGAAGGAATGGATGCCCTGAAAAAAATGGAAAAGGACGGACATGCATCCAAGGATGATGTAAAGCATTTGAGTGACGAAGTAGAAAAAGTGACCCATGAGCATGTGGAAAAAGCAGATCATCTGGTTGCAACAAAAGAAAAAGAATTATTGGAAGTGTGATAACTCATCAGTGGGTAGTGGGCAAAATAAAGCCTTCTATCCATTGTGCTACTGATACTGACTATTGAATTCTCAATTATGTCTCCACTCGACCCTAACAATATCCCTCAACATGTCGCCATCATTATGGATGGCAATGGGCGTTGGGCTCAGAAAAGGGATTTGCCCCGTCTGTTAGGTCATAAAAAGGGCAGCGAGGTTGCTGAAGACATTGTCGATGCAGCGCTCGATCTTGGAATAAAATATCTTACCTTGTATGCATTTTCGCAAGAAAACTGGAAGAGACCTGGTGAAGAAGTTGTGGGTTTAATGGATTTGCTTCATTATTTCCTTTTATCCAAAAAAGAAAAATTTATCCGAAGTCAGGTAAGGTTGTGTGCAATTGGAGAAATTGATAGTCTGCCTGTGGCGGTCAAGGAAGTGCTGTTTTCTATCATGGATGAAACACGCCACTTTAATAAATTGACTTTGGTGTTGGCGCTTTCTTACGGGTCCCGTAATGAAATTTTGAGGGGCATCCAGAAATTTGTTAAACAAAACCCGAATCAAGATGTTTTGAAATTAACGGCAGAAGAATTCTCAAAACATTTGGATACCAAGGCATTTCCAGATCCTGACCTGTTGATTCGTACGAGTGGAGAATATCGCATCAGTAATTTCCTGCTTTGGCAAATGGCCTATACCGAGTTATATTTCACCGATAAACATTGGCCGGATTTCAGTAAACAAGAATTAGAAAAAGCCATTGAGGAATATCAGCAAAGAGAACGTCGTTTTGGTTTGACCAGTGATCAGTTGAGAGAGTTTGACTAGTTTGTAAGAGGTGATTTTGGCTTCTATGGACTCAAAAAAAATTTATTGGGGTCTTGCTTTGGCACCATTGGTGGTGCTTTTTGTTTTTTTTGCGCCTCTTTGGATGTTTAAAATTCTGATCGCAGCGGTTTCGAGTGCCTGTTTGATTGAGTTCATGGGTATTGCGCTTCCGAAACATCCATCCTCCGCTCCACGTCTCGGAGTGGTTTTGGGAACTCTCTTCTCGTTGATGATTTTGTTCGTTCGTGATCCGGAATTATGGGTGACGGGCCTTTCAGTCATTTTGATTATTACTTTTGCCTATTATCTTTTTGCGGACCACGATCTCAATTTGGTACTTTCCCAAATTGCGATTACGATTTTTGGTTGTGTGTACGTTTCCTGCCTTTTTTCTTATGCAGGTTTGTTGAGAGCCCTGGATCATGGAGTATTTTGGATATTCCTCATGGCGGGTGCAACCTTTATGGCAGATACGAGTGCCTATTTCGTGGGACATTGGATTGGTAAACACAAGTTGGCACCTCGAGTTTCTCCCGGTAAAACCATTGAGGGTTTGGTGGGTGGAATCGCAGGAAGTACTTTCGCGGTTTTTTTGAGTAAGTGGATTTTTTGGCATGGTTTGCTGAATCATGATATTTTCATTTTGGGTCTTTTGATTGGTTTGGTGGGTCCTTTGGGAGATTTGTCAGAATCACTGATCAAGCGCAGCGTGGGCGTAAAAGATTCAGGTAATTTAATTCCGGGACATGGGGGCTTGCTGGATCGTTTGGATGCCATTTTCTTTACTGCTCCTCTTGTTTATTATTACGCGAAGTTATTTTATTAAGTTTATGTTTAAAAATATTTCCATTTTAGGTTCCACAGGTTCCATTGGTACCAACACCTTGGATGTGGTCCGTTCTAATCCCAGCCGTTTTCGAGTGATTGCCATGGCTTGTGGAAGTAACCTGAGTCTTTTTAAAGAACAGATTTTGGAGTTCAAACCCTTGTGCGTGAGTGTTCGTGAAGAAAAGGATGTCTCTTCTTTGAAAAATGCCCTTTCAGGCTTGAAAGAAATCCCTGAAATTTATTTTGGAGAAGCGGGGGCTGTGAAGGTGGCAACACATCCTCAGGTTCATACTGTACTTTCTTCTATTGTAGGTGCCGCGGGTTTGGTTCCCACTTTGCGTGCGATTGAAGCCAAAAAGGAAGTGGCACTTGCCAATAAGGAAACCATGGTGGTGGCAGGGGAGATGATGAGTGCTGCTGCAAAGAAGGCCGGTGTATCCATTTTCCCGGTGGATAGTGAACACAGTGCCATTTTTCAATGCTTGCAGGGACAGAATAAAAAAGAAGTGAAGCGTTTGATTTTGACGGCCTCTGGAGGTCCCTTCCGTAGTAAAACTATGGAAGAACTGGAGCAGGTTACTTTGGCTCAAGCCTTGAAGCATCCGAATTGGAGCATGGGAGCAAAAATTACGATCGATTCTGCAAGTCTGATGAACAAGGGATTGGAAGTGATTGAGGCGCGGTGGTTGTTTGATGTTCCTGTTGAACAAATTGATGTGGTGATCCATCCCCAAAGTGTCATTCATTCCATGGTGGAATTTGTGGATGGTTCCGTGATTGCACAATTAGGAATTCCAGATATGCGCGGACCCATCGCTTATGCTTTGAGTTATCCGGAACGTCTTCCCAATAATTTGCCTACTTTAGATTTTTTTAAAGTGAAAGAGTTGCAATTCTATGAACCAGATACCACACGCTTTGAATGTTTAAAGCTTGCAAAGGAAGCTTTGCAAAAGGTTGGAGATGCTCCTTATGGGTTGAATGCGGCGAATTAAGTGGCTGTGGCCGCTTTCTTGAAAGAAGAAATTCGTTTTTTGGATATTCCGAAGCTTGTTTCCCAGGTGTTAAACTCTAATAGAGTACAAGCAGCAGACCAGTTGGAAAAACTTTTAAAAGTAGATGCTTGGGCGAGAGAGGAAACGGAACAGTTGATAAAGAAAAAGAATGTCGTTGCGAGCGACTGTAAGGAACGTGGCAATTCCGCGAGTGCAATATAGGGATCGCCACGTTCGTGAGGTGCACGTCCTCGCGATGACATAAGGAAAAAATTATGACTCCTATTACATTTATTTATTTTATTTTGGGTTTGGGTCTTTTGGTTTTTATCCACGAGTTGGGGCATTTCTTGGTTGCGAAATGGTCTGGCATTCGGGTGGAACAATTTTCACTTGGTTTCGGGCCTAAAATTTTCGGTTTTACCTGGGGTGAAACGGAATATAAAATTTCCATTTTACCTTTGGGAGGCTATGTCAAGATGTCGGGGGAAGAACCCGATGACAGCAATATAGCTCCCGTGCACGATCCTCGCAGTTTTGCCTGTCAGCCTCTTTACAAGAGGATTGCAACCGTATTGGCGGGGCCTGCCATGAATTTATTGTTGGCGATGGTATTGATGCCCATTGTTTTCATGATTGGTCGCATGGAACCGTCCTTTCTTGAAAAACCTGCCATAGTAGTAGGTGTGAAGAAAAATTCTCCTGCCGAGAAAGCAGGACTTCAAAAAGGCGATCAAATATTAATGATTGATGGCTTTAATACTCCCACCTGGGACGAGGCGATGCAGAGAATTTTGGTCAGTCCTGATACGGAGGTGACTCTTAAAATTCTTTCAAAATCTGAAGGAAAAGAAGAGATCAAGAAGATTAAGTTGGGAACCGCAAAAGAGGGGAAGGTTGGCTTTTTAGGAATTGAACCCCATTATTTTGTAGGCAACGATGCCGTGGTGGATCAAGTGTCTCCAAGTTCTCCCGCAGACAAGGCTGGGATTAAATCTAAAGACAAGATTATCAGTATTCAGGGCGAAACGATTGAAACCTGGGATGATATGAGTGAGAAGGTTGCTGCTTCCGGAGGAAAATCCATTCCGGTGGAAGTTCAGCGTGGAACAGAAAAATTAACAGTCACGCTCATGCCACTCTATAATGAAAGTTATAAAAAATGGATTATCGGAATCAGCAAAGGAATTCCCGAAGGCAGCATGGTGAAACATTATTATGGTTTCAAGCAGGCGGTAACGAAAGGGTTTCATGAGTTTTGTCGTCTTTTTATGCTGACCCTGGAAGTGTTGAAAAAACTTTTCAGTTTCCAACTTTCTTATAAAACTTTGGGGGGACCGATCCAGATTGCTGAAGCGACCGCAAATGCAGCAAAATCAGGTGCGGGAGACTTCTTCTATTTTCTGAGCTTTATGAGTTTGCAATTGGGAGTTTTAAATTTACTTCCTATTCCCGTGTTGGATGGGGGACATTTGCTGTTCATGCTTTACGAAGCGATCCGTCGCAAACCTCTGTCGGTGAAAGGACGCATCATCGCCCAGCAAATTGGAATGGCTTTCTTGTTTACCCTCATGATTCTCGTGACAATCAATGATATCGATACCGTGTGGGGCTTCAAAAAAATCTTTGCGAAAGTGATGGGTTGGTTTTGAAAATCCTTGCCTTAGATACGACTTCGAACGTCGGTTCGATTGCCCTCTTAGAAAATGAAAATGTATTGGAACAGGTATTCTGGGAAAACGCCTCCAGCCATACTTCAGTGTTGGCCATAGAGCTTCGGAAAATTCTTTCAAAAGCCTCACTCCCATTGGATGAAATTGATTTGTGGGCTGTTTCTCAAGGGCCTGGTTCTTTTACAGGGCTGCGTATTGCCTTGGCCTTTGTTAAAGGCATTACTTTAATGAATGAAAAGCCTGTACTGGGAATTTCAACTCTTGAAGCCATGAGGATGCTCAACCCGGAACATCAAACTACTTTGACTTGCCCTGTTTTGGATGCCCGAAGAGGACAAGTTTTTGCTGCAGTATATCGGGCCGGCGAATGTCTTCTTGAAGGAGCCTGCTATGAACCTCGTAAATATTTTGAACAAGTAAAAAGTATTATCGATTCTGAATCTGTGATTCCTTATTTTGTGGGAAATGGCACCGAAATTTATGTGAAAGATTTTCAAGATGTATTTGTTTCTAACTCATTTAAAATTATAGATAAATTTAACCTTTCTTTAGCGGAATGTGTTGCTCGTACGGCCCTGTTAAAGCTTCAACAGGGGCTAGCCCCCGCTCAGTCGAGTTCTCTACGGGCCCACTATTTAAGGTCTTCTGCAGCAGAAGGCTAAATAATCTTTTGCCTTGCTAGGCTTGACAGAGCCCATTCCCCATAATACACAGATTCTAAGAGCTTGAAACTATTGCTTTTCTCTAAGTCCGCTTCCGGGTACAATGAAATTTACGCCTTTGAGAAGGAGCCGAAATGGAAAAAAGAGATCAAGACTTGCTGGAGCGACTGGTTTCCGTCGAGCCAGAATTACAAACACTTTGGACTGAACATCAAAAATACGAACGCTTGCTTGAAAAATTGGATCGTAAGAATTACCTGAATCCCAACGAGCAGCAGGAAAAAAAGAAGCTTCAATTAGCAAAATTAAAAGGCAAAACGCGAATCGAACAAATCTTAGTGAAACACCGATGACAAACAAGAAACTCACAGGCGCAGAAATCGTAATCGAATCCATGAAGGACATGGGCACCGAAATCGTGTTCGGTTATCCGGGTGGCGCGATCCTCTATGTTTACGATGAAATCTATAAACATCCTGAACTGAAACATATTCTGGTTCGACATGAGCAGGGCGCTGTCCATATGGCGGATGGTTATGCGCGTGTAACAGGAAAGCCGGGTGTTTGTATTGTGACCTCGGGTCCGGGTGCGACGAATACCGTCACAGGTTTGGCAACGGCTTACATGGATTCCATTCCCATGGTGGTGATTACCGGCCAAGTTCCTGTTTCCATGATTGGGAACGATGCCTTCCAGGAAGCGGATGTGGTGGGAATTACACGCTCTTGCACCAAACACAATTATCTCGTGAAAAATGTAAGTGACCTGCAACGTGTGATTAAAGAAGCATTTATTGTTGCAACGACTGGTCGTCCGGGTCCGGTAGTGGTGGATGTGCCCAAAGATGTTCAACAACATCTCACTGAATATTTGCCCATGGATGAAGTGAAAACTCGCGTGCCTTACGTGCCTGAAAAAGCGGATCCAAAACAAGTTCAGAAGGCTTTTGAGCTTCTGTTGGCTGCGAAAACTCCCTTATTTTATGTGGGGGGAGGAGCCGTTCTCTCCAATGCAGCGCCTGAAGTTTATGAGCTTGCACATTTGATGGGAATTCCGGTGTCGATGACTCTGATGGGATTGGGAGCTTTTCCGGGTACAGACCCGATGTCTTTGGGGATGTTGGGGATGCATGGTACTTACTTTGCGAACATGGCGATCAATCATTGTGATACCTTGTTTGCCATTGGAAGTCGTTTTGATGATCGTGTTACCGGCAAGCTTTCTGAGTTTTCAGTGCATTCCAAAAAAATCCATCTCGATATTGATCCTTCAAATATTGCGAAAAATGTCATGGTAGATGCGCCGATCGTGGGAGATGTAAAGCAGGCACTGCAAGACATGATCTTACTCGCCAAGGATTACAAAAAAATGGATGCTTATAAAAAGCAGATCGAACCTTGGTGGCATTGCATTCATGAATGGGAGGCCAAAGCTCCGATTACCTATACTCAAAGCATGGAAGAGCAAATCAAACCCCAGTATGCCTTGGACATGCTCTACAAATTGACGAAAGGTGAGGCGATTGTAACCACTGATGTGGGACAGCATCAAATGTGGGCGGCACAGTTTTTCAAATTCAACAAACCTCGTCATTGGTGTACCTCCGGTGGTTTGGGGACGATGGGTTTTGGTTTTCCTGCAGCGATTGGCGCCCAGTTTGCTTTTCCGGATGCAAAAGTAATTTGTGTGTCGGGAGATGGAAGTATTCAGATGAATATCCAGGAATTGGGAACTGCGGTGGAGCATAAACTTCCCGTGATTATTGCGATTCTCAATAACAACTTTTTGGGAATGGTGAGACAATGGCAAGAATTGTTTTATGATAATCGCTTGTCTCAGGTTACCTTCGGTTGCATGCCGGATTTTGTGAAGTTGGCAGAAAGTTATGGAGCGCAAGGTTTTAGAGTGGAAAAACCGAAAGATGTGGTTCCGGTCATTGAAAAAGCACTTGCCACACGTGATCGACCTACAATCATCGACTTCGCAGTCGCTTTGGAAGAAAATGTTTATCCCATGGTACCTGCGGGGAAAGGGATTGGAGATATCGTTTTAGCTTAAATTAGGTTTTTTATGTCTCATAAACATACTATTTCAGTTTTAGTAGAAAATGAGTTCGGTGTTCTGGCTCGTGTGGCAGGCATGTTTGCTGCCCGAGGATATAACATTGATTCTCTTTCTGTCGCGCCCACTTCAGATCCGCGCTATTCCCGCATGACCATTCTGACAAGCGGAAGTGAATTGATTATCGAACAAATTTTGAAACAATTGAATCGCTTGTTGGATACCGTGAAGGTGCAGGATTTGACGGGTGAAAGTTTTATCAGCCGTGAGATGATTTTGGTGAAAGTTAAATCAAGTACGGCTTCTGAATCGGGTGTTTTGACGATTGCCGAAAACTATAAAGCTAAGGTCGTGGATAAAAGTCCTGAATCAATCACCCTCGAGTATACGGGGGAGCATGAAAAAGTGAACTCATTGCTTTCAGAGTTGTTACCCTTTGGTGTTTTAGAAGATGTCAGAACCGGAGCCGTTGCGATTCAAAAAGGAAAGGCGCATATCGATGGCTAAAGAGGGATATCCATTTTTGTTGGCGAGTTTGGCCCTGATTGTTTTGGGGTATATAGTGAAGCCATTTCTGGGAATTCCCTTTTTCCTCCTTTTTGTATTTATTGCATATTTCTTTCGTGACCCTAAAAGGACGCCTCCGGAGGATCCGCAACTTTTGGTGTCTCCGGCCGATGGTAAAGTAATAGAGGTGCAGGAAGTGACGGATCCGACCTTTTATGAAGGGCCTGCCCGCAAGATAGCGATTTTTATGTCTCCTATGGATGTTCATGTGAATCGAGCACCCGCGGGAGGCATTGTTGAGAAGGTGGAATATAAGGCCGGGAAATACATGATGGCCTGGGAAGAAAAGGCCTCCCAAAATAATGAGCGAAATGCGGTTTTTCTGCAGACCGATAAAGGGGTAAAAATCACTTTTGTGCAAATTGCAGGCTTTTTGGCTCGTAGAATTATATGTGATGTAAAACGAGGTTCGCTTTTGAAGCGCGGACAACGTTTTGGAATTATTCGATTTGGTTCTCGGGTGGATGTTTATTTGCCTCTTGATTTGGAAATTGAAGTGAAGATAGGGGATAGACTTAAGGCTGGGGAAAGTGTAATAGCAAAATTCAAAGCTGTTTAAAGAAATTTAAATTAAAGTTTTATGGCAATCGAAAAAGACAATGAAATGAGCAAAGAATCCCGACCACGACGGTCTGGTATCAAGAAGGGGATTTATATTTTACCCAGCTTGTTTACGACCGCGTCGTTGTTTTGCGGATTTTTTTCAATCATTCGATCGATTACCGGGGATTATGTTGCCGCGGCATGGGCCATTATGTTTGCAGGGGTTTTTGATGGCTTGGATGGTCGTGTGGCTCGTCTGACTAAATCTGAAACCGAGTTTGGTATTGAGTATGACTCTTTGGTCGACTTGGCGAGTTTTGGTTTGGCTCCTGCGATTCTGATTTTTACCTGGAGCTTGCATGATTTTCATCGTTTTGGATGGGGAGCCGCTTTCTTGTATTTTGCCTGTGGTGCCCTGAGATTGGCTCGATTTAATGTTCAACATTCCAATGTAGAAAAGAAATTTTTCCAAGGCTTGCCCATTCCTTGTGCAGCTTATATGTTGGCGAGCTTTGTTATTTTGTCTTCCCAAATGCAATGGAATGTAAAATCTATTTCTTATTTTGTATTACCTTTGACGATTTGTTTGGCCTTGTTAATGGTGTCCAACATTCGTTATCGAAGTTTCAAGAATATCGATTTCTCCAAACCCCAGTCTTTTCTTTTCTTGGTGGCTGCTGCTGTCATTATTTTCGTTATTGCTTCCGCTCCGCAAGAAACCATGTTTTTTGCTTCTTCTGCATATGTAGTGATGGGTTTGATCGACGAACTCCTACACCTACGTAACCGCAAAAACTTCCTAGAAATGAAGCTAGCTCAAAAGGCTTCAGAGTCAAAGGAAGCTCCCCGTGATCGACTAAAAGTGGTGCAGCTACAAGGCGAGCTAGAACAGAAACAAAAATAGCTTTCTTGTCTGCACCGTAAAATCAGATAAAATATTAATTACTATGTCATTGCGAACCCCAAAGGGGTGTGGCAATCCCCCGAGTGTACTTATGAGATTGCCACGCTTTGCTCGCGATGACACAAAAAAGGAAAATATATGAACTCCGAACATGTAAAAATTTTTGATACGACTTTAAGAGATGGCGAACAATCACCCGGTTGTAGCATGGATATTAACGAAAAATTGCGTATGGCCCGTCAGTTGGAAAAGTTGAATGTGGATGTGATTGAGGCAGGTTTTCCCATTGCTTCTGATGGGGATTTTCAAGCAGTGAAGTTGATTGCCCAGGAAATCAAGAGCTCGACAGTGGCAGGTTTGGCTCGTGCCAATGAAAAAGACATTGATCGTGCCTGGGAAGCTTTGAAATACGCAAAGTCGGGACGCATTCATACTTTCATCGCCACGTCGGATATTCATTTGCAGTACAAATTGAAGAAAAGTCGAGAGCAGGTTTTGGAAGATACTTTCAAGGCGGTGAAACATGCCCGTCAATACACTCCCGATGTGGAGTTTTCTGCAGAAGACGCCACTCGAAGTGATTGGGAATATTTGGCCAAAGTTTTTAGCACTGCTGTGGAAGCGGGAGCGACTACTTTAAATGTTCCCGATACGGTGGGTTATACTTATCCTGATGAGTTTTCAAAACTGATTCATTTTTTGAAAGCGAATGTAAAAGATGCCGACAAAATTATTTTCAGTGTTCATTGTCATAACGATTTGGGTTTGGCTGTAGCCAATAGCTTGGCGGCGGTGCAAGCGGGAGCTCGTCAGGTAGAGTGTACAGTCAATGGAATCGGAGAGCGTGCTGGTAATGCTTCGATGGAAGAAGTGGTGATGACTTTGAAAGTTCGTCAGCATTTGTTCAATTGCGACACCCGAATTTTAACAGAACAAATTTGTCATTCCAGCAAGTTGTTAACCTTGATTACGGGCGTATCGGTACAACCCAATAAAGCGATCGTCG
Source organism: uncultured Pseudomonadota bacterium (assembly GCA_964414715.1). Classification (GTDB taxonomy): domain Bacteria; phylum UBA10199; class UBA10199; order JADFYH01; family JADFYH01; genus CAYPXN01. Next base: position 1,649 of record CAYPXN010000020.1, on the reverse strand, counting down.
GAGCCAATGCCTTTGCTCATGAATCGGGGATTCATCAGGATGGGATACTTAAAAATAAAATGACCTATGAAATCATGACTCCCCAATCCGTAGGTTGGACCGCTCATAAATTGGTATTGGGCAAGCATTCGGGCCGTCATGCTTTCAAGGCACGTTTGATTGAGTTGGGCTACCAGTTATCCGATGAAGAATTGGAAAAAGCCTTTGTGGCTTTCAAAAAATTGGCGGATTTGAAAAAAGAAGTGTTCGACGATGATTTGGAAGCCTTGGTGAATGATGAACTGACAAGAGGTCCCGACCGCTATCAATTGGTGGATGTGCGTGTGCAAAGTGGAACGAAGTTAAAACCCAAAGCCAAAGTGAAAATTAAAGTCGACGGAAAAAAAGTGAAAAGCGGTGAAGCCAATGGCGCAGGCCCTGTGGATGCCACCTTCAAGGCCTTGAAAAAATTAGCCGGCTTTAAAGGTGAATTGTTGAAATTTAACGTCGCGGCGATTACCGGAGGTACCGATGCCCAGGGTGAGGTTTCGGTCACTTTGAAAGATAAAGGCAAGCAGGTAGTAGGTGTGGGAACTCATGCGGATATCTTGCAAGCCTCTGCCAAAGCTTACACCAATGCATTGAATCGCTTGGAGCATTTTCAGAAAAAGAGAGAAGGGATTTAATCCCTTCTCTCTAATTTTTTTTTCGACTTAACCAAAATAAAAATACAGGCAAGATTCCGAATAAGAAAGAAACATTAAAAGAGCCCATGTTTGCCAGTGCGCATCCACCGGAGCCGAAGATGTAATCCGGATTTGGCGTAGTAGAAGGAATAGTTGTAGTGACAGGGCTGGGGTTTTCTTTTTTGGGTTCCTCTTGAATTACAGTGGGAGCAGAGTTTGGTGGATTGGTTGTTGGCTCGCTTGAAGAGCTGTAGTTGCAATAACCCGTTTCAGACTCGCGATTCACACACATATCCATGGTATCGGGATTTCCATCATTACAGTCTGATTGAAAGTGGCAACATTTTTTTCCTGGAAATTCATCGCAAGTAAAAGAACCTTGAGAACATTCGGGAGTAAGAATTCGTGAATGGGTGCAAGATCCGTCGCTTGCGAGAGAGTCAGTGGTGCAAACATCTCCGTCGTGGCAGCTTTGAAGGGAATTACTTCCACAGTTTTGGAAACGTCCCAAAGATAAGCAGCGAGCTTGCCCATTTTCTCCGAGTGGCTGTGTGCATATTTCATTGGTACAAGGGTCTCCATCGTCACAATCTGAATTGTTGGAGCATGATTGGAAATCTTGTTGGATAGAGTTGTTGCCTTGACCCGATTGAAGTTGATCGATGTTACTTTGAATTTCAGTGGCAATGAGAGGAACTGCGATGAAGTTGATAAGACTTGTTAAAGCCAATAAAGAAAAAAGATAGCGTTTTTGCATAAGACACTCCTGTCGCTATCTTCTTTTTCCCTATGATGAGATTATCGGCGGGATATCTGAGAAGTTGTGACTAAAATTTTTTTACTTCTCCAGTTTACAGACATATTGTACCAGGGGTTATATTATTGGGTAAGTGAGAGGGATTATAAAAAGATACGCCGGATCCAGGATTCTTGGTATCGAATGGATCTCTACCAAAAGATTCATTTATACAAGAAAGGAACCGA
>CAYPXN010000019.1:0-12501 GCA_964414715.1 uncultured Pseudomonadota bacterium | reverse complement strand
ATGGAAAACTGAGGGAGCTTAACCGACTTGTGCCAAATTTAAACGACCTTTCCAGCGATGCTGTAAAATAAGTTTAAGTTTTTGAGACTCAGGTTTTTCTAACAAAGGATCTTTATCTATATACTCGAAGGCTTCCTTGCGAGCTTTTTCAAGTAGATGTGCATCACGAATCAAGTTTGCAATTCGAAAATCTGGAAGACCCGACTGGCGTGTACCTAAAAAATCTCCAGGACCCCGAATATTCAAATCTGCCTCGGCAATTTTGAAACCATCATTGGTCTCACACATGATCTTTAAACGTTCTTTCGCCACTTCACTTCTGGGCCAGGAAGCAATCAGAAAACAATAAGATTTTTCACTCCCACGCCCCACTCTTCCACGGATCTGATGAAGCTGGGAAAGACCAAATCTTTCAGCATGTTCCACAATCATGATATTTGCATTAGGCACATCAATCCCTACTTCGATGACTGTTGTAGCCACTAAAATTTGGATTTCATTGGAGGCAAATTTAGAAAGGGTAGATTCTTTTTCTTCGCCTTTCATTTTTCCATGAAGCAAGCCCACCTGATAATCTGGAAAAATCTCATTTTTCAATTTTTCATACATCTGACTTGCATCTTTTAAATCAAGAGCTTCACTTTCTTCTACAAGCGGATAAACAAAATAGGCCTGCCTTCCCATTTCCAGATTCTTACGGATAAACTTATAAATTTTATCCGTCTCTTTTTCAGAATAAAGTCTTGTGTCGATAGGCTGCCTACCTGCAGGCAGCTCATCCAAAACTGAAACATCCAGATCTCCATAAACAGTCAAAGACAAAGTCCTAGGAATGGGGGTTGCGGTCATAATCAGTAGATGTGGATTCTCACCTTTCTTTTTAATTTCTGCACGTTGCATCACCCCAAAGCGATGTTGCTCGTCAACAATAGCCAAAGCTAAATTCTTAAATTTCACATCTTCCTGGATAATCGCATGAGTTCCCACCACCATTTGGATTTTTCCTTCTGAAAGTTTAGCCAGAATTTCTTTACGATGAGGAGCTTTCATGTCTCCCACCAACAATGCTATTTCGAAACCCAAAGGAGAAAGAAATTTTTTGAGATTTTTATAATGTTGCTCCGCCAGTATTTCGGTAGGTGCCATCATAGCAACCTGCTGATGACGCATCAGCATACTGGCAGAAGCTGCTGCAACAAGAGTTTTACCACTTCCCACATCTCCTTGAAGCAAGCGATGCATGGGAGAATTTTTTTGGAAGTCTTCCTCAATTTGCTGAATGGATCTTAATTGAGCTTGTGTGGGTTTGAAAGGAAGTGATTTTAAAAACTGGTCATAATCCTGTTTTGAAATTTCAACCCGCGATCTTTCTTCTTTTTTTTCTCCGCGTTTTTTAAGAGCCAGACCCAATTCTAAAAAAAAGAATTCATCAAATATAATCCGTTGATGAAAAAAACTTCTCTTTTCATTCAACTGTTCAATGTCCACTTCTAAAGGGACATGCAAAGACTTTAATGAAGTTCGGTAATCAGGCAAGTTATGCCTATTAAGAATATTCTCTGGCAAAGTTTCAAACAAATCGATTTCCACCTTACGGAGCGCCTCGCAAAGAATTTTACGAAGTGTTTTCTGACTTAAACCTTCGGTGAGAGGATAAACAGGTACAATTCCTTGATGAGCAACAGAGTCCTCTTCTTTCTCTCCTTCTCCCTGCCATTCTATCTCGGGATGTATCATTTGCTTTTCATGGCGATATACTTCCACATTCCCAGATAAAACCGCACGCCTTCCCGCTTTAAATTGTTTCGAAATATTGGAATAATAATTAAACCATTTAGCATGCAGCAGGCCGCTTCCATCCGAAAAAACAGCCTGAAATATTCTGCGACGACTTCTGCCTAGCTGCACTTCCGCACAGGTAAGCAATTCCCCTTCTATAACAGCCTGCGTTTCTGGTTTTAAGTTAGAAATTTTTTCAATATTCTGTCGGTCTAAATATCTTTCTGGCAAATGATAGAGAAGGTCTTCAAGAGTTTTAATATGAAGCTTTTCCAACAAAGAAGCGAGATAAGGTCCCACTCCTTTGATAAACTGAACAGGTGTTTTTAGTTTTTCCAAAGCTTCGTTCATATTCAATCGGAATTCGCTCACGAAAAATAGAACTATTCAATGTAAAAAAAAACCCCGTCGGCCTGAGGCGGACGGGGTTTTTCTAGCGAATTTCGTCTTATTGCTCAATGACGTTGAATTCAACTCTTCTGTTCTTTGCACGGCCAGCGGCAGTGTTGTTAGGAGCGATAGGTCGGGATTTACCATAACCTACAGCTTCCAAACGATCTGCTGAGATACCTTGTTGGATCAGGTATTCACGCACAGAGTTGGCACGACGTTGAGACAACTTCATATTGTATGCATCGGTACCGATAGAGTCGGTATGACCTTCAATACGAATCTTCTTAATTTGAGGATTAGACTTCAAGATAGAAGCAACATCATTCAAGATACCATAAGAATCTTTCTTGATATTGTACTTATCAAAGTCAAAATGAATCATTTGATCGATGGTGATCTTCTTCGCAGCAATTACAGGTTTAGGAGCAGGAGCTTCTTCTTTATGATGAGTATAGTTCAAACCTAAGAAAGCACGGAAGTCAGGACTTCCCACACCTACTGTAAGACCGGCAGTACCACCTGCAGTCACATCCAAATTATTCGTAGCATGGAATCTCAAAGCTCCACCTACTTCTGCAGGTGTTTGAACGCGTGATCCAAAGAAGTTTTTAGCAACCGATTCAACATGACCTTCTGCAATTACATCCAAGATTCTATGAGCTTTAATATTCAAACCAGCACCCATCGTAATCATGGAAGCAATATTTGCACCTAAAATGGTCACATCTTGCTTATAGACACCACCAAAGTTAAAACCGAATTTCACACGATGATGAGGGTTGAAATCAACGGCCAACTTACCACCACCAGACACATAACCGTTACCATCAAATACAGTGGATTTACCGGTAGGGAAAGAAACAAAAGGAACAATTGCCAAACCAACATATTTAGAGTGAAGCAAACGAAACTTCATATCGATTGCAACATCACCCATTGAAAACACATTTCCTGCAGCAGCACGGGTTAGGTTACCTGCCGTGGTCAAACCCTGCCAATCATTCCAAGGAACCACAGGAACTCTCGCACCCGCTTCAAACCAATCGGTAAAGCCATAGCTACCAATTGCATTGAAAGAGATCTGGTTATTGATAACTCCTACTCGTCGAGTTCCAACAGGAGCTCCTAATTCCAAGGGATTTTTGGCATAATCCAAATAAAAGCCTGCGTTCCATTCACCTTGCTGATGCGTATCTGCATCATACACCGTGATGAACTGAGTGGAATCTACGGCCGGTTTGAAGTTCATGACATCAAATGTAGAAATAAGTGCGTTGGCTCTTTGAGATGGGCTTAATACTAACCCCACCAACGCGGTGGCCAACAGATACCGCCCTACTTTTTTCTTCATATTTGAATCCCCTTTTTATTAAGGAATAGACGTTTACAGTTTAACAACTTTTAGCAAGTTTATAAAAACTTGGCTAATTTTAAGTATTTGTAATGGTTTTGGCAAGGGGTGTCAATAAAAAACCTCCTAAGAAATTAATCTTAGGAGGTTTAATCTAACTAAAATACAGAAACTTAGTGACTATTCCTTCGCTTTTGACCTTTTAAAAGAAAACATCACCAAAGAAAAACTAACGAACAACAAAGCAGTTCCCAGCAAACCTGTAAAAGAATTACCTTGAGTATCTTTTGAAAGACTACATTTTATTCCGGTACTTTCACCTTCTAATTTGGGGCCTCTCGATAATACTCGCCAAGGACATTCCATCAAAGTAGCCCCTGTAATGTTATTAGTGACTTTATAAGTTCCAGAAGCGGATACATCTTCGGTTGTAAACTTAAAACGTCCCGACAAGCAATTACCTGCTTCCACCGTTTGAGCTGCCAAGGCAGAAGAAGGACCCACAGGAGCAAATAAGTTAGGCCCACTGGTTTGGGTGAAAGTCACACCATATGCAGAAGAGGAAGATGCTGCAACTCCAGAACCTGTGGAACCAGGCAAAGGTGCACATACTTGGAAAGGATCATCCACCCACACTTCTGCGCTCACAGGAGCGGTAGGACATGTAGTGGACTGCGCAGGAGGTGTGCAGCCCTGTCTTTTTACAACAATCGTTTGAGTGGAAGAATTACCATTATCATCTGTACCTACTACCGTAGCCGTATAGTCTCTTTCTTCCTGAGGAAGGGTAAAGGTTAAATCCACCCCATTTCCATTCACCACTTTTTGAACATTCGCTACTGCATCCGGAATATCAGGACTACTAAACACACAATGAGCAGGATCAATCGTATGACCTGATGCTGCCACACAATGAGCCACCACTTTTGTTGTAGAACAATCCACCGGATCAAAAGACACCTGAGGTCTGTAATTGATCAAGACAATCACAGCATCATTGGTTTTCAGTTTTGTATCCGGCTTCATAGGACTATAAGTAGTAAAATTATTGTTCGAGATATCATTATAAACAAAAGGCTTATAATCAAATTTCAACTTATCGAAACCGGCAGCATCATAAACAATTTTATTTGTTTCTCTGGAGACCGGATAAACTTCCGGCTCATATGAATAATGATTAATAATTTCTTCCGGTTTTGCATAATAAAACTGATTGTCGGGTGTATAAACAAACATGTAATCTTTACTATTCGCATCATCCGCCGCAAAGGCTTCACTCATCAACAGAGAAGGATCCAAAATACTCGCTCCTGCTGCTCCTGAAATATAAGCAGAAGACAAACCTGAAACAGAAGAAGCAACCGCAATAATATCCTGCAGACCATCTCCATTTTTATCTGCTACCTGAATATATTTTGGATTAAAACGGGTCACATAGTGCTTTCCCAAGTCTTCTGTTTTGAAAGTATCATTTCCGGCATAGACACTGACGGCTTTTGCTTGCCAGTTTGCAACTGCCACATCAAAAAGAGAGTCATCATTAAACTTCCCTACCGCAGAACTATAAGGAAACTTGATACCATTGGTAATGGTATGTTGGAGATCAAAATGCCCCCCGTTGTTCTTAAATAGATAAACATAACCCGTATCATAGGTAACTGAACAAGCACTGCCAACGGCATAACTATAACAACTCGTTACTAAACGATCAAAACAGGTAACAATTAAATCTGACTTTGAATCTCCATCGGGATCATAACTCAACAGGCCAGTGGGAGTATAACATTGATTAAGCTTTAAACTTGTTCCCAAAACAGGGGCATCAAAACCAGCCCCATTATTAGTGTAAATATAAACGCCTACTTCACCTCCCGTACTAGGATCATAAAATCGAGTTGCTACGGCAATATCTAATTTACCATCGTTATTATAATCTCCAATTGTCAAAGAATAAGGAGTCCCCTTCACTACAGGCTGATTATAGTAGGGTACTTGAACTTCACCCGCCGCATCCGTTTCATAAACAAGTAAATGCCCCGAATTTCCAGCACTGTCTTGGGTAATTACGGCGATGGTATCTTTACCATTTTTTAACTTTCCTACCGCAGCATGCCAGTTTCTCTGCGAAGGATCAGTCATCTGAAGAGCTGAAAATCCATTGGTACAAGATACGCCTGTATAATCTTTACAAACCGTCAGAGAATTCGTATTCAAAATCGCCAAATCTGAATTCGCATTTCCGTTAAAATGACCTTCTATCACCTGAAGGGGTCTCAAGATGTGGCTTCCATCACTCAATTCATTAATATTATAAAAAACATTCGGACCAATTTGGGGCCATTGATTCAAATTATCCAAACCATCAATACGAGAAAGTACCTGAGCAGGCACTGCCGCATCTACTTTATCCAATCCCATAAAGTTAAAAACGGCAAAATCGCCCAAACCCAACATTTTTCGATCATAGGTGATTTTAGGTCCATCAAAGGTAACAGGTTGAACCGCATAGGAGTTAAAAGAGAAAGCGCAAAGCGCCAAAACAAAGAATAAAAGTGAGGATGTTAACTTATTTAGGTTTTTCACAAAAGCCTCCCAAAATTTTTATAAAAACTATTTAATTGTAAGGGATTTTGGGTTGTTTGCATAGTACCCCCTTAATCTCTTTGTGAATTTATCGAACTTGAAGCCTGTTTAAGTTGCTAAGAAAGATAAAGAACGCGTTGCGTCAACGCACTTCAAGATAGTTTTTTATCTTCTCAAACTTCTTTTCCTTGATTCCTTTTACTCGCATGAGATCTTCAGTTTTAACAAATTTTCCCTTTTCTTGACGATTCTTAACAATTTCTTCCGCGAGCTTCTTTCCAATCACGGGCAAGGCTTCTAAGTCTGAAATAGAAGCAGTATTAATGTTAATTTTCTGACCCAAAACCAGCCGAGAAGCTCCCGACAAACTTTCAGGTAAAACTTTCAAACTTTGCATGCTTGTTTTTTCAGCAGAGCTAAAAAAATGAAATTGCGAGGGGAAAAAAGATTTAGAATTAAATTCCAAAAGATGAAAAGAATAAAAAACAAAAGAAAGACAAATACTGATCAAGGCTAATTGCAAAAAGGAATCTTTTTGCTTTTCAAGATTCATGATCCAATTCTTTCATCAACTTATAGTCAATGCTATCCACCAATGCCATCCAAGAAGCCTGAATAATATTTTCCGAGACACCCACAGTTCCCCATTTTTCTTTTCCATCGGAAGACTCAATTAAGACCCGGACTTGAGAACCTGTCCCATTTCGAGAAGACAATACACGCACTTTATAATCGATGAGTTTTACATTTTTCAGCTGAGGATAAAATCTTTCCAAAGCTTTACGCAAAGCTTTATCCAAAGCATTCACAGGACCATGCCCCGTGGCAGAACTTTTTTCTTTCTGTTTTCCTACTTTCAATTCAATACTCGCTTCAGACTTGGGAGATTTGTCTTTTGAAGTTTTTTGATCCACCACTTTAAAGGCCACCAAATCAAAAAAGTTTCGATGATTCTTTAAAGCTCTTCTCATCAAAATTTCAAAAGAAGCTTCAGCTCCTTCAAACTGATAACCCTGCGCTTCCAATTCCTTCAAATCTTTCACGAGCTTTTTCACCACAGGACTATCCGCATTTAAAGAAATTCCCATTTCATTTGCTTTATAAATGATATTGGAAGCCCCCGACAAATCTGACAGAAGTACTCGACGGCGATTTCCCACTAACTCCGGTTCGATATGCTCATAGGTTTTTGCATTCTTAAGGACTGCATTTACATGAACGCCGCCCTTGTGCGCAAAAGCAGAGTTCCCCACAAAAGCTTGATGGGTATTGGGTTTCAGATTTGCCAATTCATCCACATAATGTGAAAGTTCTCGAAGGTGACGCAATTGTTCCGGAGTCACACAAGGCATTTTCAGCTTCAAACTTAAATTTGCAATCACCGAAACCAAATTTGCATTTCCACAACGCTCACCAAAACCATTGATGGTCCCATGTACCTGGCGTGCCCCTGCCCTCACTGCTTCCAAAGAATTTGCTACCGCCATCTCACCATCGTTATGGCAATGGATTCCCAAAGGAGCTTTCACAAGGCTTCTCACCTTTTGGGTCATCTCGGAAATTTCATAAGGCAAAGATCCCCCATTGGTATCACACAAAATAATCCAATCTGCTCCAGCTTCTTCCGCGGCTTTCAGGGTTTTGAGGGCATATTCCGGATTTGCTTTGTAACCATCAAAAAAATGCTCTGCATCATAGATCACTTCATCCACATTTTTTTTGAGATAAGCGACAGAGTCTGAGATGAGCTCCAAGTTTTCTTCCAGGGAAATTCGCAAGGCATCACTTGCATGAAAGTCCCAACTTTTCCCAAAAATAGTCACCACCGGAGTTTTGGAATCCAAGAGAGATTTTAAATTTGAATCTTGGGCTGCTTTTACTTTTGCTTTTCGGGTAGAACCAAAGGCGGTAATCTTGGCATTTTTAAGTTGAAGCTTATGACATTCCTTAAAAAACTCCATGTCCTTGGGATTGGAACCCGGCCAACCTGCTTCAATATAGTGAATTCCAGTTTCATCCAGTTTTTCAGCAATGCGGAGTTTATCTTCTACACTAAAAGAAATATCTTCGGCCTGGGTGCCGTCACGAAGAGTGGTATCATATAATTTTACAACATCAGACATAGTGTTTGAAAAGGCGTCGGAATGATTTTGAAAAAAGCTTCAGGTGGCTCTTGGAATTATTTGTATCGTTTGAAATACAAAAGTAACGTCTGAAGGTTTTTGAAAAATCCGTCCCGATGCCTTACCTATTTTTTCTTATCCAATTCAAATGCATCGTGCAGAGCACGCACTGCAAGTTCCGTATACTTGTCTTCAATCACAAGAGAAATCTTGATTTCCGAAGTTGAAATCATCTGAATATTAATACCTTCTTTGGAAAGTGTTTGAAAAGTTTTTGCAGCCACTCCAGCATGTGAACGCATTCCAATTCCGATAATGGAAACTTTCGCAATTTTTTCATCGGAATCAATTTTCTTGGCTCCAATTTCCTTGGCCACTTCTTCCACAATCTTGAGCGCTTTTTTCAAATCTGCCTTCGGAAGAGTAAAAGTCAGATCCGTAGTACCTTCAGCGCTCACATTTTGAACAATCATATCGACGTTGATATTGGCTTCGGCAATGGGCTGAAAAAGTTTAATCGCAATGCCAGGTTTGTCGGGAACTTGTCTCAAGGCAATTTTAGCTTCATTTTTATCATAAGCGACTGCGGTTACTACTACCTGTTCCATGGAACTTTCCTCCTTACAAACAATGGTTCCGGGATTATTATTGAATGAAGACCTTACATGAATCGGAACATTGTATTTTGCTCCAAATTCAACGGAACGGATTTGCAACACCTTGGCACCCACCGATGCCATTTCCAACATTTCTTCATAAGAAATTTTATCAATCTTTCGTGCATTGGCACACAAGTTCGGATCGGTGGTATAAACCCCATCCACATCGGTATAAATTTCACAGGTATCCGCTTTCAAGGCAGCAGCCAAAGCAACTGCCGTCGTATCGGATCCACCACGACCCAAAGTGGTCACATGATTATCCTGAGTCACTCCCTGAAAACCTGCCACCACCACAACTTTGCCGGCCTTTAATTCTTTCTGGATATTTGCAGAGTCGATCGAAACGATTCGCGCTTTTCCATGTGCATCATCGGTAATAATTTTTACCTGCGAACCTAAAAAGGAAATGGCTTTTCCACCGAGTTGTTGAATACAAAGTGCCAACAAACCAATGGTAACCTGTTCACCGGTTGAAACCACCATATCGTATTCGCGCTCACTGGGAAATTCCGCCGCTTCATTTACAAAGCCGACCAAACGATTCGTTTCACCGGACATTGCACTCACAACAACAACCAGATCATTTCCCTGCTTCTGTGTTTCAAGCACCCGCTTCGCAACATTCTTGATTTTTTCCATGTTGCCGACCGAGGTACCGCCATATTTTTGAACGATAAGTGACATATCTTATTTAATCCAAGTATAAAATGTAGAGGCAACCTCCTGTGCTCGCCCTCAAATTTAGAACAGACACAGCTATCTGCCTCTACAGCAAATTAACAATGCTGGCATATTTATAGGGTGAAAGCGAGGAAGTCAACCCTTGTGGAAAAGAGAAAATGCTTCAACTACTCACCCACTCGAGCAGCTTGAAGAATTCGATCTTTGTTCTCTTGAATAATAGCATGTAAAGAAGGGGCAAGTGATGCGTCCGAATCCATTTCTAAAAGAATTTTGGCTAAACCAGAAGTTAAAACTCCGTTAGCCAATTCCATATCCGTAATCATTTTTCTTACAATTTCTTCACCACTTCTTGGTGTTTGTCTTATAGCATCAAACCAAGTTGTAAGCGCTCCAATTTCTCGTCCTTGCAACTCTCTTCTGCTGCCACGTGTCGATAAACGAGTACGTAAAGCATTTAAATTTTCATAGGTGAAATTTGACAAAACCACTCATGGAGCATTCTCTAACTCTGCGAGTCTTCCTTCTGCCCACTCTACTACAGCAGGTTCTCTGTAGGGAGTGCGTGCTATTCTAGTCAGTAATTTCAGATAAACAGGAATGTCTGTCGTGGAAATATTTCTTTCAAATGCAGTCAAAATCTCTATATCTCTCATATGTGTCATTGCTGGATTTGCCATCCACGCAGCATTCAGAACACGCCATTCATCTGGATTAATCATTTTATCTCTAAACAAACCATTAATTTGACTTGCTAGATCTGTAAATAAAACAGGGTAGTTTACTGAATCCACTTTATCGGGCTTAATTGCTCGTACTAAAGCAAGCAAAGGCCTTCCCAATACTCGCGCTATAGCACCATTTTCATGCACCCATTTACGCATTTTACGTCCACCGTAAATACTATTATCAATATGCTCGTAAGATCTAGAATTTCTTAAAGAGTTCATTGCTGCTTTTGAACCAAGCCATGACTGTCGATTAATATCGATCAGTAATGAGGTATAAGTCGAAGCGTCCTTCCAGCGGGCTCTGCTTGCAGCTAAACTTCTGTCGCGTAATTGAATATCATATAAGTTTTGGACGGTAATTTGATCTGAAGTAATTTCTTTACCTTGATAGACAGCCTGCACCGTTGCGGCATTTCTTTCTATAAACCTACGAACATTCTCTAGCATAAAGGGCGCAATTTCTCCGCGTCGTTTGGCAAAAAGTTTTTTACTCTTGCCCCAATCAAAAATTCGGTAACCTTCAATATTATAAGAAAGTTCATACATCCACTCTACCAAACGAGCGACACTGATACTTCTTGAAAGAAATCTAAAAGGTTTAAAAAGATGGGGAGCAAAACTCCCTCTCAAACGGAAAGAAATATCCAACATATGGTCTACAACATGATCAATTTGTGTTTGAACACGAGGGGTTTCCGTCGAATCAGCAATCCATAACAATCGATTTGAAGGATTGTTTGAATCAGCAATAATTGTATCTTTCAATCTGAATTGAGCAAAATTCAAGGCAGGCTTTCCATTTCTTTCTGCATAAAAACGCTCGGCGCTTACAATCGTGAGCTTAAACCCTAGCAATCCAAAACCATCGACCAGCATATCCGGATTAGGACAATAAACTCCGCCTTTGTTAGCATTTTCAATCATTTCCCGCGTTCTCGCACCTTCAAATCCCCAATGATTTCCCAAATGACTTAAGGCATCTTCAAATGAATTTACTACAACCACTAAATCAAATTTATTGTCAGGCTCACGACTCATCACCGATTCTGCGGGATCAAATTTGTCAAAGCCCGAACCATAACCAAATTGAATTCTAACATTTTTTTCGCCCAATAATTTCAAAACACCTTGATTAATAGATCTTACAAAATCTCTATTTGTGCTCACCGGCTCAGCACTCCACAAATTTGTCCCCTCTCTTACTTCGCTCCATCTCGCATCAATGGACGGAGGCCAATCGGCGGGAACTTCTCTTCCAGGAGCTTGTGCCGATTCAGCAGCAAATACTCCCAAAGGAGAACGAAGAGGACTTGTTTCCCTTACAAGTGAAAGAGGTCGATAATTTCGGGCCTGCTCGGCCAGCTCCAAACTTCTTTCCGCACGCGCAATACTTCCTCCTGTTGCAAAATGAAGGAGAGATTGTCCCGCGCTCAAAGCAGCATTGGTACTTAAGGCATGCGCAAATTGACTGGTCAGATTTCCTTGGGGTTCTGTTGCCCAACCCAATCCATAGGCAATATTTTGGGTGGCCACCATTGTAGAAGCTTGCAAAGCATTTGTCAGAACAGCATTCTGACCTTCTGCCAAAGCACCCACACCTTTCAAAGATCCAAAAGTTAAAAGAGTGCTCACTAAACCTCTGCTATCAAAAACATCTTCGCTGGGACTTTGACCACGCAATCGAGTGACGGCATTACTTGAAGCGCGAAAGGCCACTGCTTCCGAAAACAAGGCCGCTCCCTTAGCAACAGTCCGCGCAAGCCCCAAAGATTGCAATCCCAAACCCACACCTCGAAAAACCAAGCCACTCCCTGTCATGCAAGCGAGATTACCCAAGTCACTTGCTTCGTGAGCTATTTGTTCTCCCAGAGCATCTATTTCTAGTTGTGTTCTCGTAAGTCTTGAATGGGAAGTAGCTTCCAGGCGAGATAATAAATCATGATGTGGCTGTACTGCGGCAATACGTGTCATACCAACCCCTCAAAAAAGTTTTGATGAATGAATTTAAGAGCTTATCGATAAGGGGCTTTTAGAGTTGCTAAAATATTTTTAGGGAATCTCCAGTTTACAGACATATTGTACCAGGGGTTATATTATTGGGTAAGTGAGAGGGATTATAAAAAGATACGCCGGATCCAGGATTCTTGGTATCGAATGGATCTCTACCAAAAGATTCATTTATACAAGAAAGGAACCGA
>CAYPXN010000018.1:0-2544 GCA_964414715.1 uncultured Pseudomonadota bacterium | reverse complement strand
TTTTGCAAACCACAAAAATTATTTTGCGCACATTGAGTGTCACCCTGATCCAAACACTGGATGGCATTTTCCCGAGAGGTAGATACATTTCCATTGGCTTGAGGATCTGAATTATTGGAAGACGAGCAGGCAAAAAGTGTGGAGAGAAGTAAGGCAAGAGCAAGATATTTTGTTTTCATAAAATTCCCTTCGAAAAGTTCTTATAGGAAGAGGCCTATAAACTTCCCAAAAAAATATCTACCCCTTTTTTGTAAGAAAGTTAAAAAAGTATAAAAAAATTAAAGACTTGCAACGCATTGCGTTGAGACATAGTACGAAAGTGAGGCTAAAGTACGGAACTTATTCGAGCCGAAACCGATAATATATATGATGTTGCGCATTTTTTACAAATGGATGCTTTTAGGAACCTTAAGTGCCTTTATCTATTTCTGGCCCTTTTTGGCCCAGAGCTTTCTTTTTGATGGGAACGGTTCTCAGCTTTTTTCAAAGCCCCTCTTTGCCCATGCGGGTAAAAACATTTCCAAGGGATTTTAATTTTTTTTAATTCTTAAATTTTACGGGAATGTTCCTTTAATTTTTGAATATCCAGCAAATCTTGAGGTCTGCCCATTTTTTTCTTCGATCGGATGAGATCCTGTAAGCTCACAATATGGACAGGGGTTTTCCCGAAAAAAATTTTTTTTCTGTTTTCCCAGGCTTTTTTAAAATTAAGACCTTCTACGTCCATTTTTATATCAATCCGGATAGGAGCAACACCAATTTGATAAATCATCTTTTTATTCTTAAAGTCTTCAGGATTTATTCCCGATAAGGGCGCCCCAAACTTTTTGAGGGCGTCATAAACTCTTTGATTATCATTCAAATCCGGAAAAACCCAGACATCAATGTCTTTCGTGTATCTTGGTTCCGTGTAATAAATGACGGCGTAGGCTCCTACAATCAGATATTTAATCTTGTAGCCATTCAATGTTTTGAATAGATCTTCGTAATCGGAGCTTAGGTACATTTTTTCCCCTCATTTTGTAAAAATCTTCGATCATTTTCCAGCTTGCCGCAAAACGTGCTTGCGGACCTGCTTTTTTCCAAAACAAAATATCGAATTCTTTTACTGCTTTTTTAGAAAAAGATTTCTGTTCCCAGATGCTTCTTTTTCCTTTTTTTGTAATCTTGAGTTTTTTGAGCATAAATTTTTTTGATTTTAATTTTTTTCAGATTCACCGCTTCCTGCTTGAATGCGGCGATAGGCGGTTTCCAATTCTTCACGATCGGGTGCGTATTCTTTGGCAGTTTCTAAATCAATCAATCCCGCTTTAATCAGATTTACCAAGCTTTGAGTCATGGTCATCATGCCGGTGGTGGCTTGTCCGCTCTGCATTTGTGCGTAAATTTGATGGGTTTTCCCTTCGCGAATCAGGTTTCGAATGGCGTAATTGGGGAAAAGCATTTCCAGGGCAAGACGTCTCCCTCCGGTTTTTACCGGAAGCAATTGCTGACATAAAACCGCTTCGAGAATGAAGGCGAGCTGAGAGCGGACCTGGGGTTGCTGCGTAGAGGGAAAGACGTCGATGATACGATCGATGGTTTGTACGGCGGAATTGGTGTGCAAGGTTGCAAAAACCAAATGTCCGGTTTCTGCCGTAGTGATGGCCGCTTGCATGGTTTCCAAATCTCGCATTTCTCCGACGAGCACGATGTCGGGATCTTGTCGCAAAATGTATTTCAGTGCACTTTGAAAACTTTCCGTATGTTGACCGACTTCGCGTTGATGCACCATGCATTTCCCATGATTGAATACATATTCGATGGGATCTTCCACGGTGATCAAATGTTCTTCACGGGTTTGGTTGATTTGATCCAAAATTGAGGCAATGGTGGTGGATTTTCCGGAACCCGTGGCGCCGGTGACTAAAATCAGTCCATTCGGACGTTGAGCCAACTCTTTCACTTTTAAAGGAAGAAACAAACTATCCGGAGAAGGGATTTTCCAAGGGAGGGCTCGAAAGGCCCCTGCTACCGATTCCTTTTCAAGGTAGACGTTGGCACGGAAACGGGAAACACCTTCCACTCCAAAAGAGAAGTCAAGCTCATGAAATGACTGGAATTTTTCCTTCATTTCCTCCGTGGCGTATTCCATGCACAATCTTTTCGCTTCTTCAGGAGTGACCACGGCTTGACCTTCCATGGGTTTGAGAAGTCCATCAATACGGGTTCTGGGGGGACTTCCGGCAGAAATGTGCAAATCACTGCCTTTTTTGCTTACCATCTCGACAATAAGGTCTTTTAATTGGCGCGTGTCAGACATGTTAACTCCTGTTAAAATCTGTTTAATTTCGAATACTTAGATATAAAAAAATCACTTCTCAGTGTTTACAAGAATGTACGGATTCGTTATCATTATAATATTCGGCGTATTTTTTTGGGAATGAGAAAAAAAATTTTTTCGTGTTCCAAGTAAAGGGTGCAAAGCGCCCATTAGAGTTTTTGTACAAAGTTTGCCTTTGAGGGAGGGCTCACTTCATGCTTCCAGCGGAAGTTTTCGAAAAA
>CAYPXN010000017.1:0-23497 GCA_964414715.1 uncultured Pseudomonadota bacterium | reverse complement strand
CTACAATTTGTGGCGAGTCCTGCCTTGATGGCATATTCCACGGCCTTTTTGTTGAGACCAGGCAGTGCACCCGGCAATCCCAAACAAACTGGGCAGTTATTTTTATTCTGAGGTGCGCCGAACTCGATTGAGCATCCACAGAAAAGGTTGGAGTTCGTCAAAAGCTGTGCATGGACTTCAAATCCGATGATAGTGTCGAATTGGGTCATAGATTCGGTTTCTTTTTATGCCACTCGCTGTTTTGTTCGTAAGCGTAAGCGGCGCGGAAAATTTTTTCTTCTTCAAAATGTTTGGCGATGAGTTGCATTCCGATGGGAAGGCCGGATTTTGTAAAACCAAAGGGTAAGCTCATTCCAGGCAAACCTGCCAAGTTCACATTGATGGTGAAAATATCCGAAAGATACATGGCAACAGGATCGTCTGTTTTCTCTCCAAGTTTAAAAGCGGGACTTGGAGTAACAGGAGTAAGTAAGACATCAAACTTTTGAAAGGCATCCAAAAAGTCTTTTTGAATGAGTGTACGAACCTTTTGAGCCTTCAAATAATAAGCATCATAATATCCGGAAGAAAGAACATAAGTCCCCAACATGATGCGTCGTTTGACTTCAGAACCAAAGCCTTCGCTACGGCTTCGGGTATACATATCGATTAAATCTTTAGGATCCTGGACACGGTGCCCATAGCGTACGCCATCGTAACGAGCGAGGTTTGAAGAGGCCTCTGCAGGTGCCAAAATATAATAAGCAGGGACGGCGGATTCTGTATGGGCGAAAGAAACTTCTTCGCAAATGGCTCCCATACTTTCATATTGTTTAATGGCAGCACGTACCGATGTTTCAATTTCGGTGTCCATTCCTTTTACAAAATATTCTTTGGGAATTCCAATGCGCAAACCTTTTACATCGCCCGTCAGGCTTTTTGTGTAATCAGGTACAGGAGTATTCACAGAAGTGGAATCTTTTGGATCGTGTCCGGCAATAGTGTTGAGAATGAGGGCGCAATCACGGACATCTTTCGCCATCGGACCGACTTGATCGAGGGAAGAGGCAAAAGCAATGACGCCGTAACGAGATACGCGGCCGTAAGTGGGTTTTAGACCAACGATGGAAGTGAGTGCAGCAGGTTGACGAATGGAGCCACCCGTATCGGTTCCCAAAGTTCCAAAGCACAAGTCAGCAGAGATGGCAGCAGAACTTCCACCGCTCGATCCTCCGGGAGTTCTTTCGAGATCCCAGGGATTTTTTGTTT
Source organism: uncultured Pseudomonadota bacterium (assembly GCA_964414715.1). GTDB lineage: Bacteria > UBA10199 > UBA10199 > JADFYH01 > JADFYH01 > CAYPXN01. The sequence continues at coordinate 22,249 of CAYPXN010000017.1, read as the reverse complement.
TCACAAAATGGGAGGTTTCGCTGGAGGATCCCATTGCGAATTCGTCCATGTTGAGTTTTCCCAAATGGACAATGCCTGCATCCAAAAGCTTTTGAACCGCCGTTCCATTGTAAGGAGGAACATAATTATGCAAAATTTTGGAAGCGCAGGTGGTTTTAATCCCTTTGGTAATAAAAATATCTTTAAGCGCAAAAGGAATTCCTGTGAGAGGACTTATGTCTTTGCCCTTTGAAATTTCGGCATCCGTTTTTTTTGCCTGTTCCAGGGCAAGTTCTTCGGTGAGCGTGATATATGCGGAAACTTTAGGCTCCACTTTTCGAATGTGATCGAGTTGGGCTTGGGTCGCTTCTAAAGAACTTACTTCTTTCTTTTTAATTTTTTCGTGCAGTTCATGAATTGTTAAATTTGTAAGATTCATCCAATCACCTTGGGCACTTTATAAAAATGATCTTCTGACTCGGGTGCACTTTCGAGTGCAAGTTCGGAAATTTTGCTATCCACGACTCCATCTTCTCTAAAAGCAGTCCCACTCAAATTTGCATGGGAAGTGGGTTCAATTTTGGAGGTGTCGAGCTTGTTTAGACTCGCGATGAAATCTAAAATTTGATTCATCTGGCCTGTGAATTTTTCAAGCTCACGTTCCTGAATTTCCAAGCGAGACAGTCGTGCAATTTTTTTGACATCTTCTTTGGTGACCATATCATCATTAACCCCCTTTTGAGATCAAGAGGGGGTCAGGGGGAGTTGTGAAGCTTTTGTATCACAACTCCTCCCAACCTCCTCTTAGTCTTAAGAGGAGGAGGTAAGAATTATTTCGTTTTAAACAAGCTCAATACCGCATGCATCACACCCGATTCATGACCGGCGAGTTTTTCGAATTCATCGTGATCGAGAAAAACTCCTCCGCATTGAAAACATTTATCGATGGTAAAGCCTCGGAAGGCAATCGGATGGAGTTCATGTCCACATTTTGCACAATGCATCCAGTGAAGCTTTTTGAGTTCTTCTTGTTCTGCTTTGGCCATTTGATCACGTTTTTCTTCCGCGAGCTTCTGGATTTTGGCCAAATCTTCACGTGCAAAATATTCTTCTTCAGGACTAAGGTGTTTTGTCATATAAATGGCTCCTGTATCTTGTTTTGGCTGTATTGGCTATCACGGGATCAAAAAAACACAACGAAATTCTCGCGGCCAATTAAGGATGCGAGTTTCATATCTAGAAAAACCCATTAAATGTTTTTCTAGATATAAAATTATCAGGATATTCCCATGCTAATGCTTCCTTCAAGTATCATTTATTTCTTTGGTTTCTTGGTTGGAATTGTTTTTGGCTCATTTCTGAATGTTTGTATTGTGCGAATTCCCGAAGAAAAATCAGTGGTAGGTCCGCGCTCTCATTGTCCTCATTGTAATACCTTGATCGCTTGGTATGACAATATTCCTTTACTCAGTTTTTTAATTCTTCGAGCTAAATGCAGAAAGTGCAAAAATAAAATATCTTACCTGTATCCGTTTGTGGAATGGATTACAGGATTAATGGCTGTGTTATGTTTGTGGAAGTTTCAGTTTTCTCCCAAGGCAGCCATTTGGTTTTTTTCTTTTATTTGCCCTTTGATTGTTATTACCTTTATCGACCTCCAGCATTTTATTATTCCCGATGTTATCTCGATTCCTTTTATTTTTATTGGAATTCTGATTCATCAGTTGAATCAAAATTTTTCGACCCCCCTGGCGACTCTGTTGGATTCCATAACAGGCATTGTAGTGGGTGGGGGAGTGTTGTGGATCATTGCCAAACTTTATGAGGTGGTTCGCAAACAGGAAGGTTTGGGTTTGGGAGATGTAAAGTTGATGGCGATGATCGGTGCCTTTTTGGGATGGAGAGCCATTTTTTTTGTTTTTCTTTTTTCTTCGCTCTTTGCATCCATCCTAGGAATTTTTCTCATGATTTTTTCAAGATACAAACTTCACTCTGCGCTTCCTTACGGGCCTTTTATTGTATTGGGAGCACTTCTTTATCTCTTCAGTGGAACAGAAGTTCTTCACTTCTATTTTGACCTTGTTCACCATCTTTTGCACTAGGGACGGCCCTTGGAGGGCGGTTTCGATTAAAATTTATTTTATTGTAAGTTATGGTTAAATTATATATAATTATATATATTATAACTTAATATATAAAATTTTTTTAAAAAAATTTCTCATTAACTTGCTCATTAAGGGCTTTTAAGGTAGTCTGTAGGTTAATTTGGATATATTTAGCTAAATGAATAAAGGATCCTTCATATGTCAGCCCCAGTGAAACCAAAAGATTACGTGAAAAATTTTGTGCAGAAATATCGCGAAGAACTTTTAATGAGTAAAGCCGAACTTGCGAGAAAAGCAGGATTATCTGCTTTGACAATTGATCGTATTGAAGCCGGAATGACTTGTCGAATGGATACAAAGCGAAAAATTATTCTCGCCTTGGGTTTGAAGCTTTCAGATAAAGATAAAGTTTTTCCAGATGCAGAAGTTTAATATTTAATATTGTCTGCTTTTTTCTTACCTACCTTTTCAATATTCCTAAACATTTTCTTGCATCTCAGGGCTTGAAAGTGAAATAGATATTAATCTGTTTTGGTAAGAAAGCTTTTAACATGTCGAAACTCAAATATCTTACAAGTGGTGAATCTCATGGTCAGGCCTTAACTGCCATTTTGGATGGAATGCCATCGGGAGTTCCTGTTTCCATTGAGGCCATCAACCGTCAGCTCTTTCGTCGACAGCAAGGTTACGGACGCGGTGGAAGAATGACGATCGAAAAAGATCAGGTGCAAATTCTATCCGGAGTCCGATTCGGAAAAACTTTGGGTTCTCCTATTTGTTTACAGGTTACAAACCGAGATTGGGTGAGTTGGCAGGAAGAAATGGCGGTGGAAGGAAGGCCTAGTAAATTAAAAAGGGAAGTGACACGTCCACGACCCGGTCATGCAGATCTTTCCGGAGGAATGAAATACGATCATGAAGATTTGAGAAATGTTTTGGAGCGTGCCTCAGCACGAGAAACGACAATGCGAGTTGCTTGTGGGGCAGTAGCGCGTTCCTTGTTGGAATCTTGTGGCGTTGAACTCGTCGGTTTTGTGGTCAGTTTGGCAGATGTGGAATTGGGGCCCAAGCGTCCTGATTTTGATGAAATTGTAAAAATATCCGAAGAAAGTCTTGTGAGAACCCTCGAAAAAAAGGCTGAAAAAGCCATGATTGCCCGAATTGATGAAGCCAAGAAAAAGGGTGATTCTGTGGGCGGTGTTTTCGAAGTAATTGTAAGAGGGCTTCCTGTAGGATTGGGAAGTTATGTTCAGTGGGATCGAAAATTGGATGGGCAATTGGCCCAGGCGATTATGAGTATTCAAGCGATCAAAGGAGTAGAGATTGGCTTGGGTTTCGAAGCGGCTCGCCGATTTGGATCAAAAGTTCACGATAGTTTGTATTACGATGCGAAAAATAAAAGTTTTTACCGCAAAACCAATGGCGCAGGAGGTTTGGAAGGTAGCATGACCAATGGTGAATTGTTGGTGATTCGTGGTGCCATGAAACCTATCTCGACTCTTTACACGCCTTTGGATTCTGTCGATATAAAAACGAAGGAGACTTTCAAGGCTTCGATTGAAAGATCGGATACTTGTGCGCTTCCAGCTGCTGCAGTGATTGCCGAAAATGCGGTGGCGATTACCTTGGCGGATGCTTTGCTGGAAAAAACAGGCGGAGATTCTCTGAGAGAAGTGAAAAGAAATCTCGACGGATATTTGAAACAGATTAAAAATTACTAGAGAATATCAAAGAGAGCCGGAACAAATTTTTAAAAACTTTAAAATCCTTCATGTTTGTATTGGTGGGTTTTGTTGAGCAGAATTTGCGGTTTAAAGTTTTTTAAAATTTTTCCACTTTTCTTTGGTTTTGAAAACATTCATGAAATTTCCTTCCTTGATTACATTAACCGGATTTATGGGTACAGGCAAAACAGCAGTGGGACAATCCTTGGCCCGGATGATTGGTTACAGCTTTGTAGATAGTGATCGTGAAATAGAATCCCGTCAGGGAAGAAGTGTTCAACAGATTTTTGAATCGGAAGGTGAACCCTATTTTCGAGAGGTGGAAAAAGAAACTATTGCGAGGCTCGCACAGAATCCCAATACCGTTCTTTCAGTGGGAGGTGGGGCGATTTTAAATGATGAAACCTTTGATTTGCTTGATTTCGCAGGAACTATGGTGCATTTGACTGCCACGGTGGATGAAATTGCAAACCGTCTGGGACATGGAAATGAAAGACCCTTGTTGGCGGGTGGAGATCGAAAGAAAAAAATTAGAAAACTCATGGAAGATCGCAAGACAGTTTACTCCAAAGTAAAAATCCAAATCGATACGACGGGTTTGGCCATCGATGAAGTGGTAAAGAAAATTTTGGAACAGTTGAAGAAGTGATTTATGGATAAAGTACATGTTCATTTAGAGCAGGATGGATACACCATTTATTTTGCAGATGGCAAAAAAGGTTCCCTTCATCAACTATTAGGAAAGAGTTTTGATGCTTCTCAATGGTTGATTGTGACAAACCCCATTGTGAATAAGCTTCATGGAGAAAGTATTCGCAAGGAATTGAAGGGATTGGGAAAAGTTCATACGCTTACAATTCCTGATGGTGAAAAATATAAAAATCTCGCAACGGTTGAAAAACTCTACAAGGAATTTATCAAACGAAAAGTGGATCGTCATACTCCGATTATTGCTTTGGGAGGAGGTGTAGTAGGGGATGTCGCCGGATTTGCAGCGGCTACTTTTTTGAGAGGTGTTCCCTTAATACAAATTCCGACAACCTTGCTGGCACAAGTCGACTCGAGTGTGGGTGGTAAAACGGGTGTGGATCTTGTGGCAGGTAAAAATTTGGTGGGAGCTTTTTATCAACCTCGTTTGGTTTACATTGATGTTTCCGTTTTGAAAACGCTGCCGGAAAGAGAAGTGCTCTGCGGAAGTGCAGAAGTGATTAAGTATGGTGCGATATCCAGCGAATCTCTTTTTAAAACTCTTGAAAAGAAGGTGGCTTCTTTTTTGACTTTAGAATCTCATTTGTTGAAAAAAGTTGTAAAGGAATGCGTAAAAATTAAAGCAAATGTGGTTGAACGAGATGAGAAAGAAACTCTGGGGATACGTTCCATTTTAAATTTTGGTCATACTTTGGGCCATGCAATAGAAACCCTGTCCGGTTATCATCAGTATTCTCATGGAGAAGCTGTAGCTATTGGAATGGCATTTGCGGTCCAACTTTCGGAAAGTATGGGATTGACCAATACCTGGACTGTAGACCGCCTTATGAATCTCATCCATGAAATGGGTCTGCCCCATCAGATTCCGTCCTATTCAAAAAATGCCTATCTTCAGGTAATGGCCCGTGATAAAAAGATGAGCAAGGGAAAGATCCGTTTTGTATTATTGAAAAAAATCGGTCTTTGTACCACTCAAATGCTTCCAATTAACCAAATTGGTGACAAGTTGGAAACTTATTTGAGCAAGGAATGAGGGAGGCTTTATGTCCTTTGAACTGGATCCTGTTTTCCATACCGAAACCATGGTCAAGATTCTTCATGCACAAGGCCAGGTTTATTATGCGACGAAACTGTGTGAAGAAATCATCCGAAAAAACCCTGAGAATCCCCAGATGCGCCATTTGCTCGAAGGAATAAAAAAGGGACAAATCCCAGAGAAAATTCCTGCTTATCAGGCACAAGTTGTAGCAGAAGCCGAAATTCTTCCCATTCAGGATGACGATGTAACCGAACCCGGTATTACCTTTGAAGCCTTGGAAGTTTTTGAAGCTATTGAAGAAATGGAAGAAGAGCAAAAGTTGGAGGTTTCTGCTCCTTTGGAAAATCTTCAGACAGAAGAGGGACTTGCTCAATCTTCTCAGGCTGAAGTATTACGAGATCCCCTCGTGGAAAGAAAAGTGGCTCTTTTGGAAGATTTGTTGGTGAAAATTCAGGAACGTAAGTATGAAATCCACTAAAGTGAAAAAAATTTTGATTTTGCATGGTCCTAATTTGAATTTGTTAGGTGAGAGAGAAAAAAGTATCTACGGAAATCTTACTCTGGAACAAATCAACAAGAATCTGGAAGTAGAAGCAAAACAGCTGGGTGCTGAAGTGGAATTTTTTCAGAGTAATTCAGAAGGAGAATTGGTAGACAAAATCCACGATGCCCGAAAAAAGTTTGATGGTATTGTGATGAATCCCGCTGCCTTTACTCATACTTCCGTGGCTCTTCGAGATGCCATTGCAGGGATTAATATACCGGTGGTAGAAGTTCATTTGAGCAATATTTATCAACGAGAAGAGTTTAGACACCATTCCCTCATCGCTCCTGTTGCCCAAGGTCAGGTTTCTGGCTTTGGTCCCCATAGCTATACTCTCGGCTTGAGAGCCTTGCTAGGCGTGTTAAAATAGTTCCTATCCTATGGCGAACGAAAAGAAGAATTTTCTCGATCAGTTCAAGGGCCTTTTTCAAAAAAACAAGTTTGAAAAAGAACTCAAGGAAGTGCTCGCTTCGGTGGAAGCCAATCCGCATGATCTGAGACTTAAAATCCGACTCGCAGAGATCTATTTTCGCATGAAGGATATTCCCAAAGGGATTGAAGTTTATAGGGAAGTTGCAGAAGCTTATACCCAGGAAGGCTTCTATCTAAAGGCCGTGGCAATTTATAAAAACATGATTCGGATGTCACCGGGAACGGTGGAGTTCAACGAGAAGTTGGCGGAGCTTTGTAAACAGTTGGGGATGACCCAGGATGCCATCAACCAGTATTTGATTGTGATTCATTACTATCAGAATCACGGTCAAAAAGAGAAAGTGCTGGAAGTGGCCCAACACATGGTAGAAACGGATCCGCAATCAGTGCCTTGCCGTATGCGCTTGGCAGAAATCTATTTTAATCAGGGACTTCAGAACGAAGCTTTGAAGGAATATGAGCTGATTGGAAATCAATTGAAAGAAGAGGGTGGAAAACAGTTGGGTTTGTTGATTGAGGTTTTGGAGAAAGTGTTTTTTCGCCGTCCCCAGGATAAGAATTTATTGAAAGAACTTTGTATTCTGTATCTTAAAAATCATAATCCGGCAGCCGTTATCAAAAAGATTGAGAAATACAAATTGGAAAAAGAAGGGGACTTTCAGAAAATTTATGAAAAGGCAGCGGAAATGGTTGCCTATGATCATAAAAAACAGGAAGAAAAGAAAATGGCTGCGATGCCTGTAGAAGATTCTCAAGAAGAAAAAAAATCTGAAACTTAAGGTTGTCTATGAAAATTACCTCAGTCAAAGGAATGCATGATGTGGGTCCGCCGGAAATAGCTTTGTGGCATCGTGTGGAAAAAGTGGCCCGAGAAGTCTTTGAAAATGCCCATTTTCATGAATTGAGAACACCTCCCCTGGAGGAAGTGCTTCTTTTTACCCGTAGCGTGGGTGATACGACGGATATTGTCGAAAAAGAAATGTATGCCTTTGAAGATCGAAAAGGCCGAAAGTTGGCCCTGCGTCCAGAAGGAACTGCATCAGTAGTGCGGTCTTACATCGAACATTACGTGGGAAAAAATGAGTACGATCGTTTTTATTATGTAGGGCCCATGTTTCGCTATGAAAGGCCTCAAAAGGGACGTTACCGTCAGTTTTATCAAATCGGTGCGGAAGTTTTTGGTGTAAAGCATTCTTTGGTGGATGCGGAAGTCATTTCACTTGCCTACGAAATTTTTAAAAAACTTGGGCTGCAAAAAATTTCCTTAAATATTAATTCCTTGGGTTGTAAGTCTTGCAGACCTTCTTATCGAAAAGCTTTGCTGGATTTTCTGGAACCCTTGACCGCGGATTTGTGTGCTGATTGTCAAAAAAGAATTTCCAAAAACCCCTTGCGCGCTTTGGATTGCAAAAATGAGAAATGTGTTCAACTGACCCAAAATGCACCGTCATTATTTGAAAATTTGTGCGAAGAATGCCTGCATCATTTTGAAGGGGTTCAACAAGGTTTGAGAAAATTATCCATTCCTTATGAAGTGAATCCTCGCATGGTGAGAGGTTTGGATTACTATGAGCGAACTGCCTTTGAGTTTTTGAGTGGTGATTTGGGTGCGCAAAATGCGGTGGCGGGTGGTGGTCGTTATGATGATTTGGTAAAAGATCTGGGTGGCCCCGCCGTTCCGGGAATTGGTTTTGCGATTGGCTTGGAGCGTTTGGTAAGCTTGCTGGCAAACCAAGGAATGAGTTTGTTAAGCCGTCCCCGAATCTTTTTGGCTTGTTTGGGAGAAAGTGCACAAGTCTGGGGGCTTGAAGCCCTTGCACAATTGAGACGAGCGGGTTTTGTTACCTTGACAGATTTTGATTCTCAATCCTTGAAACATCTCCTGAAGCACGCCGATAAATTGAATGCAGATTTTGCAGTCATCGTGGGCGATAATGAACTCCAGTCTAAAAAAATCCAAATCAAGGACATGAAAAAACAGGAGCAGAAGGAAGTTCCTCTCGATTCTTTAATTGCTTATTTTGAGAATCTTTTTCCTGTGAAAGAAAGATAAGTTTATTTCCGTTTAGAATCAGTTAAGGCGCATTTCCAATCGAGAAAGTGCTTTCCATTCTCACAGAATCGGATGTTCCGGATTTCGAGGGAGTATTGTTTCCTGTTTTAGGAGCTTCCACGATTTGAGGTACCGGAGGAGGCGGTAAACTTGTTGCGTTCAGGAAAGGATCAATCGCGGGAGCCGAAGGTGCGGAAATAGAAACGGGAGTATTACCCGGAGAGCTCGAAGGTGTCGCAGTATTTGGATTGCCGGAGTCCATTGGAATCGAAGGGTTGCTGGATTCTATAGGAGCAGATGTGGGAAGTGGAGCAGGTTGAATGAGTTCATTGCGAGGAGCGTCTGTTGGAATCAGTGCCGCTTCTGAAAACTCAGACGTATTTCTTCCCGGACTGGTTGCCAGGGCGACGATGCGAGTCATGCCCGGAATAAATCCCTTGTTTTTGATACTCAAAGCAAAATCCCCCCGATTTAGAAGGGTGGGAGGAGTAATCGGCATTTTTCCCTCACGTCCGGAGGGTGATGCCAAATAAAACTCGACTTCGGCCATATCACTTAAAGTTCCACTCACAATGTAAGCATCATTTTCTTTGCTGATTGATTTGAGGTTTACCCTGTAAGTTTTGTTGGGATTATCGGGTTCGTTAATTCCCTTATTTCCATTTTCACTGAAGGCATTGCCTACAATTCGGTTTCCGGTTCCGGATAAAGCCGAAAATAAAACGCCTTCGGATTTGTATCCCAAAATATTGTTGGATTCGATGATGTTTTCGCTAGCTCCATCTTCCAGGGAAATTCCGGTGTTACTCCCGCTATGATCATCGACGTTACTGGCAAGAGTTGCATAAGGGTTATTTGCTTTTGAGGAAGAAGAAATTCCGATCACGTTTTCGCGGATCTGGTTTCGGTTTCCTGAGACGACAAGAGTTTTGCCTGGAAAACCAAAGATTTTGCAATTTTTAATGCTGTTGCCACTTGAATGAATGAGGATTCCTCCCAAAATTTCCTTTTCATCTGCATAACGGGAGTCAAAGAGAGATCCATCAATGCTTACCCGGTTGGCGCAATCAATTTGGGTGAGCCCTCCTTCGATGCGGAGAGGTCCCTTCATGATTCTGCTTGTTTTTACATTGGGATCAAAAACAATTTTAATGACGGCAAAGGGATTGTTTTTACGAATGCCGGCTGCCTGAACTAAAACGGTTCTGAGAGTACCCGGGACAAAACCATCCCCTTCATTGGTGACTGTGAGAGTTTGTTCCGAAAAAAACTGGTTCATTAAAGCGGTACTAGAGTTGTTTTCTTGAGAAAAAAGTCCTTGTGAAGGCGTAAAAAGCCCCAAAATGAGGAAAAAAATCGCGAGTTTTAAACAGGCACGACCCATCATATTAAAATTATCGGCAAAAGCCTAAAAAAGTTGTGGGGTGATATTTAGTGCTAAGTGAATGAAATAACAATAAAAAAACCACTTTCTTATCCCTCTCAAGAAAGTGGTTTTTAGGCGGATATTAAAAAAAAAGCTAATTGAGACGGGAACGACGGTATTTTAGGAAAATAAGTCCGCCCGCGAGCCAGAGAAATCCCCAGTTTGCACTTGAGTGCGCGGACTCCAAAGAACAGCCTCCTCCGCTATTGGGCTTAGGGTTGTCTTGGGTATTTTCATTACCTTGTGCTGAGGCTGTAGCATCCAGAGCCACAAAGGCATAAGTTCCATCTGCATTTTTCTTGGCGCGAGGTACTTGAGTATTTTGATCGATGACCTGCATATAATCTTGAACTTGGTTGGCATCCGAATCGGGATTGTTGGGATTAGTTCCAAACCATGTGGTTTCGGCATCGTCAGAGAGATAATCTTGATCTGAATCGGTAAAGAAGGTGTTAGGTAAACCACTTCTTACAATGCTGATGTTTTTGTCCTTGTTTTTGACGAGAGCGATGATTTTATCCGTTCCGGTAAAGCCAGGGATAAATCCTGCCACAATTTGCACGCTGCCCGCATCGATTGGATTTTGCTTGTTGTCCAAAAGATCGCTGTAATCCAGTTTTCCCGTATTGGGGTTGGGTAAGAGATTATATTCGATTCCGGTCCATTCAATTTTGTTTCCATTCTTTGCATAGAAATGAATATCAGAATCCTTGGGGAGAATTACATAAGCGACAAATTGACCCGCACTAGGTCCAGGACGAATAAAAACGGGGACATTGTTGTTTGAGTTGTTGGAAACAGGGCTATCCACTCGGATAGCATCGTCGTTGGAGTTGGAGCTAATGCTGACATTCTGAATGTCTGTATTGGTGGCTGCAATACCAATCGCCAAGGCGGATTTCTTAAAGTTCTGGAAAATGAGATTTTTGAAAGTGACTCCGGGGCCATTTGCCTGAAAAGCATGGTCTACAATATCATTTCCTTTGATAAGTACGCGGCTGCTTCCTCCATCAATAGTAATAGGGTGGCTTCCACCTACAAGGTAAGCCACTTGCGTAAAGCCTGCGGAAGAAAGATCTATGGAGCTTGCAGGAAAAACATTGGAGTCAAAATTAATGGTTACGCTGTTGCTTGCGGCACACTGATTTGCACGTGCAATCGCACTATCAATACCGCAAGATTGGGTTCTGCAATGGTCTGCTTGGGTTCCGGTACTTTCTGCTTTATTGACTACCAAGGCTTGTCCACAATCTTGGGTACAACCATTGGGTAAAAAGAGGCAGGGATCAATGATAGGAAAATAAACCGGATTTGCAGAGGCTGTGGCTGATAAAATTCCCAATAAGGTGAATGCTGCCAGAAATGTTAGTTTTTGATAAATTCTGATAAACATGAGATTCCCCCTTTAGAATCTTGTGTGAAAAACTCTTGTTCTTATCGTCAGAAGTCCAATGTAAAGTTTACAATGAAATGATGAGTTTTGGAAAAAAATAGATTAAGCGCTGGCGGCTTGAGCGGAATGGTGACCTGAAGAATGGGGGCTTGAAGTAGTGATTTTTTTAATTTTCTTGAGTACTTCGTGGGCTAATTCTTGATAATTGACTGAACCGGAAGAGCTGGGCGCAAAATCAAAAATGGCTTTTCCTTCAAGTTGGGCCTTGTTCAATGCCGTATTGATGTGAATTTGGGAGTTGAGAATTTTACCTTTGAAGTAATTACGAAGGTTTTCTTCAATGACCCGGTTCATGGCATGGTTGCGGACGTCTACACGAGTCATGAGAACACCCAATAATTTCAACTTTTTATTCAGGCGTTCATTGACGGTTTCAAGGGTTTCAATCAAATCGTTGACTCCCTCAAAGGCCAAGACACTCATTTCACAGGGAACCAGGCAGTAATCGGAAGCGACCAAGGCATTGAGGGTCAAGTTTCCGAGATTGGGGGGACAATCGAATAGAATAAAATCGTAGAGAGTTCGTGCAACTTTTAGGGCATCTTGGAGAATAAATTCTTTTCCAATCTTGGTCGCAAGAATACTTTCGGTTTCGTAGAGATGTTTATCTCCCGGAGTAATGGAAAGTTTTGCCATTTCGGTTTGTACCACACCATCTAATACATTCCCTTTTTTTGTAGTGAGGATTGCAGATAGGGGAGAATATTCCAAACCTTCGGGAATCATGCTCCCAATGGCTTTTTCCACATGACCTTGGGGGTCAAGGTCGCAAATCAAAACTTTCTTATTATGAAATTTTGCCAGGGCACTTCCCAGGTTGACAGCGGTGGTGGTTTTGCCAGCTCCACCTTTTTGCGAGCAAATACTGATGAGACAAGCTTTTTTGTTACCAGAACCGGAAGATAAAACTGATTTGGTATCTACGGAAATAAGTTCTTTAATTTTATCGGTGAGTAGTGACATGATACCTCTCCGCAAGATATGGACTCTGTGACCTGCCTAACGGAGCGAAAATAATATTAGGTTAATATGTAGTGCATTTTTTTTTAATTTACAAGATATAAAGTCCTCATTGATGGTTTTATTTTCATGACGCAGCGCAATGTGGGCGCTTCCAATAGAGGATTTGAAATTCTTTGCAAGGAAAAAAATGAAAAGTTTGTCTCTCTACATTCATTTTCCCTATTGTCTGTATAAATGTCATTATTGTGACTTCAATTCTTATGCAGTGAAGAGTGTTGCCTCCTTGCAAGATCCTTACATTGCTGCCTTGATTCAGGAATTTGAACTTGCTCAAGAGAAGTTTTCACTTTCTAAACTCAAAAGTATTTTTTTGGGAGGCGGAACTCCCTCCTTGTTTGAACCTGATAGAATCAAAAAATTGCTGAAATATTTGGAACAACATCTGGGTTTTTCATCAGAGATTGAAATTACTCTTGAGGTAAATCCCAAAACTCTGGACCGGGAGAAGTTGAAAGCGTTTGTCTCGGCGGGCATCAATCGTTTTTCAGTCGGGATTCAAAGTTTTCAAGACAAGTTTTTATCTCCTCTGGGCAGACTCCATGATTCTCAGGAAGCGAAAGATGTTCTTCGTCTTTTTGATTCAGAACAAGTTCCGAATTATAATTTTGACCTGATGTTTGCTTTTCCGGGCCAAAGTCTTGAAGAGTTGAAAGAAGACTTAAAGCAGGCTTCGAATTTTCATCCCAAACACATTTCCTTTTACAATTTGACCTTGGAAGAAGGAACTATTTTTGCTGAACATGTAAAACAGGGAAAAATTCGTCTGTTGGATTCAGATCTCCAGGCAGAGATGTATGAGGAGGGAGTGGCGATTCTAGAATCCCAAGGCTATCCTTTGTATGAAATCTCCAATTTTGCTGAAAAAGGATATGAATCCCGTCATAATCTTGCTTATTGGAAATATGAAGATTATTTAGGTTTGGGAGCAGGGGCTTTTTCTTTTATGTCCCGGGATCTTTTGAGAATCCCTTGTCAAGGGGAGGGGACGGACTTATATGGCGTCCGTTGGATGAATCCAAAGTCGCCGGAACTTTACTTGAAAAATCCCTCTCAAGCTTATAGCTTTGGAGACTGGGAAAAGATAGATCTCGCAACGGCCAAGAAGGAGTATTGGATGATGGGGCTTCGTTTGCGAGAAGGGATTGATACGGTAATTTTTGAAGAAAAGTTTGGAAAAGGTTCTCTGGAAATATATTCCGAGAACTTAAAAAAAATAATTAATAAAAGTTATTTAAAGAATGAAAATCAAAGGCTTTGTCTAACACCTCAAGGGAGGTTGTTGGCCAATGAAGTGATTTCTTCATTTTTTATGGAATGATTTTGGAGGTCGAATTTCATGAAAGATAAAGTGGATGAGTTAAAACAGGCATTGAAAGCCAAAAAAGATATTGAAGGGGGAGCGAGGAATAATCCGGCTACTTCAGAAGAGGGAAGTCAGCTTCAAAAAATTGTACAGGAATTGGAAGCTAAGTTGGAAGCTCAGGAAGAAGAACTCAAAAAATCCAAGGAACTTGCTCAGGAAAATCAGGATAAATACTTGCGACTTTATGCGGAGTTTGAAAATTTTCGAAAGCGGGTTCAAAAGGAAAAGGAAGATTTGAATCGATACGCACATGAACAAGTGATCAAGGAGCTTCTTCCGATTTTGGACAATTTTGAGAGAGCCCTGTCGCACGCAGAAACGGCTCAAGATGTAAAAGTATTGTTGGAAGGTATAAAGATGGTGGAAAAACAGATGGTTTCCACCCTGGAAAATTTCGGTTTGAAGTCTTTTGCTTCTTTGGGAGAAATTTTTAACCCTCATATGCATGAAGCCATGGCTCATCAAGATAGTGAAGAACATGAACCGGATACGGTGATGCAGGAATATCGAAGAGGTTACACCTTGCATGGAAAGTTGGTGAGACCTGCACTTGTTTCAGTTGCAAAGAAGCCTGAGGGGGAGTCGGTGCCGGATAATATGGCGGGTGAAGCAGAAGTGGGAAAGCCATTGAAGCACTAACTCCACAAGGATGGGAAAATACAAAGTGGGAAGATAGTATTTCCATCCTAAATGATTATGTCCAAAAATTATTACGAAGTGCTGGGTCTGAAAGAGGGAGCTTCGCTGACCGAAGTAAAGCAGGTCTTTCGCGAGCTTGCTTTTCAGTTTCATCCTGATCGAAACCCACACAATCCTCTTGCCGAAGAGCGATTTAAAGAAATTGCCCAAGCTTATGCGGTGTTGTCGGGCAATCAGGAAATGTTTTTGGCTCTTGAGGTAAGTCAAAGTGTTAGTCAAGAAGTAAAGCGCTACACCTCTGATATTTTTGGAAATATTTTTAATATCGATCCCAATCAAATTCCCCTGCAGGGTAAAAATATTTATCAGGTGCTTTCATTAAGTGAACGAGAAGCGCGTAAGGGTTGTAAAAAAACCTTACTTCTTTCGAGGGAAAAGTATTGCGAAGCCTGTTTGGGGACGGGCAATGAGAAAAATCATTCGTCCAATTTGTGCAGCTATTGTTTTGGTCGAGGCCTGATTTCTTTTAATCATCATCAAAATAAAATGGATAAGCAATGTCCCAAATGTTTGGGGCGTGGAAAAATTTCTCCCCAACCTTGTTTGAAATGTAAAGGCCGGGGTTTGTGGTCTGTTTTTGAAAAGGTGAAAGTAAAAATTCCACCCGGAGTCAAAAATGCCCAGGAAATTCTTTTTCCTGGAGAAGGAACTCTTGCAAAGGCCTCCTCACAAGCGGGCGATCTTGTGGTGCAAATTTCCCTTCCTTCAAGAAATACCTTTACATTTGACGGAGGGGACAATCTATGCGAAGTTTCTCCGGGGTTTTTACAAAAGCTTAAAAAAATTTTGCGCTCTTTTTTTTCCTGTAAAATTCTAAATGATCCGACTTTTTTCTGCATTTAGAATGGGGGAAGAAAGATTACGGGTTTTAAATTATGAAAAAAATTATCTTTTCGTCTTTCATGGTCGTCCTGTTATTTCTTTCTGCTTGTGATTATTCGGCGGGCCCCACTACTCCTTCTGCAAAAACTACAGTAAAAGTAAAGTATCCCAATCCGATTCCTCCCACAGGAAAAGACGAGTTCAATAAGGGTGAGAAGCTGTTTGACACAAAAAACTACAAGGATGCAGAAAAAGTTTATAAAGATTACGTCCAAAAATATCCCTACAATGAGTTGAGTGACAAAAGTGAGTTCCGTTTAGGCCAAATTGCCATGCTGGTGCCGGATTATCCCAAGGCCATTTCCATTTTTCAGGGAATTTTAAAGAAAAGTCCTGATCCCGCAATGAAGGCAAAGGCCAATGTAAAGCTGGGAATTTGTTATTATCGGCAAAAGAATTACGGAGAAACTCTCTCTGTCTCTGCCAATACAGATGTCAGATTCTTAGACGATCGTGAAAAAGTGAAGATGGCAAGTATCGCTATTATGGCTTCGGATGCTTTGAAACAGGATTTGAACTCCAAAGCTTTCTATTATGCCGTTTTGTACGATGCCTATGCGCCCATTTCAGAAAGTGAAATTACGAATCGCTTTGGATCTGAAATTTCATCAAAGTCGGAAGTGACATCCAAATTTAAAGAATGGGTAAATTTAGTAACCCCCGTGGAGGCAATTGATAAGCGTTTGTTTACTTATCAGGGAAAGTATGCCGAACCTCTTATCCAATACAAATTGGGTAAATCTTATTACGAAGCAAAAAACAAGGGACAGGCTGAAAATTATTTAAAGAAGTTTGTGAACAAATATCCCAATCATGAGTACGCCCCCGAAGCGACAAAAATGCTCATTGCTTTGGGAGCTTCAGCGCCCTCAACAAAGGGAATGGTTGCAGTGGGGGTTATTCTGCCTTTGAGTGGAAAATATGAGCAGTATGGAAGTAGTACTCTCCGTGGAATGGAATGTGCCGTATCTTCGAAACCGGAATGCAAGGGTTTGACGAACGTTCGCTTGGTTGTGAAAGATAGTGCCGGTGATCCTGCCAAAGTACCTGCCTTGGTTGATGAATTGGTAAACAAAGATAAGGTTCTTGCGATTTTAGGACCCTTGCCCTCCGCAGAGGCGGAAGTAGCCGCCAAAGAATCTCAAAATAAAAATATTACCATGTTGACTCTGGCCCAGAAGAAGGGTTTGACGGGACTTAGTAATAATTTATTCCGTTTTAGTTTAACCCCCCCTGTTCAGGTAGATGCCTTGGTTCGCTATGGAACCGTAGACAAAAAAATCAAGCGTTATGCGGTTCTTTATCCCAACAATAATTACGGGCAAGAGTTTGCGGCTGAGTTTGATAAGTCGGTTGCAGAATTGGGAGGAAAAGTTGTTTCCAAGGTCGGTTTTTCGGCAACGAAGGAGCCCTCTGCTGAAATCAGGCAGTTAAAGCTCAATGTGAATGAAATGAAAGAAGGAGCAAAGCCTTTCGATGCCTTGTTTATTCCCGATTCATACATGACGATTGCGAAATTGGCGCCTGCCTTGGCAACGGCGGGCTTAAACGATGTTCTGACCATGGGTACCAATGCTTGGAATGATCCTTCGCTTCCTTCACGCATTGCTTCTTCTTTGAGTCAGGCCATTTTTGTGGATGTCTTTTTCCGCGATTCCCAACAGCCCATGGTTCAAGGATTTGTGAGAGATTTTCAGGCCGCTTATGGATATCCTCCTTCTACTTTAGAGGCGATGGGTTATGATGCGGCTCGTGTTTTGGGTCAAGCTCTCGCGAGTGGAAAGGTGACTAAGAGAGAAGAGGTAAAGGGAGCTTTGATGAATGTGAAGGCCTACAAGGGAGTGACAGGTCTTCATGGTTTTAGAAGTGACCACGAAGCCATTATCGATCCTTACATCATCGGTGTGGAAGCAAACGGGTTTAAGGAATTGAAGTAAGCTTGTGAAGTTCTTGAACGAAAAAGAAATTGTTGAAGTTTGTAGCAGTATTTTTGCTTCTAAAAATAAATCTGTTTTGCAGGGGATAGGTGACGATGCGGCGGTTTTAAAGTTTGGAAACCGAAAGCTCCTTGCCACCACCGATTCTCTCCAGGAAAAAATTCATTTCGATTGGAAATACACTTCTCCTTATTTTTTGGGGCGTAAAGCGCTTGCCGTGAATTTGAGTGATATTGCGGCGATGGGGGGGAAGCCTTTGTGGGCTTTGCTTTCTATTGCGATTCCAAGTTTTACTCATGCTGGAAGGGGTGACGCGACTGGGGGCCCCCCAAATTCCGCCAGCAGCGAAGCGATGCCGAATTTGGGGGTGAGGAGCGGCAGGACCCGTTCCAGAATTTTGAATGATTTTTTCCGAGGCCTTCAATCTTGTGCAAAAGAGTTTGGTGTTTCGATTGTCGGGGGAGACACCGATCATTCTCTCAAAGATTGGAAAATTACGATTACGCTTTTGGGTGAAGTGGAAAATCCCATTTGCCGCAAAGGAGCGAAAGTAGGGGATGATATTTGGGTGACGGGGTTTTTGGGTTGTTCAGCTTTGGGATTGGAAATTCTTCGTAAGAGCGAAGCATGTTTCGCCCTGACAAAAGATAATAAGAAATTTATCGAAGCTCATTTAAATCCTCCTCCGCGTGTGTTGGTAGGAGGAGTGCTTTCCAAAAACAAGCTGGCTCATGCCATGATTGATGTGAGTGATGGTTTGCTTTTGGACTTGGAGCGTCTCTGTGAAGCTTCCAAAGTGGGTGCGGAAATCGAGTGGGAAAATATTCCCCTCAGCTCAGGTTTTGTGGAGCTTTGTCAGGATTTGAAGAAAAATCCGAAAGTTTTGGCTTTGAGTGGAGGGGAAGATTATGAGTTGCTCTTTACAGCCCCCGTTCGAAATCGAAAAAAAATTGAATCTCTGTTAAAGAAAACAAAAACCCCTATCTGTCGAGTTGGAAAAATTATTTCAGGAAAAAAAGTTCGTGTTTTGGACAAAAAACAAAATGAAATTATTTTGAATAAAAAAGGTTATTCCCACTTTTAGCCATGCAAAAAAAAATCCTCGAATTAAAACTAGAAACTATGACCCTGGGAGGAGATGCTTTAGGTACTTTGGAAGGCAAAAAAATATTTGTTCCCTGGGGAGTTGCAGGCGATCGTGTAAGAGTAGAAGTGGTCGAGGATAAAAAAGATTTTTCCCGTGCTAAAATTTTGGAAGTTTTAGAGAAATCTCCACACCGTCAAGAAGCACCTTGTAAATATTTTTTCAAATGCGGTGGCTGCCAATGGCAACACATTCAGTATGCTTCTCAACTTCAGTTCAAAAACGAAATTTTAAAATCTTCTCTGCAAAAAATTGGAAAAATATCAGATCCCAAAATTTTGGAAGCAATTTCGGCTCCTCAAGAGTTGCATTATCGAAATCGCATTCGACTTCAGGTGTCGCGTAAAGGTGTTATGGGTTTTTTTCGCACTCAATCGAAGGAAGTCATAGAGATTGAGGAGTGTTTGCTGGCGGAAGAAGAACTGAATCAAAAAATTCCTGCAGCCAAAAAACTTGCCGAAGAATTACTTAAAAAAGACAACACAATTTCACATGAAATTGAAATACGTTCTCAAAAGAATCTTTCAGGATCGAAGGTAAAAGTTTCTCTTGCAGCCGATGTGGAAGGTGAAGCCCATTTTGGTCAGATTAACTCTTTACAAAACGAGGTTCTTAAAAAACGTGTCCTGGATTTGCTGGATTTAAAAGGAGATGAAAAGGTTCTGGAGCTTTTCGCGGGAAGCGGTAATTTTACCTTTCCCCTTTCAGCACAAGCAAAGTCGGTCATTGCGATTGAATCCCATGCTGAAGCGGTTCAGCTCGCTTACGATCTCATGAAAAAAAAGCATGTGAGAAATGTAGAGTTTATAGAGTCTTCTGCCCATCGTTATCTTGCGAATTTGAATTCTGACACAAATTTTGACCGAATTCTTTTAGATCCTCCCCGTGCGGGAATGTTGGAGGGAATCGAGGAGTTGAAAAAACTGAAAGCGTCTACAATCCTTTATATTTCCTGTGATCCCGCAACCTTGGCGCGTGATTTAAGAATATTAATCGACCAGGGTTATCAACACGAATTTTCTCAAGTAATTGATATGTTTCCACAAACTTATCATATTGAGAGCATTACCCGACTGCAGCTTGCCTAAAGGGTTGACAATCCAGGCAGGACCTTATTTACCATCACTTTGTAATGAACCCTGAAACTCAAAAACGAATTTATCTCGATCATGCTGCAACTTCATTTCCCAAAGCTCCGGGGGTGCCAGAGGCGGTGCAGTCTTACATGACAGATTGTGGCGCTTCGGCAGGACGAGGAGCTTATCGGGAAGCTTTTGAGGCAAAAAAACTTTTGGATGAAACCCGAACTTCACTTGCGTCTTTGTTCAATATTTCCAATTCGCAACGTTTGATCTTTACCCTGAATTCTACCGATGCCCTTAATCTCGCGATTAAAGGAATTTTGAAGCCAGGAGATCATGTGGTGACTTCTGCGATTGAACATAATTCCGTGTCACGTCCTTTGCTTGCTTTGCAGGAAAGACACAATGTCTCCTTTACAAAAGTGAAAGTGGGTTTGGATGGAGATGTAGACTGGAATGAATTTGAGAAGGCGATTCAACCGAATACAAAACTGATTGCCTTTATTCATGGAAGTAACGTTTCGGGGACGATCACTCCCATTGCTCAAATGGGAGAGAAAGCACGCAAACAGGGAATTCCTCTGTTAGTAGATGCAGCTCAAACCGCGGGAGCTTATCCTATCGATGTAGAAGAAATGAAGATAGATTTGCTTGCGATGCCCGGCCACAAGGCCTTGTTGGGTCCTTTGGGTACAGGAGCTTTGTGGGTACGAGAAGGAATTGAATTGTCGACGCTCAAAGAAGGGGGAACCGGATCTTTTTCGGAAGAAGATCGTCAGCCTTCTTTTTGGCCGGATATCCACGAAAGCGGTTCGCATAATTTGCTGGGTTTGGTAGGTCTGAATCAGGCTTGTGAGTTTTTAAAAAATACGGGGATTGAAAACATTCGTCGTCATAAACTCGAGCTTCTTCAGCAAATTTATGAAGGTCTGAAAAAAGTAAATAAGATCAGAATGATTGCACCTGAAAAAATTCAAAACAATTCAGGTGTGCTTTCTCTTCAATTTGAAAACAAAAGCCCGAACGAAGTGGCCTTGCATTTGGATGAAGCGTATCGAATTCAAGGTCGACCCGGATTGCATTGTGCCCCTTGGGCCCATGAAAGCTTTGGAACTTATCCTGCGGGAACTCTTCGATTCAGCTTGGGTTTTTCAAACACTTCTCAGGAAATCGAAATGCTGTTACAGGCTTTGTTTGCGATTTCATAGGATGAAGCTCTCGTTTCGTACCAAAGATATTTTTACTTTTCAGCTCAAAATTAGGTATAAAAATTACCCCCTTGTGTCAAAATAGTCCCTCCTTGTTTGGTCTTGTATGCTTGGCATTGATTATCTTCTCTTAACATCTTTTAACAAAAGTGGGCTGAGCACAAGATTTGCTAGTAATCTCTTACAAAAGGGAGGGCTTATGGCAAAGAGGTTCTTATTATTTCTTTTTTGTTTATCCATCATTTCCATGTTGGGTGTTTTAGGCTCATAGTCTGGATTTTCGGCACAAAGCGTCAGATCGTCTCGTAGCTAAATTGTTATGAATAGTTTACAATATATGCATGGATTTGCATGCCCATGCATACGGTCAAAATCGTGTGCGGGAGCCGCAAGGAGTTCTTCCTCAGGCAGCTCATCGCTTGGATGTTTCTTTACCCATTTCAGATCATGAAATCCTGATTGATGTAGATCGCTTAAATTTGGATTCCACCAGCTTCAAGCAAATTGCGGAATCTGTTTCTTTCGATCCGGAAAAAATCAAAAACGAAATTCTGAAAATTGTTCGGGAGAGAGGCAAAATGCATAATCCCGTGACGAATTCGGGCGGGATGTTGATTGGAAGAATAAGGGAAGTTGGAAAAAAATATCAGGGTTCTCTGAGAGTCACTCCCGGAGATAAAATTGCCACCTTGGTGTCTCTTACCCTGACGCCTCTTTATCTTGAATCGATTGAAAATGTTGATGTGAAAACTGGGCAAATCAAAGCCAAGGGCTACGCCATTTTATTCGAGAGTGGAATTGCCGCTCTTTTACCCCAAGATATTTCCGAAAAAGTGGCCTTGGCAGTGCTCGATGTGTGTGGAGCTCCGGCCTTGGTTCTGAGACATGCAAAAAAAGGTGACAAAGTATTATTGGTGGGTGCGGGAAAATCTGCAAAACTTTCAGCCGCTGCCTTAAAACAAGAGTTCGGAAAAAATATTCATGTTGCATGCCTGGATGTGAGTGAAGAAGCTTTGAAAGAAATGGAAAGTTTGGACTTAGTGGATGAGGCGATGAATGTAGGGGGAAGGGGCTTGTAACGTGAATTACGCTTAAGGCATTACGATTTCGTTGTAAATGTTGCCAATGCGCCCGATACGGAAATGACTTCTTTGTTAGCTGTCAAGCAAAGAGGGAAAGTGATCTTTTTCAGCATGGCCACAAATTTTAGCAAAGTGGCCTTGGGTGCCGAAGGAATAGGAAAGGATGCGGAGCTGATTATTGGGAATGGCTATGCGGAAGGTCATGCAGATCTGGCCCTCGATTTGGTTCGCAAGAATCCGAAATTGAGGGAGTATTTTGAGAGGAAATATAAATGATAAGTCATGTGTCATTGCGAGCGCAACGAAGTGAAGCGTGGCAATCTCCCGAGTGCACTCAGGGGATCGCCACGTCGCCCGCCTACGGCG
>CAYPXN010000016.1:0-14641 GCA_964414715.1 uncultured Pseudomonadota bacterium | reverse complement strand
TTCAAGAGTGGCGTCTAGTGTAAGCTGCGCTTCATTCAAATGCGAAGACGCGAGTGCACGACGCTCCAAAAGATTCGATTTCATTTGTAATAGCCTCTAGTTTCTTTAGAGAGGCATTGTCATCCATTGCTAAAAAAAGTTGTGCGAATTCAATAAGGTTCAGTTAATTTTTGTTGGAAGCTTTAGAAGGGGGTTTGGGGGGATTTTTTAAATTAAATTGAATCGCCAAACCCTCACAGGAAGCCTGGGCTTTCGACCAACTCAAACCATTGCGCTGAATGGATCCGGGTTGGCAATTTTTTAGGATAACAGCATCTGCATTGAGTTTTTGAGCTTGGTGTAAAAGTTCATCTTGAGCCGCCTCCACTTTTTTTTCGGTGGCTGAAACCGGACCTAAAATGTTGAAACTTTGATTGGGTGCAGAGTCGAGAAGGAGAGGTAGGGCATCCTCTGCCTGAAGAGAAGAGAGAGATAAAAAGAAAATGCCAAGATAAAGTATTTTTTTCATTTAAATGCCTTGAATGGGATAAAGTTTGTTTTGTAGCTTGAGACAATATTTCTTTTCCGGATTGATTACCACTTGTTTTGCCAGATCATTGTAGGCTTTTCTGCTGAAACGGGCAGAAAATTCCCCATTTTTTACCTCACAATAAAGAACATTCTCTTTTCCGACTTTCAGCGAATGGGGATCAAGGATTTCACTATAATTACCCTGAAAGTGAAGCTGGATTTCATCTCCATGAAAATCGATGCTTTGGATCACATAAGGGACATCAGCACATTCAAATTCACAGAGTTCTCCCTGACACAGGAGTTGGAGTTTTCCCTCTGGAGTTTTTTTGAGGTTTTTTAGAAAGAATAAAATCAGTTCAGGGTCATCCAATTCGCTGCCGTCATGCCAAAATATTCCTTCCGCATCGATATAATAGTGCCAAGCACGTATGGGTTTTTTCGGAGCTGACATATGAAAAAGGATACAATATATTCCTAAAATCTGAAAGAATCTAAAAAAGAAGAGTTAAACATTCTTTCATTCGGATCAGAACTCGTGAGGCTCCAAGTCCTCGTCTCGCTCTGGTCCAATCCGCCTGAGGCGGACCGGCGCTCGACTCGGACCTTAAAAGGTTTCGCTCAGACACGCTGATCCTCATTGCAAGAATATTTAACTCTTCTTTATGGAGTGAAGAATGAAAAACCTTACTCAAAAGCGATGTCTTCCCTGCGAAGGTGGTGTCTCAAAACTCACTTCTTCCGAAATTCAGGAATTTTTAAAACAGATTTCAGCTTGGTGTTTAGAGGGAGAAAAAATCCATAAAACGTTTCAGTTCAAGAATTTTCTCGAAGCGATGAAGTTTGTGAACCAAATGGCAGAAATTGCAGAACAGGAAGGTCATCACCCTGACTTTTCGGTTCATTATAACAAAGTGGATATATTTATCTGGACGCATGCGATTGGGGGCTTGTCAGAGAATGATTTTATTTTAGCAGCGAAAATTGATCAGATAACACATTAAAAAGTATCACAACGAATTTTTCAAAACTTTAAAATCCTTCCACGAGCATTTTTGGATTTTTGTTTTTTATTTGCGGTTTAAAGTTTTTTCAAAATTGTTCTGATACTTTTTAATAGCATGAATAAGGGGATGAATTATGGAAAACACATCAGGCATGGGAGCTCAGGCCCAGATTCCCGAAGAAATCAGGGGTTGGAGTTGGGGTGCATTTTTTCTCAACTGGATTTGGGGCCTTTTCAATAATACTTTTGTTGCACTTTTATGTTTTGTTCCCTGTCTGGGTTGGTTCATGCCCTTTGTTTTGGGCGTGAAGGGAAGAGAGTGGGCTTGGAGAAATAAAAAGTGGGAAAGTGTTCAGGAGTTCATTCGCATTCAAAAAATTTGGGCCTGGGCAGGCTTTGTGATTTTTATTGTCAGTGTTTGTATTGCGGTGGGAACTTTTTTCTTCACGATTCATTTGATGAAGAAAAGTGAAGGGGTGCAGTTTTCTTTTCAAAAAGTTCAGAACGATTCTCAGGTCCAGGAAATGTTGGGATCTCCTTTGCAAATGGGATTTTTTGTGGGAGGGAGTTATAACTCCAGTGGAGTAAAAAAAGAGGTTGATATTAATTATTCAGTTTCAGGTCCCAAAGGAAAAGCAGAAGTCTATTTCAAGGCTGATAAAATCCTCGGAAAATGGGAAATTCACCATTTTGTGGTGGAGAAGAAAGGAGGCGGAGAAAGAATTGAGTTGATTGAATAAATTCAATAAATGTTATTTTGAGTTAGGTTCTTTTGAATGGGAAGGGCTAGTTTTTATCCATTAAATTTTTAATTAGGGGGAATTTACACAATGAAAAAGAAAATGAGCATTGTTGTGGGAGCCTTGTGCGCTTTGTTGAGTTATTCGAATGTTCAAGCAGCGCCGGGAGATTTGGATACTGCCACCTTTAATCCATCGGGTCTTATCAGTGGTATTCCCGGTTTGGTGACAGATGATATTGCTAATTCTGGTTTTAGTCGTGGGAACGCAGTTCTGATTCAGCCGGATGATCAGAAAATTATTGCCGTGGGGTCGACTCGTGGGGGTGGGCCTACTAATCTGCATGTAAGTTTTATTTCTGGTAATTATGTATTAGCCCGTTTTGAAACGGATGGCTCTTTAGATGCTAGTTTTGGGAATAGTAGTGGAAATGAAGTAACTCCTCTTTTTTTGAATAGTCTTTCTGATCAAGCAAATGCAGCAGTTCTACAACCCGATGGGAAAATTATTGCGGCAGGTACTTCTCTTAGTACGGTCGAAATAATCAGCAGTAATGTTTTTTCCCTGGCTCGTTATACAAAAGAAGGTGCTTTGGATCCTGACTTTAATACGATGGGCTATGTGGTGTTACCTCAGTTTTTAAATGTAAATAGTAGTTCGATTAACGCTGTAGGGCTTCAGAGCGATGGAAAAATCGTTGTGGCAGGATATGCTAATCAGATTGGTCAAAGCATGATCGCTCTTATGAGATTTAATACAAATGGCAGTGTGGATAATAGTTTTGGACCGAATGGAGATGGAACTGTTTTTACCTCTTTTGGACCTAATACATACAATATAGCACGTGGAATAGCTATTCAAGATGATGATAAAATTGTGGTGGCTGGAAATACTACAGAATCCTCTGTTACCAATTTTGCTTTAGTAAAATATGATAAAGATGGAAATCCTGATTCAAGCTTTGGAACTGCAGGTTTGCTGAAGGTTCCCAATTTTTCTGGCTCTACGGATGATGAAGCAAGTGCCGTTGTGATACAGTCTGATCATAAAATAGTGGCAGCAGGAACTCTTTGGACATCGCCAAATATTTTGTTGGGTCTTTTTAGATGTGATTCTCAAGGAAATCCTGACGCTACTTTTGGGACGGGTGGTTATGTAAGCACAACCTATTCTCCCAATGATGTATTTGGCACATCTATGCTTCTCCAAGCGAATGAAAAAATTGTAGTAGGTGGTTTTGCAGGTACAAATAATAATAATTTCAATATCACATTAGCTCGCTATAAATCGGATGGAAGCCTTGATACCTCTTTTGGTAATGGAGGACAGGTACTGACTACTTTTGCAACTGTTACAGATGCATTTGGAATTGCCATACAAAAAGATGGAAAAATTGTAACGGTGGGAGATTTTGGTGAAGGGAGAATAGCTAGTGTAGACTCGGTTCAATCTCAAGCAAGGTTCTTTTCTGAGTTTGCAGTGGCTCGGTTTTTGGGAGATACAGCGAATTTAAGTTTAACTAAGACTGCGAATGTTTCTTCAGTGGAAGTGGGTTCTGATATTACTTACACCCTCACAGTGATGAATGCAGGTCCTGATGATTCAGGTGTTGCGGTTTTAACAGATGCTCTTCCTTCTAATCTTACTTATGTAAGTGTAAGTACCAGCCAGGGTACATGTCTTGGGGGGAGCACGGTTACTTGTACTTTGGGAGTGATTGCCAATGGTGCGACGGTAACAGTGACGGTAGTGGCCACTGCGAATGCAGCCGGAACCATTACGAATACGGCTATTGTAGATCCCGGACAAGTTGTGAATACAGGTTCAAGCAGTAGCTTAACTGCGAATGCAACAGTGATAGCGGGGAATAATGGTTTCGCAGAAGGGAGTGGTTGTAGTTTAGGTCTTGGAGATTCTGCTCGAGGATCTGCACTTCTAATTTTTGGAACACTTCTGAGTTTCTGGGTGATGATCCGTAGACGTGTGATGGAATAGTTTGGAAAAAACAGTAGATTACAAAAAAAGGCCCGTAATGTTACGGGCCTTTTTTTTATTACTCATAATGAATTAACTTCAAATTAATTGTCGCAAGACGTACTGTAAAATCCCACCATTTTTATAATATTCTATCTCGTCTGGAGTATCGATGCGCAAAATGACTTTGAATTTTTTGTCGTCGGCTTTTATCGTGAGTTCTTGCATGGGTTTCAAGCCTGCTGCAATTTCATCCAGGGTAATTTTTTCATGACCCGTGAGTCCCAGGAATTTTGCGGAATCACCGTCTTTGAATTGCAAAGGAAGAATTCCCATTCCCACGAGATTGCTTCGGTGAATACGTTCAAAACTTTCCGCAATGACGGCTTTTACTCCGAGCAAGTTGGTTCCTTTTGCTGCCCAGTCGCGTGAAGAACCGGTACCATATTCTTTTCCGGCAATAACGACGAGAGGCACTTTCTCAGACTGATATTTCATGGCCGCATCGTAAATGCTCATTTGTTCGCCATCCGGAAGATGCAAGGTGTAACCCCCTTCCACTCCATTCAACATCAGATTCTTGATTCGAATGTTTGCAAAGGTTCCGCGTACCATTACTTCGTGATTTCCACGGCGTGCACCATAAGAATTGAAATCTTCCGGTTTTACTCCGAGAGATTGCAAATATTTTCCTGCAGGAGAAGAAGCCTTGATAGATCCGGCGGGAGAAATGTGATCGGTGGTAACAGAATCTCCGAGCAGAGCCAGAACACGTGCATTGACTATGTTTTGGATGGGCGCCGGAGTTTTTTGCATTCCTTCAAAGTAGGGAGGATGCTTGATGTAAGTCGAGTGGGGATCCCAGGCAAAAGTTTCACCTTGAGGAACCTGAATTGATTGCCAGTTTTTGTCTCCCTTGAAAACTTCATCATAAGTTTTTTTGAACATTTCCTGGGTGACCGATTGATTTACCGTGTCTGCAATTTCTTTTTGAGAAGGCCAGATGTCTTTCAGGAAAACGGGCTTTCCGTCTTTGTCTGTTCCCAAAGCTTCTGTTTGCAGATCCAGATCCATGCGGCCTGCCAAGGCATAAGCGACTACCAAAGGAGGAGAAGCAAGATAATTTGCTTTAACGTGAGGATTTACACGACCTTCAAAATTGCGATTTCCGGAAAGTACCGCAGCCACGATGAGATCATTTTTATCTACACTGTTTCCAATGGCTTCAGGAAGAGGACCTGAGTTTCCAATACAAGTGGTACAACCATAACCGACCAGGTTAAATCCCAGTTCATTCAGTGCAGAAGTAAGCCCTGCTTTATTTAAATATTCAGTAACAACTTTTGATCCTGGAGCCAGAGAAGTTTTTACCCAGGCTTTGCTTTTTAAACCTTTTTCTACTGCCTTCTTGGCAACGAGCCCTGCAGCGAGCATGACGGAGGGATTAGAAGTATTGGTGCAGCTGGTGATGGCCGCAATCACAACAGATCCGTCTTGAAGGGAATAATTACTTCCTTCCACCTTTCCTTCCTGGAGAGAGGGTTTTGAAGGTCTCATTTCGGGAAGTTTATCGAGGAAAGATTTTTTCACTTCAGGTAAATTGACTCGATCTTGGGGTCGCTTGGGTCCTGCTAAACTCGGGACAACTTTAGAAAGATCCAGTTCGAGAGTGTCTGTGTAAACAGGATCTGGAGTGGAAGCTGTGCGGAACAGTCCTTGTTCTTTGCAATAAGCTTCAACCAAATCCACGCTGTTTGCGCGATTGCTGAGCTTTAAGTAATTCAAACTTTCTTCATCGATGGGGAAGAAGCCGATGGTGGCGCCATATTCCGGTGCCATGTTGGCGACGGTGGCACGGTCTGCCAAGCTCAATTCTGAAATTCCGTTTCCATAAAATTCCACAAATTTTCCCACGACGCCTTTTTTGCGCAGCATTTGGGTGACGGTGAGAACAAGATCTGTAGCCGTAGCTCCTTCCGGAAGTTTTCCATGAAGTTTGAAACCGATCACTTGAGGAATGAGCATGGAAATAGGCTGACCCAGCATGGCAGCCTCTGCTTCAATGCCGCCCCCGACCCAACCGACGACGCCGATGCCGTTGATCATGGTAGTGTGAGAATCCGTTCCCACAAGGGTATCCGGGTAAGCAATGGTTTTTCCATCGCAGGCTTGTCCCAATTTTTGGGTAAATACAACGGGAGCCAAATATTCCAGATTCACTTGGTGAACAATCCCGGTATCGGGGGGAACGGCTCTGAAATTTGAAAAAGCACTAGAGCCCCAACGCAGAAAGCGGTAACGCTCCTGGTTTCTTTCGAATTCTAAGGCGGCCTTTTCCGCAAAACATTTTGGCGATGCAAAACTATCCACTTGTACCGAATGATCGATCACCAAATCCAGAGGTTGCAGGGGATTGATCTTTTTTGCATCTCCCCCAAATTTTACAATGGCTTCGCGCATGGCTGCTAAATCGACGACAACCGGAACTCCGGTGAAATCCTGGAGCAATACGCGTGCGGGACGAAAGGCGATTTCCTTTGTGGGAGTGGCCTTGGCATCCCAGTTGATAATGGCTTCGATGTCCACTTTTCTTACCGAGCGTTCGTCTTCAAAACGAAGAAGATTTTCGAGAAGAATTTTCAGGGAGAAAGGAAGCTGGTTTACCTTGGGATTTTTTTCAGCCAGTTTTTTGAGACTGAAAATTTCATAATTTTGATTTTGAACTTTAATTTCAGTTTTTGTGTTGAATGAGTTTTTAGAGGTCATATTCACTTGCATCCTTCGAGAGCCTCAGGATGTCCCAAGTGTGACATGGTGATCCCGGTCGAACCATGATTATTTTAATTTTGATTTTAGTCATTCGTAACTTATTCCTTCACCATTGTCTTGGTTCGTGGGTAGGCCCAGTTGTTTCCATCCAGGTGCTTGGGGAAGTCCGCCATAACCCCCCACGATGTTATGGAGAATGGTATAACCACTTGAGGCGAGATGTTCGCAAGCTTTTTGGGAACGTCCTCCCACCTGGCATCCGACCAGCAATACTTTATCTTTGGGAACATTTGCTTCAAATACTTTCAGAAAATCCGGATTGGGCATCATTTGGCCATACTCTTCATTGAAATCGAGGAGGGGAATGTTGATGGCTCCCACCGCGTGTCCCTGAATGAATTCCCTTACTGAACGAACATCTACATAGAGAGCATTGGGGTTTTCATCGAGGATTTTTTTAGCCTGATCGGGACTGATTTGTTGAATGGGCATAGGGTTTTCCTTTCTCCCTCTGTATATTCATCTTGTTTTCGGCTTGCAACCCTTTAAATATGTGCATTTGCATTGTTGGGCAGATCATTGTAGAGTGGGAGTTCTAGCAGGATAAAGGATTTATATGACTCGAAAACAGCTCGAAAATACGAATGTTGAAAGCTTTCACTTATTGGCTTCTCCCCAGGAGATTCACCGAGAATTTCCGGCTGGGCCCAAGAGCATCGAAACCGTTTTGACAGGCCGTGAAGTGATACAGAATATATTGGATGGAAAAGATAAACGTCTGTTTGTCGTCATTGGCCCCTGTTCGATTCACGATCTCAGGGCGGCCCATGAATATGCTGAAAAATTGAAAGCCCTTGCCGACAAGGTAAAGGACAAGCTTTATCTGGTCATGCGCGTTTACTTTGAAAAACCCCGAACCACGGTTGGTTGGAAGGGTTTGATCAACGATCCTTAGATGGATGATTCTTTCAAAATTGAGGAAGGAATCAAAATTGCCCGTAAACTTTTACTCGATATTACGGCTCTGGGCTTGCCCACCGCGACGGAAGCCTTAGACCCGATTACGCCTCAATATCTTACGGAGTTGATTTGTTGGTCAGCAATTGGGGCGCGTACCACGGAATCTCAAACACATCGCGAAATGTCGAGTGGACTTTCGACCCCGGTTGGATTCAAAAATGGAACCGATGGAAATATCGAAGTGGCGGTTAATGCAATGAAGTCGGCCTTGAGTCCGCATAATTTTTTGGGAATCGATCCGGAAGGGCGTATTTCTGTTTTTCGTACGAAGGGGAATGCTTATAGTCATGTGGTTTTGCGGGGTGGAAACAAAAAAACCAACTATGATGCAGAGTCTGTAAAACATTGCGAGGAAATTTTGGAGAAAGAAGGACTTCGTAAAAAAATCATGATTGACTGCTCACATGGAAATTCCAACAAGGATCATAAAAATCAGCCCAAGGTTTTTCAGGCGGTGATTGATCAGGTTGTTGCAGGAAATGAATCAATTGTGGGCATGATGGTGGAAAGTAATCTTGCCGAAGGAAATCAGTCGATTCCAAAAGATTTGAGCCAGCTGAAGTATGGTGTTTCGGTGACTGATAAATGCATCGATTGGGCGACGACGGAAAAAATGATTTTAGAAGGATATGAGAAACTACGAAAGGATCGTAACGCCCCCTGACCCCCTCTTAATCCTAAGAGGGGGGAATTAAAGGACACCCCTCCTCTTAAGATTAAGAGGAGGTTGGGAGGAGTTGTGAATATTATGAAACCCCTTTCTATCAAACGTGAAAATAATTACATTAATATCGAATGGTCCGATGGACATAGGAGTGCCTTGGAAATTTCCTACCTCCGTCGAAAATGTCCCTGTGTGATGTGTAAAAATGTGGAGCAAAGAACTCCGGATGGAGGAGTTGAGCTTCCTTCTTTTCAGTCCAAGCCTGTGGAAATTGTTGCTTCGGCACCGGTGGGAAATTATGCTCTCAACTTTCGATTCAATGATGGGCATGACACGGGAATTTACTCATACGACCATTTGCGCAAGATTTGTCCCTGCCCGGAATGCCAGCCTTCCTGAAAACTATTGCACAATTTTTTTCTCAAAAGCATAGCGGGTGAGTTCTGCATTGCTCTTTAAGTTCATTTTTTCGAGAATGCGTGAACGGTAGGTACTGACGGTTTTCACACTCAGGGAAAGCTGTTCTGCAATTTCGCTCAGGGTTTTTCCGGAGGCGATCAATTGAATCACTTCAAATTCACGGTCTGACAATTTTTGATGGGGGTCTTCTGTATCGTCCTTCAAGAGACTGAAGATCAACTGTTCTGCATTTTCTTTTCGAAGATATTTTTCTCCCATTGAAATTTTGCGAATCGCTGTGACAAGTTCTTCGCCCGCACATTCTTTTACGAGATATCCTGAAGCACCTGCTTTTAAAGCTCGAAGCGCATATTGGTCTTCAGGATACATGCTCAAGATAAGAACCTGTTTTTGAGGATAATCCTTTTTGATGCTTTTTAAAATTTCCAGACCATTGGCTCCGGGAAGTCCAATGTCTAAAATGAGGAGATCCCATTCCAGGTTTAGGAGAGGAAGAAGTTGTGATTGGTTTGCAGCTTCCCCTACGACTTCAAAGTCGGCTTGGGTGGAAAGAATTTCTTTAAGCCCTTCCCTTAAAATTGAATGGTCATCCACAAGAATAATTTTAATCATGATAAACCCTCGTTTTCTACTGGTACTTCCAGGATGAGTGCAGTTCCTTTTCCAGGAGAGCCTTCAATACTTATTTGCCCTTGCAAGAATGTAGCGCGTTCGCGCATGCCTATAATTCCCAGTGCATCTGTGCGGGCAAGTTCTGAGTTTTGAATTCCTCGGCCATTGTCTTTTATTTTGAGTCTAAGGTTATTTTTGTCCTTTTTCAAATGAATCTCTACATGCGTTGCGTCCGCATGCCGGCTGATATTTGAGAGGGCTTCCTGAAAAATCCTGAAAATTGCAATGCTACGATCAGGATTGAGATTAGGGATGGGATCAAGCTGCAGGTCGCAACGAATGAGATTGCGTTTTTCAAATTCTCGTGCTTGCCATTCGATGGCCTCCGCAAGACCCAAATGATCCAGGATGCTGGGGCGAAGTTCTGTGGCGATTTGTCGGACAAGATTTACCATGCAATCCACAAGTTTTTTCATTCCTTCAAGTCTTTGCATGATTTCTTGGACATTTTGAGAGGGAAGAGAGGGTAGTTTTCTTTCAATCCAGCTCAGGTCGAGTTTGAGACTTGTGAGTTCATGACCAAATTCATCATGAATCATTCGGGAAAGATTTTCTCTTTCATGCTCACGGACAATTTGTAAATGGGTGGTCAGTTGTTGAAGTTGTTCTTTTGTAATTTGGAGTTGTTGCTGGGTTTTGAGGATGATTTGTCGGTGGACAAAATCGATGAAAAAGGTGGTAATCAGGAAGTAAAATAAGCGTATAAGGGCATTCCAGTAGGAGATCAGGACGTTCGAATAAGGATGATTACCCAGGATATCCATGTGTCTCCAAACCAGTGCACAAAGAACTGAGAGGAAAATGGCATGAATCCGGCCCAAAAACCATGCGGCAGCACTAATGGGAATAAGATAGAAAATTGAAAATCCGACGTCGGGTCCTGTGATGAAATCTAACCATCCAATCAAGAAGATGGAAAGGTAAATAGCAAGGGTAATCAGCAAAAGGTTCTTTTTTGTCGGAGGGGCGGCTTCTGAAAACATTTGGAAATTTTAACTAAAAAAAATAAGGCTGTCTTTGAAATTTTGGGGCTGTTAAAAGCTGAGCAACCTTTTGGGAGGATCCGCGATAAAGGCCTTCCTTTCAAATCAGGCGGTTTTTTCCTTCCTCGAATGAATAGGATAACAAAGAAAGAATAAGGAATTCATGGAAAACAAAATACTTCCCACAGAAGCCTCCGGCTTCGATCATTTGGAAATTTCTGCACAGTTGTTGCAGATTCTGAAACGGATGAAAATTATTCATCCCACTCCCATTCAAAACAAATCCATTCCCGTGGCTCTGGGTGGAAAAGATATCATGGGGATTGCCCAAACAGGAACGGGCAAAACTCTCGCTTTTGGTATTCCTCTCGTGGAGAGGTTGAATCATAGCAAGGGACGAGCCTTGGTTTTGCTTCCCACACGGGAACTTGCCCATCAGGCGGCGGAAACCTTTTATAAAATTGGACATGCCTTTCACATGAAGTCTGCGGTTTTGATCGGCGGTGAGTCGATGTATGGACAAATCCAGGACTTGCGTCGTCATCCAAGAATTATCATTGCGACACCAGGACGTCTGATTGATCATTTGGAACAAGGAACCATTCGTTTGGAAGAAGTAAAAATTTTGGTTCTCGACGAAGCCGATCGAATGCTGGATATGGGTTTTGCTCCCCAATTGAATCAGATTTTGAAGACGGTTCCGCGTGAGCGTCAAACTCTTTTGTTCTCAGCCACGATGCCTCCTGCGATTGTGAAAATGGCGAGTAGCTATATGAATTTTCCCGTTCGAGTGGAGGTGGCTCCGGCAGGTTCCGCTTCTTCAGCGATAGAACAGGAAATTTTTATCATTCCCCAGGAATCAAAGCTTTCTTTGCTTGAAAAGCTTTTGCAGGAATATCAGGGGACCGTGCTTGTCTTTTCGCGTACTAAGTTTGGTGCGAAGAAGATTGCGCATGTACTGAAAATGATGGGTCATAAGGTGGCAGAAATCCATTCAAACCGCTCTCAATCCCAGAGACGCGAAGCTTTAGGCGGCTTTAAATCTGGAAGATATCGTATTTTAGTGGCGACGGATATTGCCGCACGCGGTATCGATGTGAATGATATCGAGCTTGTTGTGAATTTTGATTTGCCAGACAACTCCGAAGATTATGTGCATCGTATTGGAAGAACAGGGCGGGCGGGGAAAAAGGGAAGAGCAGTTTCTTTTGCAACACCCCAGCAGAGATATGAAATTCGCAATATTGAAAAACTGATTCGCAAAACAATTTCCATTTCAAAGTTACCCGAACTGAGTGGAGTGGAAGTTCCTCAATTAAAGGCGGCGAACAAAACCTCCAGATCTCATTTGCCTCCTCGCCGGGAAGAACGCAGGAATGATCGAAAAGAAGAAAGAAGAAGTGAAAGAAAAAACGAAAAGAGAGAGGAAAGACGATCTCATACACAGAGACCTCCTCAAGATGGCAAGTCGCAACATCCCCAGGGAGCTAAGAAAAAAAGATTCAAGGATCGCTGGAGAAATCGAAAGAAAAAAGGAAAGCATTTTCCATCCAAAAATTCAAACACGCATTCCTCTTAGTTTTATTGGAGCGGCAAAAAGTTGATGTGATAGTTGGGAGCGCCTGTGCTGCTTGTTCCTTTGCAGGTGAAGGTACTGGTGGCATCGTCATAGGCGTAAGTATAAGCGGTTGGACAGGCGTTTTTGAGAAAGACCAACCAAGGTTGCACAATGGAAACCCATTGAGGATTATTGTTGTAACATCCATTATCCGGTCCGCCAAATTCCAGGGGAGAAGAAGCCCAGGCCTCATTATCTGCAGCGGCACTCGTGGCGCAACCACAGCAATCCACGCTGGCTCCTATGCTGTAACAAGATTCATTCTGTACTCCCGTGCAAAGATGCAAATCCCGATAAGTGCTCGTGCTTCCGTTATGGTTGGTAATCGTGGATGAACAAGAGAGCGGAGCGAGTGCAGAAGAACTGTTGTCACTCACACCGCAGAGTTGATCCGCAGTCCACCATCCCACGGGAGAACCGCAGACTTTGGTAAATTGTGAAGCAGAAGCATTCATGGCGACTCCGCATGATAAGCCTTGCGAAGAACAGTCGGAGTCGGTCGAACAGTTACAATAACCCAGATAATTGGGGCTGCCTCCATCCGGGCAAGAAGTGCCAAAGCTATGCGGAGCCACATCCCGAAGTAGGGTAGAGTAATCTGTTCCACTTACACTTGGATTGACAGTCCAGTTGCAAGCCGGAAGTTGAGAAGATCCCGTGCTGCTGCCAGGACTTTGGCAAAAATAGGGATCAGAATTGTTGGCTTCATAGGATCCTGAGATGGGAGACATGGAAATGCCCACATTCATGCCATTGATAATGCTTACATCATAATAGTCCGGGCCAATGGGATTGTTGAAGTTGCTTTGATTGGTGAGAGTGAATTCCGCAAGGGTTGCGGGAGGATTTCCTCCGGTTCCTGTTGGACAAGGTCCGTTAGTTGAACTGCCACACTCTCCGGTTTTGCAATTTTGTCCCTGACTGTCGCAACCGGTACGGGCGAACAAATTTCCACTCCATTGAATATTTTTTCCATTTGCAGCAGCTTGAAAGCAAATGCTGCTTTCCGCACCGGGAGCTAAATTTATTTGATCTTTGGTCATGGAAGGTAAATTCCAGAAACAAAAATGGTTGTTGAAATTGCATTGAGCCAGAGAGCCGCATTCAGAACCTGTGGGACAAGTGCACACGCCTACTGCGCCTCCACCCGCTCCCACACAAGAACCGAGGGTGGAAGTGGGACAGTCTGCATCGGAAGCGCAAGACATCGTTCCTGCCGCAATTCCCAACCAAACTTCTTGATTGCTATTATTCGTGATCACGAATTGTCGCTCTCCTTCTGCGCAAGTATTAGTGGGAGGCGTCCAGCCGGGATCAGGATTGGGGTTTGGATTCGGATCAGGGCTAGGATCAGGATTGGGATTAGGACTCGGATCCGGGGTATTTCCGGAACTGTTGTTTGAATTGCTACACGTAATTTTTATATTGCTCACATTGGCGGAATGAATTCTTCCACTTTCTCCTGAAATGCCGCAATTTTGTTGATTGGGCTGATGAATAATACTGACAGAATAATCTGAACCATCATTTAATAAGGAAGGAAAAGAAAAGTCTCCGTTGGAGTTCAGGGTTAATTCGTCTCCCGTGTTGATTTTTAAAACAAGAGTTCCTGCAAGGCCTGAAATGTTTCCGCTAATGCTGTAAAGAGTTGTTGTATTTGGGCTCGAGTTGGAGCTCGAATTGTTCGAGCTGCCACTGCAGGACGAAAGAAGAAGCGCAAGAATACAAAGAGATTTTTTCATAGAATCACCGCAATTTATTTCTTGTACTTCAGATAAACTGAATTTTTTTGAATAAGTTTTAATCCTGAAAGGAGGGTGTTTCTCGATTTTGTTAGGAAAATAAAAAGATGTTTAATGTAGTTAAGGCAAATTTGAAGTTCTTTAATCAAAAAAAACAGAAAAAATTTTCTCAAAAGTTGTATAAAAAATCTAAAATGGAATAATCTAATTCTGAGAAAAGAAAGCGGGGATGGATTTGAGACAAAAACCAACTAAGATAGTTTTAATTACAGGAAGTATTTTGTGGGGTTTGTCTTTTGTGCCTTTGCTTCTATGTGCGGTTTTTTCGGTGTTCATGTTTGATGCCCCTGGTTCAGAAAAAAATCCCTTTGTCTGGATCATATTTTTGAGCGTGTTGGGTGGAATTCCGCTTTGTGTGTTGGCCTTTTTTTCCTGGCTTCCTTATTTAAGAGCGAAATATGGCTGGGCACTATTGATGATTCTTTCTCCCTTTATATCTGTGCTGGGAATTGTATTGGGCATT
>CAYPXN010000015.1:0-5152 GCA_964414715.1 uncultured Pseudomonadota bacterium | reverse complement strand
AAACCACAAAAAAAGAGATAAAAAACAAATGTATTGAAAATAATAACAATTCAGTTTTGGCCTGAAAGTTTAACAAAAGGAATACCCAAGGTCAATGAAAAGTCTTCGGGAAAAAAGTAAGAAAAAAAAATGCCCCGGATTTTTAATTTCCGGGGCATTCATAAACAGCCTTACACAAATTACATATCACAACCGTAAGCAGCAACTGCCTGTTTGGTGCTATCCATTGCCATCTTGCATGCAGCAGCTAAACCTTGCTTGCCTTCCGGAGTGGCTGCAGCAGACTTCCAGCTTGCACGAGTTTGGTCAAAGGCAGCCTTCATCGTTGCACGTGCCATTTCGGGAACTTTACTATTAATACATTTTTCATATTTGCTAATATAATCATCACATTCAGGCACTCCCACGGAATCTGCTGCAGGAGCTGCAGAAGGTTTTGCGGTCGTGGCAGTGGTCGTTGTCGTTGTTGTAGTAGAAGTTTCTTTGCTTGCTTTTGCACATCCCTGGACCAAACCCAGTGACGCAAACAAAACAGACACAATCATTAGCTTTCTTTTCATAGAAGCCCTCCTTTAGGCTTTGAAGGTTAATAAAACTGTAAAAAACTTGGCTTTAAAATCAATTCATTCAAAAGAGTGGATTCCGTACCTACTGTAAAAGGAAGCGGAGGAAAAATCTGCGTCACATAAATATCGTAATGTCCTGCAGGAATTTCCGCCGCGTTGATCTGAAAACCTACTACAGCCTCACCCGGATCCATTTCAGGAGGCTTGAGACTTTTTTGCTCATCCACATAATAGAGGTCACAGCTTACACCCGCCTTTAACAAATCAGGATCCCAGTTGATTTTTACCAGAATGGTTCCCTTGTCTCCCGTCGCCACCCACCAGGTAACATTTTTGGTGACGAGATTTTTTTCCTGACTACTCATCGATCCATCAATCACCACGGGATTGGAATTGTTCTGGGAATAAAATTTTGCACCATAAAAGAACTGTGTGAAATCAAAACCTGCATAACCTTTCGAATTTTCATTCAGGTATTTTCTTCCGTCGAGAGGCGTGTCGAGCTGAGTGGGAATTTGAACATAATAAGGGTAAAACATGAAATCGCTTTGAACCTTGGGAGTCACTCGAATAGGCCCCAAACTTTTATATGCTGCGACCCGACGAATCAAACGGATCGGTCCCGCCTTGTATCCAATTTTGAAAGACGTAATATTGTCTTCCGCCACATTCACATCAAAAAGACCTTTCAAAGCCAAAAGCATTCGCACCCTGAATCGGTCTAGAATATTTGCCGGACTTCCTGATTTTGCATTCTTGGGAATCAACTCATCCTGAACAATGGCATGTGAATTGGCAAAATGATTTTTGTATCCGAGGGCATCAATTTCATCCTGATCCGGATTGTACCGCACATAACGTTGTTCATTCTTCATTTCCTGCTTCGCTTCATAAAACAAATAGGCATAGGCGCCCCCCACTCCCATTTCCTCCACATGACTTGCCAAAGCTGAAACATTAGATGCTTTTTCTCCCATATCTTTTGCCATAAAGAGTAGCACTTCATCTTCATCCAACTTCCCATCACCGCTCGGCAAATCCGTACGACGTGAAAAGGTCTTTTCGAGCACCCACCTTCTCTTGCTGGAAACTTTATCGGAGGCTTTTTCATCAATCTGAAAAGGAATGGCTTTCCATTGTCCCGCTTTAAAAACACGCACACTCATTTTGGAAATATCTTTTCCCAAAAATTCGGAGATCTGCTTCCCTTGAACTTCCACGACACTCACCGGGGAAGCGGCCATCGCAGATGTGGAAAGCAAAAACAAAAAGAGAATCACAAGGATTCTTTTGAGGGCAAATAACATATTGGATACTTAGCACGGACGAAGGCTTAAAAAAAGTTCAAAAATCTTTTCTCAAATTTTGCGGATTAAGTTTTTCAAATTCCTCAATGAGTTCTTGGGAACGATGATCCAGGCTTTTGGGAGGAACAATATTAATCATCACATACATGTCGCCCTGGCTTTTCTTGTCTGCACTCGCGACACCTTTTCCCTTCAAGCGCATTTTTTGACCGGAAGCGGTCCCGGCAGGCACTTTGATTTCAGCATGACCCTCGAGTGTCGGCACACGCAGAGAAGTTCCCAAACAAGCCTCTCCCACACTCAAGGGGGCTTCCAAGTAAACATCTTCCCCTTCTCGCCAAAACAAGGGGTGAGGCTTTACCTTAATTTCAATATACAAATCTCCTGGACTCGTCCCGCGCGGTCCCGTTTCCCCTTTTCCTGC
Source organism: uncultured Pseudomonadota bacterium (assembly GCA_964414715.1). GTDB lineage: Bacteria > UBA10199 > UBA10199 > JADFYH01 > JADFYH01 > CAYPXN01. The sequence continues at coordinate 2,855 of CAYPXN010000015.1, read as the reverse complement.
CAAACGAATTTTGGAACCGTTATTCACACCCGCGGGAATCTTCACATCAATTTTTTCAAGCTTGCTGCCCCGATGAATGGAAATTTTTGAAGTAGTGCCCTTGGCGGCTTCCATGAAATCCAACTCCATGGAATAGTACATATCTTTTCCGCGCTGGGGCGGAATATCTTCTCGGGGTCTTCCCCAATCCTGATAACTACTCTGAGTGCGTCCACCTGCCCCAAAAATATCTCCAAAAATGCTCGAAAAATCTTCCTGGGAAAACTGGGGACCACTTTTCTTTCCACGTCCACGACCTGCCTGACGCAGAATATCTCCAAGATCGTCAAAGCCTCCCCCTCCATTGGACCAGGTATAGGTATTGGGGCCGCCCGCTCCCCATTGGGAAGGATCAAAACCCGCTCCAGCTCCGGCAGCTCCAAACATATCGTATTGTTTTTTCTTTTCAGGATTGGAAAGAGTTTCGTAAGCTTCGGAAATTTCCTTAAAGCGCTCTTCTGCTTTTTTGTCACCCTTGTTCACATCGGGATGATATTGCTTTGCAAGACGACGATAAGATTTTTTAATTTCTTCATCGCTGGCATCTTTTGAAACACCCAAAATTTCGTAGAAGCTTTTGGCCATAATTTACACTTTTTGTCATCGCGAGGACGTGCTCCGCACGGACGTGGCGATCTCACAAGTGCACTCGGGGGATTGCCACTCCGCCTACGGCGGATCGCAATGACAGTATTCAGCTGTCACTTATTCCCTCTTTCCATATACTCATGAGTCGTGGGATCCACTTTTATCACATCCCCTTCATTAATAAACTGAGGAACTTTAATGATAATTCCAGTTTCAATTTTGGCAGGCTTGTAACTGGAAGTGGCAGTTTGTCCTTTTTGAGAAGGTTCTGTTTCAATAACCTTAAACTCCATGGATTTGGGTAAATCAATTCCCACAGGTTTTCCTTCATAGAATTGAACCTGAATCACGGCATCAGGAAGCAGGAAGTTAGCCGCATCACCCAACTCATTGGTATTCAACTGTACCTGCTCATAGTTATCGGTGTTCATGAAAAAGAAATCATCACCCTCTTTATAAAGGAACTGCATTTTTTGATTATCGAGATTTACTTTTTCAACTTTATCAAAAGAGGAAAACCGTTGTTCTGTTTGGTTACCGGTACGAATGTTTCTCATCTTCACTTGCATAAAAGCGCGCAAGTTTCCGGGAGTGCGATGTATCGATTCCAATACGTGGTATACCTGTCCTTCGAATTCAATGAACATTCCGGGTCTTATCTGGGTCGCGGCTATCATATATATCTCCTGATTTGTGATCTTGTTTCATTTTCCGAGCTTAAAGTTGGAAAAAGAGCCTATCTATTATATAAGGATGCTGGCCTTTAGCATAACTATTATTTTAAAGGCAAGAGATCGAATTGTATGAAGAATACTTCTTTCACAGAGACTGCATTTAAAAAACCACGCTTACGGCGTTGGATTGGATTCACGTTCGCCTTTTTTATCCTTTTTATCCTGATCGACTTTGGACGTATTTTCCTCGAAGTTTCATCCCTTGCCTACCACAATCCCAAAACTAGCGCTTTCATCCAACGCTATCTCAAAACCTGCAACAATCCTTGTCCTTTCCAGCAAAACTGGAAACCTTTGCCTGAAATTTCCAAAAATCTTCAGGAAGCCGTTCTGATCGGAGAAGATGACGCTTTTTTTGAACATGAAGGAATTGATACCGAGGCCATCAAAGAATCCATCGAGCTCAATCTTAAAAAGAAAAAACTTGTCAGAGGAGGATCCACTCTTACCCAGCAACTTGCCAAAAACCTTTATCTTTCACCCTCTAAAAATCCTTGGCGCAAGGCGAAAGAGATCCTCATTGCCCTTTTGATGGAAAAACTCCTGAGCAAACAAAGAATCCTGGAAATTTATCTAAATATCATCGAATGGGGAAAAGGGATTTATGGGGCCCAAGCCGCCAGCCAATTTTATTTTAAAAAAGATGCTTCTAACCTTACAGCACCCGAGGCCGCTTACCTCGCTGCCATCATTCCCAACCCAGCACTTTATACCAGTCAATGGAGCCGTCGCGCGCTTAATCGAAAAAAAATTATTTTACGGAGAATGGGATATAGAAATTTTGAGGAGTTGAACGAATAAATTATTTAGTACGGAGCCTCCGACTAAAGAGGTGCCCCCTACTTCACTCCCACCACCAAACTTGCGGGAAAGACGAGTTTTAATCCGCTGACTTTTTTGAAACCGGTCAGACCCAACCAGCGCTTGAACTCTTTCACACTAAAAACATCTCCATAAGGAGTATCCAAAAGCATTTGAAGGGCAAAAAGCAGACTCACCTGATCTCCGGTTTTGAGATCATTGGGAACAAACTCACCAATCAGCACACGTCCACCGGGTTTGAGCGCTTGGTAACATTTTTTTAATAATTTACGAGAATCGTTTTCTCCCAAACAATGACAAATATGTCCCAGATAAATCGCATCGTATTGCTGGGTTCCAAAATCCACTATCTGCAAATCACCTGGCAAAAAACCATACTGGTTATCAAGTCTAAACTTCTTTATATATTGACTAGTTACCTCTAATACTTCAGGAAAGTCTTGCGCAACCACATGAGTAGTTTTATCTGCCAAAGCCAAGGCAATTCCCCAAGCCCCGGAACCACAAGCCACATCCAAAACTTTCAAACCTCTCAAGGTTTTTCCCACGCCCAATTTTTTAGCTGCTTGAATTGCAGAGGCATAACTCATGGGAAAAATATCGCGGACTAACTGAGCGTAAAAACGAACCTTGGTGGCATAATCCACGCCATTTACATGCTTACCCGTTTTC
>CAYPXN010000014.1:0-16438 GCA_964414715.1 uncultured Pseudomonadota bacterium | reverse complement strand
TTGGGAATTTGTTATGGTATGCAATTAATGTCGAAGATGCTGGGAGGGGAGGTTGAAGCAAGTGCTCATCGTGAATATGGAAAAGCGAACTTAAAATTGCAAAAACAGGCTTTGCTTTTTGAGGGTGTAAACTCAGATTCTCAGGTTTGGATGAGTCACGGGGATAAAGTGGTACGCATTCCTGAAGGTTTTGTTGAGGTGGGTTCTTCTGAAAATTGCAAATTCGCGGCGGTAGAAAATCCAGATCGTAAATTCTATGGGGTGCAGTTTCATCCAGAAGTGGTACATTCTTTACAAGGAAATCAAATTCTTAAAAATTTTCTCTTTAAAATTGCCGAATGTAAAGCCGACTGGACCATGGCCAACTTCATTGAAACGGAAGTGGAACGCATTCAGGAAATGGTGGGGACTAATCGTGTGCTCTGCGCAGTGTCGGGCGGCGTGGATTCTACTGTGGCGGCAGTTTTAGTTCATAAAGCCGTTGGAGATTTGCTAACCTGTATTTTTATCGATAATGGAGTGCTTCGGAAAAATGAAGCGGAGAAAGTTCAAAAACTTTTCCGAGATAATTTTAAGATTCATCTCATCCATGTGAATGCAACGGAGCGTTTTCTGTCCAAGCTGAAGGGAATTGAAGATCCTGAGAAGAAGCGTAAAATCATCGGCAATGAATTTATTTATCTCTTCGAGGAAGAGGCTGCTAAAATCAAGAATGTAAAATATCTGGTTCAGGGAACACTCTATCCGGATGTGATCGAAAGCGTAAGTTTTAAAGGTCCTTCTGCAACCATCAAGACTCATCATAATGTGGGAGGTTTGCCAGAAAAAATGGGCTTAAAGCTCATCGAACCCTTGCGAGAGCTTTTCAAGGATGAAGTTCGAGAGTTGGGACGACAAATGGGAATTCCTGAAGAATTGATAGGTCGTCAACCTTTTCCGGGACCTGGTTTGGCCATTCGGGTTTTGGGTGAGGTGAATGCGCCTGCCTTAAATATTTTGCGCGAGGCAGATGATATTGTTTCTCAGGAAATTAAAAATGCAGGTTTGTATTACAAGATTTGGCAATCTTTCGCGGTTTTGCTTCCGATTAAAACCGTTGGAGTCATGGGAGATGAAAGAACTTACGAGAATGTGATTGCCGTTCGTGCTGTAAACAGTGTGGATGGAATGACCGCTGATTGGGTACCTTTACCCCCCGAACTTTTGGGTAAAATTTCAAATCGCATCATCAATGAAGTAAAAGGGGTGAACCGCGTCGTTTACGATATTTCTTCCAAACCTCCTGCCACGATTGAGTGGGAGTAAGGTTCTTCAAGGCTATCATTTATAATTATAAAAATTCAGCCCTAATTAGGATGAAATTTTCATAAGATAATACATTTTCCCTTTGAAAATACTGTTACCTTTTCATAGGATTTAATTACCTATCATGAATCCTAAAGATTTTGTTCATCTCCATGTTCACTCTCAGTATAGCCTTTTACATGCGGCTACGCAGCTGGAACCCCTGATCAAGCAAGTGCAGAAATTTGGGATGAATGCAGTGGCCCTCACCGATCATGCCAACATGTTCGCGGCAGTAGAATTTTATGAAAAAGCAAAGAAAGAGGGGATAAAGCCCATTCTGGGATGCGAAGTTTATTATCTGATCAAAGGATCTCATTTGGATCGTGATTCTAAAAGAATGGATCCAAATCTCGCTCATTTGATTTTGCTCGTCGAAAACCAGGAAGGTTATCGTAATCTTTGCAAGCTATTAAGTTTAAGCTATTTGGAAGGTTTCTATTATAAACCACGATTAGATAAAGAACTTTTAAAGCAATATTCAAAAGGTCTTTTTGCCCTTTCCTGTTGTAGCAAGGGGGAAGTTCCCAAAAAAATTATCGAAGGAAATTTGGAAGAAGCCAAAAACTCAGCACGTCAGCTTGCTGCAATTTTCCCAAATCGATTTTATTTAGAACTGACGGATCACGGCTTGTCTCATGAAAAAATGGTGAACGAGGCTTTGATTGATTTTTCAAAAGAACTTTCCATTCCTTTGGTAGCCACAAACAATGTTCATTACTTAAAGCAAAAAGACCGTGAGTCTCATGAGGCATTGCTCTGCATTCAAACTGGAAGAACTCTCAAGGAGGAAGATCGTCTTTCTTACGATGGAGACGAATTCTATTTGAAATCTCCCGAAGAAATGCAGGCACTTTTTGCAGATTATCCGGAAGCTCTTGAGAATACCCGTAAGATTGCAGATGCTTGTCAGTTTGATTTTGATTTTAATACCTATTACTTCCCCAAATTTGTTTTGCCAGAGAATGCAAAAAGCCTGGAAGATTTTCTAAATAAGGAAACTTTGCGAGGTTTTGAGGAACGCTGGCCTCAAATTGCAGCCTTTTGGGGCGAAAAGGCTGAAGAAGAAAAAGCACGATACAAAGAACGAATAGAAATTGAACTCAAGACCATCAACAGTATGGGGTTTGCAGGTTATTTTTTGATTGTGGCGGACTTCATTAATTTTGCCAAATCACAAAATATTCCTGTAGGTCCTGGGCGTGGTTCGGCCGCAGGAAGTCTGGTGGCCTATTGTATCAAGATTACCGATCTTGATCCGATTCCCTACAATCTTCTTTTTGAACGATTCCTGAATCCGGAACGTATCAGCATGCCGGATATGGATATCGATTTCTGCATGAATCGCCGCGATGAGGTGATCGAGTACGTCCAAAAAAAATATGGAAACGTTTCCCAGATTATCACCTACGGAAAAATGAAAGCCAAGGCAGTCCTTCGAGATGTGGGACGTGTTCTGGATATGCCTTATGGAGATGTGGATAAAATTGCAAAGTTGGTTCCCAATACTTTGAATATTACTCTCGAAGAAGCAGTAAAGCAGGAGCCTAAATTTAATGAGATGGAAAATTCTCAGCCCAAGGTAAAGCAGTTAATGAGAATTGCTCGTGCCTTGGAAGGCACAACCCGTCATGCGTCAACCCATGCTGCGGGTGTTGTGATTTCAGACCGTCCACTCTCCGATTTTCTTCCTTTGTATCGTGGATCCAAAGAGGAAGTCGTGACCCAATTCGACATGAAATATGTCGAGAAGATCGGCCTCGTGAAATTCGACTTTCTGGGTCTTAAAACACTTACAGTCATTGACAATGCCCTCAAAATTGTAAAACGAACGCGAGGAATTGAAATCGATATCAATCGCATTCCCCTGGATGACGCAAAAGTTTATCAAACGCTTTCTTCCGGAGATGCAATGGGAATATTCCAACTCGAATCCTCCGGCATGCGAGATCTGCTCACGAAGTTAAAACCTTCATGCTTCGAAGATATTGTGGCCTTGGTGGCTTTATATCGACCCGGTCCTTTGGGCAGCGGAATGGTGGACGATTTTATCAATCGCAAACATGGACGAACGGAAATTACCTATGAGTTGCCTGAGTTGGAACCCATTCTGAAAGATACTTACGGGGTAATTCTCTATCAAGAACAAGTCATGCAAATTGCCTCGGTAATGGCGAGTTACTCGCTGGGAGAAGCAGATTTGTTGCGACGGGCCATGGGTAAGAAAAAACCGGAAGAAATGGCCAAGCAGAAAGAGCGTTTTGTGGATGGCTCTTTAAAAAATAAAATTCCTCTTAAAAAAGCAGAACGCATGTTTGATTTAATGTCCAAATTTGCGGAGTACGGTTTTAATAAGTCGCATAGTGCAGCTTATGCATTGGTTTCTTATCAGACAGCCTACTTAAAAACCCATTACACTGCAGAGTATATGGCCAGCGTACTGACTCACGAAATGGGAAATACAGATAAAATATTGGAATACATTAGTGATTTAAAAAATCATCAGATCTCCGTGTTGCCACCTGATGCCAATGAATCATTCCGTTATTTTTCAGTATTAAATGATAAGGAAATTCGTTTCGGTTTGGCCGCGGTGAAAAACGTGGGCGATGCAGCCATTGATAGTATTATTGAAGTTAGAAAAAAAGAGGGGCGTTTTACTTCCTTTTTTAACTTCTGTGAACGTGTGGATTTGAGGCGAGTAAATCGAAAGGTAATTGAATCGCTGATCAAATGCGGGGCCTTTGATAATTTGGGGATTTATCGTTCACAAGGAATGGGAGTTCTGGATGCAGCGATAGATCATGCAGCCGCCCAACAAAGAGATCAGGAAAGGGGGCAAAACTCCCTTTTTGCCACGATAGGCCCCCAAGCCATGTTGCCTGCAATTCCTAAAATTCTGGAATGGCCAGAATCCCAAAAACTGAAAATGGAAAGAGAAGCAATAGGTTTCTATATTACAGGACATCCATTAGAAGACTTCAAAGATGTGATGCAGAACTTGGCTAGTGTAGACACCCAAACGATTCGAGAGGCAGCCGACGAAAGTGAAGTGACCATCGCCGGTATGGTAAGTTCAATTAAAGAAATTATTACCAAAAAGGGTGATCGAATGGCCTTTGTGACTTTGGAAGATCTTAAAGGTTATTTGGAAGTAGTGGTGTTTTCGGATGTCTATAAAAATTCCTCTAATCTGCTAAAAATGGACGAACCTCTTTTATTCAAAGGAGAGGTGGATGCCGCAGAAGAATCCGCGAAGTTGCTTGCAACTCAAGTCAGCTTGCTCAAAATGTCTGCAGGTTTTAAAATTCAACCCTTACGTATTCGTATGGCCTATGAAACTTTGAGTGAGAATAAGCTGAGAGACTTTAGAAGGATTTTATCCCGTTATCCTGGGAACACGCCGGTTTATCTTCACTTGGTGAATCCTGAAGAAAAGGAAACTGTTTTAAAACTTCCCCGCGAACTCGAAACCCAGTGGAATCCTGAAATCCAAAATGAAATCCAGAGCCTGCTTGGAACGGAAGTTTCTTTTATGTTAGACTCTTAACAAAGAGGTCTTATTGTTATTACCTTATCAACATAGTCACAAAAATGCGGAACGAGCCTTATTGGTGGGCGTTCAACTTCCAGGTCAATCCCGAGGAGAAGCTCAAGAATCCCTCGAAGAGCTTGCAAATCTTTCCTACAGTGCAGGGGCTCATGCGGTGGCGATTGTGAGCCAGGACTTGAAGCGTATTGATCCGGCTACTTTTCTAGGAAGTGGAAAAGTAGAAGAAATTAAGCGTGTGGCCCAGGAAAAAGAATGTGATTTGATCCTGTTTGATGAAGATCTCACCGCAACTCAACACCGAAATTTGGAAGAGATACTCAAAAAGAAAGTGGTCGATAGAACCGGTTTGATTCTCGATATTTTTGCCCAACGCGCCCGCACTAAAGAAGGGAAGCTTCAAGTGGAGCTGGCTCAAAATCTTTATTTGGCGCCGAGACTGGTAGGGAAGGGGATTCACATGTCTCGCCAAACCGGGGGAATTGGCACGCGAGGTCCCGGTGAAACCCAACTGGAAGTGGATCGCCGGCGTTTGCGTGAAAAAATTACCCGGATTCGCAGAGAACTGGAAAGTGTGAAAGCATCCCGTCAACTTCACCGAGCAAAAAGATTGTCTGTGCCGATTCCTACCGTTTCTTTGGTGGGCTATACCAATGCCGGCAAATCAACCCTGTTTCATGCCCTTACCAAAGCGGAGGTGTTGGTTGAAGACAAGCTGTTTGCAACCCTGGATCCCACTGTTAGACGTGTTAAATTGCCGAGTGGCCGCGAAATATTGATGAGCGATACGGTAGGATTTATCCGCAAGCTTCCCCACGCCTTGGTAGAGTCTTTCAAAGCTACCTTTGAAGAAATTGAAGGGGCTGATTTGTTACTTCATGTAATTGATGTTTCACATCCTCTCAAAAAAGATCAGATTCAAATGGTACATCATGTTTTAAAAGAAATCGGTCTTTCCAAAAAAGACATGATTGTAGTTTATAATAAGATCGATTTGACCGGTGGGAGTGTGAAGCCTGAAAAAGGGAAGATTTATGTCTCCGCCAACAAGCGCATTAACATTGAAGAGCTTTTGCACACACTCGATCGGGTAATCTCAAAAGGTAATAAAAAACTCACTGTTCATATTCCCTATAAAGACGGTTCCTTAATTGCCTTTCTTCACCAACATTCTCGTATTCTTGCAAAAAGTTATACGGAAGAAGGTTTGAGGGTAGAGGTTGAAGTTTATGAAAAGTATTTACCTCTCTTAAAACCTTACAAGGTAAAAACTCCCAAGAAAAATTAAATTCAAAATAAAAAAGCCCTCTGTCAGAGACAGAAGGCTTTTTTATTTAAAGCTTTAGCAAAATTAGTGAATTGCTTTTGCCATTTCAACGACGCATTTATGAATACCGTCGGACATCATTTTACCTACTTTGGATTCTTTGAAATATCCAAGTCCGCCCACTCCAAATGCACCGCCACCAAATCCACCACCACCGCTACCTACATTAAAACCGGTTGCGCTTACTTTTACACGGGCAGAGGCAAGAATTTCACTCGTTGAAGTACTGAAAGCTTTGCAAGTAAGATTGAGTTCGGATTTATTGAAACCACCCCCCAAACCACCGAAACCACCCCCAGCACCGCCGAGACCACCGATTTGCATTCCTTCATTACCTTTACTGAAACCGGTGAGGGCAAAGCTAACCAAGTTTTCAGCAGTTTTCATTTGACGTTTACGAGCTGCCTTTGCTCCGGGTTGAGCTTCATCCGATCGAGCCAAGGCTTTTTCGTTCATTACACCTACAGGAGCCATGGATCCGTCTTCACGTTCCAGAACGGTAAAACAACCAGAGTTCACGAGTTCATCTACCGCAACTTCTCGAGAGTTCAAGGCAACATCATTGTTCCACCAACCTACCGAGATATTTTCTGTCTTGAAACGATCTACGGCGACAGGAATTTTATGGGTACAGCTGGGGAAATCATCCTTGGGATCATGCTTTGCCTGAGCTTGTTTTAAAGCGGCAAAACTGACAACACTCATACTCAGAACTGCTACTGCACTAACGATTACTTTTTTCATATAGGGAAACCCTCCTTAATAAATTTGAAGAATTGTAACAGAGAGCTTTGAGAAGTCAAGGGCTTAGGGGATTTGAAGAAGCTTTACTTGCGACAATCTATTCTTTTATATTATGATTAACCTTTTATGGGACTTTTTCGTAAAGGATATGTTAATGTAAGCTCCTCAACGGATGCCATTCCTATCACTTTTGAAGTGAGGAAAACGGTATCAGAATCTGCCTTGCCTTTTGGTTTTGTTGAGGTATTCGTTCCTAATGCCACTTCCGCAGTTGCCATTCTTGAAAACGATCCAAATCTTTACGAAGAATATAAAAAATGGATTGAAACACAGGTCCCTGCAAACAACGAAAAACGTCCGGACAGACGTTCGGGAAGTGGAAGAAGCTTTGCGCATATTCGTGCACAAAAAGTTGGACAGTTTGTAGTCCTTCCGATTGCAGAAGGAAAGTTGCAAATTGGAAATTGGCAAGAAATTGTGTTTTTTGATTTTGATGACAAGGTTTCTCGTAGAGAATATTACATCATTGCAAGCGGAGAAGCTGCAGCAACAAAATAATGAGGAAAGATATAAAAAAGTATGGATACACACTCGAGTGATTCTAGAAAGAGTGTTTTTGGTGTCTGGCATCGAAGTGATTTCGCAGGCTGGAAAAACTTTTACCATTCTCCGGCAATGGCTTGGCTTTTGTTTATCTTAGGTTGCTTGCTGATAAGTCTTTTGCTGTCCTTTCAGGTAGATACTCTTCCCACCTATGCGCGTGTTGGTTTTGTCGCCCCCAAAGACATAAAAGCAGACCAGAACTATGAAATCGTCGATGAGAAATCGACACAAAAAAACCGTGAAGATGCCTTGAAAAACGTTTTGCTCCTTTACGACTACGACGAGGCTCTGGGATCTGAAATTGATAAACATGTTCAGGATGCATTCATTAAAGTCCGTTTGGCTTTGAATGAGCATCCACAGGCAGGCGTAGAAGAGCTAAAAGATCTCTTTGAAAAATATTCGGGGATTTCCCTAAGTGATGAAGAAGGGAAGCAGTTGTATGCGGTTCGATATCGTATTGAGGCAGAATTGTTTATCCGAAATTTGCTTCAAAAAGTCATGACCGGTTATATTGTGGATGACCCGAATTTGCTTCCAAAGACCGATGAAAGAGCCATTGCCATCCGAAGAGTTCGAATCACTTCAGGAGACAATGAAGTCATTGAACGCAATCTGAATCTTATTAAATCGATAGATGATATCAGGCTGGACATGTCGGAACGAGCAAAGAAAAATATTTCTTATGTCTTAAGCATTTTAAAAAATATTAACATTGAAACTTTGGGACAAATCGCAGCGAAACTGGCTCGTCCTAATCTAACTTATAACCTTTCTGAAACAGAATCTCGAAAAACAAGGGCAGTTGCTAATGTAAAGCCGGTGATTATCAAAATGCAGGCAGGAGAGTCGATTATCCGGAGTGGCTCCCGTTATGAGCCTTGGCATTTGGTGGTGTTGCAATCCATTCAAAAACAAAAAAGACAAACAAGTTTTGGAATTAAGTTCGGTGGCACGTTTCTTTTTGTCACTCTTTTGTTGCTGGTGACTTATACCTTTGCGGCACGTTTTATTCGAAAATTTAAACCCACCAAAACCGATGCCATTTTCATGCTCGCAAATCTTATTGCCATTCTTGTTTTTGTAAGACTCTTTGCAGCAGCTGCAACTGCATTTCATGATAGTTTGCCTTTTGAAATTGAAGTTCAATCGCTCTACTATGCCATTCCAGTTGCCGCCGGAGCCATGTTGACCCGCTTGATCTTGAATGCTGAAAGCGCTGTCATTTTTGGAGTCATCGCTTCTGTGTTGAGTGGTTTGTTCTTAAAGACAGATATCGATATTTCAATTTATTTCCTTATCTCATCCATTGCCGCTGCAGGTTCGATTGCCTACGCAGACCGTCGTAGCGCAATTTTAAAAGCAGGAGTCTATACCGGATTGGTAAATGTTCTGACGATTTTTTCCATTAAAATGATCGAAGTTTTTTCAATCACAGAACGTTGGACGCTCTTGGATTTGAGTGCGAATCTTGTTTTAGGATTTTTGGGCGGGATGAATACTGCCTTGTTCGTTTTGTTTTATACCCCTATTGTAGAAATGTTGTTTGGCTATACTACGGATATCAAGCTTCTTGAGTTGGGAAACCTGAATCACCCTTTAATGAGACAAATGATTGTAAAAGCCCCGGGCACCTATCATCATAGCCAGTTGGTGGCTGTTTTGTCGGAAGCCGCCTCACAGGCAATTGGAGCAAATCCCATTTTAGCAAGAGTGGGATCTTACTTTCATGATGTGGGAAAAATGAAAAAACCTCTTTATTTCATTGAAAATCAGCAAGGGGGAGAGAACCGACATGACAAACTCATTCCTGCCACGAGTGCTTCGATCATTTCTTCTCACGTAAGAGACGGAATACAACTGGCTGAAGAATACAAACTCCCCAAAATTATTGTCGACATGATTCCCCAACATCAAGGAACCAAGTTGATTACCTATTTTTATAATAAGGCGAAAGAACAGGAGAGTCCGGATAAGGAAAGTGTCAAAGAAGAAGATTATCGATATCCGGGGCCGCGACCTCAAACAAGAGAGGCGGGCATTCTCTTGTTGGCCGACGGGGTGGAAGCTGCAGTCCGATCCATGCCGGAAAAAAATCCACAAAAAATACAAGCAATGGTTCAAAAGATTATCAATAAAAGTTTTGCAGAAGAACAATTAGAAGAGTGTGATCTTACTTTGAGAGATTTGAGAACGATTGCAGACAGCTTTGCACGAGTTTTGATCGGTATTTACCATCAAAGAATTGAATATCCTGAAATGGAAGAAAAAGATAAAACCATGGCTCCCATCAAAAAACTTGAAGTGGTGAAATAGATTGATCATTCAAAATAAATCCCGCATTCAAATATCTCTTCCTTGGCTTAAAAAAAAAGTTGGCTCAAATTATTCGTGCAACAAAAGTCCCAGAGATTGATCTGGACCTTACCTTGGTTTCAGATCCTTTTATCAAAAAACTAAATGCTCAATACCGAAAGAAAAACAAGCCCACAGATGTTTTGTCTTTTCCTTTGCATGAAAAAAAGAAGGCAAGAAAAGGGAATGTATTTTTGGGAGACGTGATTATCTCTTTACCCACCGCTCGAAAACAGGCAAAAGAGCATGATGTAGATTTTAAAGAAGAGCTTCTCTTTTTGATCATCCACGGAACACTTCATTTATTAGCTTATGATCATGAAAAGTCAGAAAAAGAAGCGAAAATCATGCAAAGGTTAGAAAAAGAAATTCTCCAGAAAGTGTTATGACACGAAGTCGTACTCTTATTTTCCTATTGATCGCCGCTTTTTTAAGCATTCTTTCGCATCCTGTGGTTTTGGGAGGATGGAAATTACCTGATTTGGGTTTTTTGGCCTTTGTTTCTTATGTTCCTCTTTTTTGGGTAGTTTTACACAAGAATGAATCCAAAATTTTTGGAAAAGTATTTTTCTTTGCCTTTCTGTTTTATCTCGGAACTTTATATTGGTTGTATAATGCCTTGCACGGCTATGGCCATTTGGATCCCGCCATTTCGATTCTTGTCTTGTTAATCCTTGCCTGCATTTTGGCGACTTATCTCAGTGTGATTTTTGTGTTTTCCCGTTTTGTGGAAAAACGCCTTTCGATTCCCGTTTTTTGGACGCTTCCTGTTTTTTGGGTGGCACTGGAATGGTGTCGTACCCAGTGGCCTTTGGGAGGATTTCCCTGGGCTCAAGCAGGATATAGCCAATGGAAAAATTTAAATTTAATTCAGATTTCTGATTTGTTTGCAGTCTATGGAGTGACTGCTTTGTTGATATGGGCGAATTTGGGAATTTTTGAATTCATTCGTTCTTTTCAAAATAAATGTTTTTCAAACATAAGTGTGGTGAAAATTATATTTGTTTTTCTGCTTCTGGGGCTGAGTCTTGTTTATGGAAGCAAACGTAAATCTGGAATCGAAAACATCTCAAAAAATTCCCCTCATTTTAGCCTCGCTCTTTTGCAGGGAAATATCCCTCAGGATGAGAAATGGTTGAGTGAAGAAGCCGAGAATATTTTGAAAATTTATCAAAAGATGACCCGAGAAGCTTTCTCTCAAAAAGAAAAAGCTGTTCAACTTGTAATTTGGCCGGAAGCATCTTTCCCTTATGAAATTGCTCTCGATCAACCCAAAGATTTTGAATATGTGGGTTCTTTTGAGGGAGATATCTTGGTGGGATCTGTGAGTTATGAAAATAAAGGACGCTTGCCTCCCGCTACACTCTATACCCCTATTGATTATCCTGTTTATAATTCCGCTTTGTTGATCAAGCCAGGAGCGCAATTTTCGGGAGCTTATTTTAAACATCATTTGGTTCCCTATGGTGAATATATTCCTCTGAAGGAAATTCTTCCTTTTATCGGGAAACTTACGGGTCAGATGGGAGAGTTTGTTCGAGGTACGGAATATAATCTTTTGAAGTCGGGAAATGCGGCAATGGGGATTCTAATTTGTTACGAAGATATTTTTCCTTCTATTGCTCAAACCTTAACCCGAAATGGGGCAAATTTGTTGGTGAATATTACGAACGATGCTTGGTATGGAGACTCTTCCGCACTTCCTCAACATCTGAGTTTTTCCACTTTTCGTGCCATTGAAAATCGTCGAAGTTTGGTAAGAGCAACCAATACGGGTATGACTGCCAGCTTTGATGCTGCCGGAAATATTTGGGGGCTTCTCCCCAGTTTTGAGCAGAGGATACTTTATGATCAGGTTCCTTTGCTCACCGTGCCTTCTTTTTATTCTCAACACGGAGATATTTTTGCTTATACTTGTATTGCTTTTTCGGGGCTTTTAATTGTATTGAGTTTAATAGGACGTCATCCCGGCCTTGAACCGGGATCTCACTTGCATTAGGGGGATTCCCGCTTCTGCGGGAATGACGACATCTCATAGAGAGTAAATATGTCTAAAGAACTAACGACTCAATTACAAAGCTTCAAAGATAAGATGGATGCCATCGGGAGGCGTCTTTGACCTTAGGGTCAAACGTGATCGACTGGCTGAACTTCAAAACATCTCTCAAGAACCTGATTTCTGGAACGATACCCAAAAAGCCCAAAAAATTTCCAAAGAATTAAACCTGCTACAAGAACTCATCAAAAAACATGATGAACGCCTTCGTCTGATTGAAGATGCTCAGGTTTTGCTTGAGCTAGCAACGGAATCTTCTGATGAAAAAAGCTTGGAAGAAGTTCAAGGTGAAATTTTAAAAATCCAGAAAGAAGTGGAACAAGCCGAGTTTGAAACCATGCTTTCCGAACCCGAAGATGCCTGTTCTGCGGTCTTTTCGATCAACGCGGGAGCGGGTGGAACAGAATCTTGTGATTGGGCAGCCATGTTGCTCCGCATGTATCTACGCTTTTGTGAAAAAAAAGGTTATAAAACAGAAATTGTTGATTTTACCCACGGTGATGGGGCCGGTTATCGTAGTGTCACGGTTACGGTAGAAGGTTCTTATGCTTTTGGTTATTTGAAAGCGGAAGTGGGAGTTCATCGTTTGGTAAGGATTTCTCCCTTCGATGCAAATAAACGCCGACACACTTCTTTTGCCTCGATGTTTGTTTATCCTCTCATCAATGATGAAATTGTGATTGAAATTAAGCCGGATGACATCAAGTTTGAAGCTTTTCGCGCAGGAGGAGCAGGGGGACAGCACGTTCAGAAAAATGAAACGGCTGTTCGTATTACGCACATTCCCAGCGGGATTGTAGTTCAATGTCAGAATGAGCGCAGTCAACATCAGAATCGTGAAGTGGCAATGAAGATTTTGAAATCGCGCTTATATGAAGCAGAGCTGGAAAAGAAACGCGCCAAACAAAAAGAAATCGAAGAAAACAAACAGGACAATGCTTGGGGGAGCCAAATTCGTTCTTATGTGTTGCATCCTTATAAAATGGTAAAAGACCATCGTACGGATTACGAGGTGGGGGATGCAGAGTCTGTGCTGGACGGGGAACATTTGGATGAGTTTATTAAGAAGTTTCTACTCAATTCTCCCCATGAAAACCCATAATTCTCCCTTGCCCTTCAAAGCATTCGATGATAATCGAAGCGCCTCATGAAAATATCCAAAATTCTCAGAGGCTTAGTCCTTTTTTTAATTTGTATTTCCATTCCCCTTCATGCGGCAGATCGACGTATCGGTTTGACCTTGTATGACGTGGCAAGTGGTGAAAATGTCGATTATTTGAAAAAAGTTGTGAAAGAATCTCTCACGGCTTCTCTTCAAACAAAAGGCTATACAGTCATCGAGATTCCTTTTACGGAAGACGAAATCAAGAAAAGAGGAATCTCCGGAATTATCAAAAAGGATCGTCTGGATGCTGTGGTGGCTGGTTCGATTATTAAGGTAGGATCCAATGTTCAAATTTTCAGCCGGGTCTACAC
Organism: uncultured Pseudomonadota bacterium; assembly: GCA_964414715.1. GTDB lineage: Bacteria > UBA10199 > UBA10199 > JADFYH01 > JADFYH01 > CAYPXN01. The sequence goes on along the minus strand of CAYPXN010000014.1, from coordinate 2,983 downwards.
AGAGTCAAATGTAAGTCAGGCCACAGCTTTGACAAGTACAGCAAGCAGCATGGATGCCTTGCTGGGAACCCTGGCAAATCATTCCCAGTTAATTGCCGGAGAGTTATCGAAAACTCCTCAGCCAGTTGTTGCAATACCCACACCTGTCGAAGCTAAAACTCCAGCTCCTGAAAAAGTAAAACCCGTTAAAGAAAGTCCAGCTCCTGTAGTTGCAGCAATACCTGTTGTAGCTTCTGCTCCGACTGTAGAGGAAAAGCCTAAAAAAGTAAAAGAAGCCAACGTTAAAACCCAAGAAGCGATTCCTAATTCAAAAGATGAAATTCGTGAAACCGGCGCCCCAGGAATTCCTGATTATAAATGGGTGAGTACCATTTTGCCGATGCAGGGAAGGGGTGTTGCTTATGGTGATGTGAATGGAGATGGAAAAAAAGAAGTTGTGATCGTTGATTTGAAGCATGTCTATGTTTATGAGTTTACAAAAGGGCAGTTACGCCTTTTAAATACTTATGATGCCGGTGAAAATGATGCTTATGTAAGAGTTTACACGATCGATGTGAATGGCGATGGAAAAGAAGAAATTCTGATTTCAAATATTAATCGAGGTTCTGCAGCTTCGATTGTTCTTGAAATGGTAGGAAATGATTTTAAAGAAGTAGTGAAAGATGCTCCTTGGGTTGTAAAGGTACTCACTTGGAATGGTGTTCCTACGATTTTGGGGGAAAGGTTTAATGCAAAGCTTGTCGAATATCATGATATTCGACAGTTGAAAGTTGAAAATGGTAAGTTAAAAGATACAGGAAAATTTAATGCACCTGCAGAAGTTGGAATTTATGGCGTGAAATCTTTCAAGACTGTTTCAAGTGAGCCAGAAGAAATTCTTTACCTTACTCCCTCAGGTTATCTTAAAATTTACGATATCGATGACAATGGTAAGAAGTTTAAGAAAAAATGGTCCAGCTCGGAACGTTATGGGGGAACTTCCAATTTTCTGCGCTTGGTGCAAACCGACATGTTTAATGAAGTCACCAATGATTTTACCTATTTTAATGTAGAACCTGTAGTATGGATGGGTAGCGACGGTTATGGATCCATCTTTGTACCCAAAAATGATGATTTTTTGAGAGATATCATCGGAACTCGTCCTGTAGTGAAAAATACATGGTTTACAAAACTTCATTGGCAGGATATTGGCATGCGCGAAGTTTATAGTACCCGCAAAGTGGATGGGTATTTTGCGGATAATATCAAGGCAGATTTGCCTTGGGAAAGCCAACCCAAACTTCTTTCGATCCTTTGGGTAAGAGATAAAGGCTTTTTAAATGCCATGGGAACTTTCAAAACCGTGGTTGCAATTTATGATTTGTGATTTTTTCATAACGCCCCCTAACCCCCTCTTATCTTAAGAGGGTGGATAGGATGTAAAATTTTCTTATTTCACTAGGTTGTTTGGCGGTGTAGCTCAGGTGGTTAGAGCAAACGGCTCATATCCGTTGTGTCCGGGGTTCGAATCCCTGCACCGCCACATTCGGATACTTGTCAGAGAAAACCCATAAAGTGATTTCCCCGCCAACGATCATCCGCCTTCGGCGGATTCACTGCCACCCCTTTCCGAAGTGACTCAAAAAATGAAGTGAATTCATTTTTCTCGTGTTTTGATTTTAAAAAACAATTTACAGGAACAATATTTTCTTCAGTTTAAATTACATTTTGTATAAATAGACTTATGCTTCCAATTATTGCCATTGTGGGTCGGCCGAATGTCGGCAAATCAACGCTTTTTAACCGATTGCTCGGTCGCAAAACCGCTATTGTTTACGATAAGCCGGGGATTACACGAGATCGAAATTATGCCCTTGCGGATTGGTCTGGTTATTATTTTCGCCTGGTGGATACCGGAGGTTACGAGCTAGAACCTCACTCGGATCTCTTCGAACAAATGAGAAGACAGGTGGAAATTGCCATTCGTGAAGCTCAAAAAATAGTTTTGGTGGTCGATGGAAGAGTAGGTCTTACCCAAGAAGATCGGGACATGGGCTTGAAGTTGAGGAAGTCCGGCAAGGAAGTGTTGTTAGTGGTAAATAAAATTGACAATGCCTCCCAAGAAAATCTTTTGGCGGATTTTTATAAAATGGGCTTCAAGAAAGTTTTTCCTGTTTCTGCAGAACATGGCAGGGGAGTGAGCGATCTTTTAGAAGAAATTATTGTGGGAATGAGTCGCCCGGAATCTGTCGCAGATCCGGAAGAAATAAGTGAAGAAATCGATTTGGGTTTTGATGAAAAAGATTCAATTCGGATCTCTATTATAGGACGTCCGAATGTAGGCAAATCCACTCTTTTAAATAAACTTTACGGCGCTCCTCGTGCAGTGGTTCATGCAAAGCCTGGCACCACACGGGACCCTTTGGATATTGAAGTAGAACACGAAGGAAAAACTTACGTATTTGTAGATACTGCGGGAATTCGCAAAAAAGCGCACGCGGAAGATAAAATCGAAAAAGTGTCTGTAAGTAAAACCTTAGAGCGTATTGAAAAGAGTGATGTGGTTTTGATGCTGATCGATGCTTCAGAAGGAATGACTGCCCAAGACGGCAAAGTCGCTCAACAAGCGGTTGAAAGAAGAAGGCCGGTGATTATCCTTGCAAACAAATGGGATGCACTTACAAAGAAAATTACAAAAGAAAAACTCAAACAACAATTTGTGGAACGCTATCCGACCTTGCAGTTTGTTCCCATTTTTCCCATTTCTGCAAAAACAGGCTTGGGCTTGAGTCGACTTTATTCTCTGATTGAGGAAGTGTATCGAGAATATTCCAAGAGAATTAAAACCTCTGAATTAAATAAGGTGTTCAGGTCTCTTACCGAAAGACATCCCCCTCCGAGTATCTCAGGAAAATTTATTAATTTGTTTTATATCAATCAGTTTGCTTTAAAACCTCCCAGTTTTGCAATTTTGTGTAATCATCCCTCTTTAGTGCCGGAATTT
>CAYPXN010000013.1:0-33971 GCA_964414715.1 uncultured Pseudomonadota bacterium | reverse complement strand
ATGCATGTCAAGCATGCGCTCTAACCAGCTGAGCTACGCGCCTATTTTCAGCTTCCATAAAAATCTGCTTGCTGCGTTGGGCTTCATTCGCGATGCTCATCCGCCTGAGGCGGACTCCGCTCGCTCATTCAACCCTGCCTTGCCATCAGAATTTTTCTGAAAGCTTCTCTCAAGCTATCAATGGCCTAAAATCCTTTGTAAAGACAAAGGCTTAAGGCCGGCTTAAGTACCCCAAGGAGCGCCTAAAGGTCAAGCTGAAAAACTTGTTGATTTTAGAGGGAAATCAGGCCTCTTTTAAGGCTATTCTTAAGAGATATGTTCTAATTAATTGATTAATATTGGCAATCACATCAGTCTAAACTCAATCTAAGTTTAGATTTAATCTCCAAGGCCGCATCATAAGAACTACGCTCACCTTTTTTTACAGCCTCTTGGAGCTCCAAAAGATAGGGTTTCTTCTGAAAAGATTCCCGCAAAGAATCTCTTAAAAATTCTTCCAAAACTTCGACGAACTCTTCACTTCTTACCTTTTGTTGTTTTTCCTGATGTTCTTTACTGGTCAAAACATGATCATAATGCTTTTGAATGGTTTGGGTTAATTCATCAATACCCAGCCCTTTATTTGCCTGAATGCTCAAAACAGGAATTTCCCACATTCCCTCTTCCATATGAGACACATAACCCATTTCAATCATACTCATGAGTTCCTGCTGAATTTTCATTGCTCCATCACGGTCTGATTTGTTTACGGCAAAAATATCTGCGGCCTCGAGCAATCCCGCCTTCAGAGTTTGAATGGTATCTCCTGACTCTGGAGTTAAAACCACCACCGTAGTATGCGCCACCTCAAGCACATCCATTTCTGTCTGTCCGACCCCCACAGTTTCCACAATTACAATATCCATCCCAAAAGCATCAAAGAGTCTGACAACATCCCGAGTAGCACGAGATAGGCCTCCATGAGCCCCCCGGGTACCCAAGCTGCGAATAAAAACACCCGCATCTTCCGCATGAGTCATCATACGAATGCGATCCCCCAACAACGCACCGCCCGTAAAGGGACTGGAAGGATCAACTGCCACCACCCCCACTTTTTTATTTTGTTTTCGATAATGAGCGATCAACTGATCCACCAAAGTAGATTTACCCGCACCTGGAGGACCCGTAATTCCCAGAATTTGAGCTTTGCCTAAACTTTTGGAAATTGCCGCCAAGATCTCAGCACTTTGAGGCGCTCTACTTTCAACATGGGTGATTACACGCGCCAAAGCAGCACGATCGCCGGAAAGAAGTTTTTGAACTAAGGGGTGCATAGAAACTATCCCGTAACAAAAGAAGAAAAGAGAGGCAACCAATTTACTTAGAATCTATTTTTAAAAGAAGAAGGTACGTATTCAGGAATAGCATGGTCTTTCATGAATTGCACAGTATCGTTTTTGTCGTGAATTTCCTCAACCAAATCTAAAAACCTTTTTACCATATCTCCGAATTCATTCTTAGGAATAAGCTCTGCAACATAAATATATTTATCAAAATTAAACATAGGCAAATAAGCGGGATCCCTAAAGGCCTCCCAATCGATCACCTTAGGAAGCAAACCTCTCTGCTGCGCATGGCTCCACAAAGGAGTTCCAGGAAGTACAACTGCAGGATTTATTTCTAATTCAAAAATTTTTTCTTTATTACTCAATATAAAATCATAGGTTTTTTTTAAATCTTCCATGGTCTCAAAAGGAGAACCTATCACAAAAGAACAACCCACCTTGATTCCAGAATGATAAAAAAGATCCAACGCCCTTTGACTATCTCCCACTTGAGAAGATTTTAATTTTTTCAAAACACCCGGAGAACCAGAATCTGCACCAAACTGCACTAAAATAAAATTCATTTTTTTAAGCTGAGCAACCATTTCTTCGTCTACCAACTTATCTCTCACAAAACCTGAATAACTCAATGATGTAAGACGAGGGTCACGTTCAAACCTTTTTGACAGCTCTACAAGCCGTTTTCTGTCTGCCACAAAAATATCATCATAAAATCGAATATATTTAGTCTCAGGATATGCATGGAGAATACTTTCTATCTCTTTTACAACATAATCCGAAGAGTTCCCTCTAAATCCTTTAAAAACGTATGGCGAATCACAAAAAAAACAGCGATAAGGACAACCACGCGTAGTCATCATATGGGTCATTCCCAAAGAATAAACCCATTTTTTTCGATTAATTAAAGGTAACTCATCCATTTCTTCCACACGCTCTGCAGGTCCAGTCTTCATTAATCCTATGTCTTGAGGAATTAAGAGACCGGGAATCAATTTTATTTTTTCTTCAAAAGCCTTCCCGTCCAAGTATGCTAATAAAACTTTTTCAAGAGAGACTTCTCCTTCACCCACAAATCCAAGATCAAAGCATTCAGGCAAAAAATCGGGCATATTCGTAATATGAGGTCCTCCTAAGAAAACTTTACAGTCCATGACTTCTTTGAACTGTCTTGCATTTCTTTGAGCCACCCCAAAATTCTGAGAAACACAAGACATCCCCACAATATCCGGCTGAAATTGAATAATTTGACTAGGTTCATCATGGACAAAAATATCCAGAGGAAGTTGTTTTTTTTCAAGATAAGTCGCTAAATACAACACTCCTAAAGGAATTGACAAATAGTCATGAGCTACCTGGTAAGCAGGCCTATTACTCGAAGCTCGAACAGGCATTAACGCTAATCTTAGCTTTTTCATACAATCCTTATCCCTTAACTTTCCCAATATCGCACAATTTATTCTTTACAGTTGCTGTCCGATAATTTCTTTTACTCAATAAAACTAAATTGTAATATAATGTCATAAAAGGAACAACTCGTAAGACCTAACATTTCGATAAATAGAAATAGGAATAATATTTACCTTACTCTCAAAGGAGGTTAACATGTTAGTTTCAGCAGCCGTTGCCATTGGAGCAGCAGCCATTATTGCCGTAGGCGTCGGTGTGGGTGTAGGTGTGGGAATGTCCGTGTCAGCAGAAAAACCTGCTGATGCAACCAAGTATGCTGCAGATCGACAAGCCGAAGCTCAAAAATACACTGCAGATGCTCAAAAAGACGCACAAAATCATGAAGCTGATTTGTTATTCAAGACAGAAGAAGCTGACCGTGAGCTTTCTGAAAAATACGACAAAGAAGAAAGACGAGACGAACAGCAAATGATGCAAATGTTTGGAATGATTGATGACATTCAGTCTGACTCTTCCATGCAAGTAGAGCGAAGAGGGAATCGAACTAATCGTATGACAGAAGAATATGAGTATCCAGATCCTGCATCAGTTTCTGATGACGATTTAAGTTTTTCTTAAAATCTATTTAAAAGCACTTCTTGACCAACTAAATAGTTCCTCCTAAAATTTTAAAGTTAAACACTTTAAAATTTATAGGTATTGTTATGGAAATCAAAGAATCAGAAGACAGAGTTGAAAAAAATAGAAATGTTATGAACTTGATATGGTCTTCCATTCCAAAAGAAGTGGGCTTCTCGGAAGAAACCATAAAGTATGTTCCTACAGATCTCATTTTTTTATATCAAACGGGATTTGTAGACACTAACCTCTTCACCTTAGAAGAATGGCAAGCCGCATTCCAACATTTACAACAAGCCGACTCAAACTACCTCATCACAAAAAATGAATTCATTAAGTTAGGCAAATTTAAATACACTGGCAACATCAAAGCTCCTGTAGACCCTCTCAAAATCCGAGAAGGTTGGTATGAAATCAACGATTGGAGACTTTTTCTCATTCGTAGCATTCTTCCTTCTACGACGGCCCTTAATGCCGAATTCTTAAAAAAAGGAGAAGAAAATGCAAAAGCAAAAGGCCTTATTGTCAACGGAAGGATCAAAATAGGCAAAGAAATCAAATTATGGTTAAAGCAAATTCTAGATCAGCACCCCACCCCTCAAAGATTAAGGGAACTTGGTGTTGAAAAAGCACACCAAGAGAGATTAAAGCAAGAAGTATCCAGATCTACGTCTCCCACTACCCAAAAAACAACTTTTGCAAAGGGTCAAAAGATTACGGATGTAAAAAAGAAAAATCTCGATGAAATGCTTGTCAAAAGAAGTAGCATTAAAGGAAGTGAGCAGACAAAAGAAACGATTTCTTTAAAAGATCTTAAAAAAAGCAGCGTAAAGCGCCCACAAAAATAAATGTCATCAAAAAAAATTCAAATCTTAGATGTAAGCTCAAGAGACGGCAGTTATGCTCTCAACTTTCAAATTACTCCACACAATGTGGCAACAATTGTTGATTACCTGGATTATGCGGGCATTCCTTATATCGAAATTGGACATGGTTCAGGTTTGGGATTCAGCAAACTAGGCTATCCTTCTGCTGCATCCAATTTAGAATATGCTCACGCAGCAAAAGTAATGAAGAAAAAATCTAAGATTGGGGTTCTTTCTCCAAGCTTAAATCTTGTCCTGCCTGAACTAGAAGAAATTGCCCCTCACATCGACTTTGTTCGCTTTGCCGTAATGCCCCGAGAAACCAAAAAAGCAGAAAAACTTATTCAAAAATCTAAAAAGTTAAACTTAGAAGTATTTGTGCAACTCAGCAGAGCATCATTGCTAAACCCTGAAGAGTTATTAGAAGAAGCAAAAAAAGCTGAAAACATGGGGGTAAACGTAGTTTATATCGTAGATACAATTGGTAATTTCACTCCGGAAAGCACAAAAGCTTATTTTTCCACTCTCAAAAACAAGATACACACTCCACTTGGATTTCATGCACATAACAACTTGGGGCTCGCAAACATCAACGCTCTAACTGCCATTGAAGAGGGCTGCGAATGGGTTGACGCTTGCATGCAAGGAGTTGGCAGACAATCTGGAAATACTCAGCTCGAAACCATTGCATCTTTATTGGAAAAAAAAGGTTATAGAACCGAACTTAACATCCCCCTACTTCTTGATGTAGCCGAAACAATCATTAAAGACATATTTCAAAACACGATCAAGGGGGCAAGTGCATTTGAAATTCGAAGTGCACTTGCTAATATCGACATGTATCCTGAACCCATATTCAGGAAACTGGCTCTTGCATTAGGTTATACTTTAGATGAACTAATTCAACAGATTTCTGAAATTAAAAACTTTGTAACATTGGATGAATCTCACATTAAACTTCTCGCAAAAAAAGCGGGACGTACCTATTCGGAAGTAATCCAAATGCTTCAGTAGATATTAATGAACTCTCCTCAACTTTCATTTTTAAACTTCAAGGAAATTGACCAGGCACTTCTCCTTAGACAAATAAAACTAAATAATTTATTTTTAAAAAAAATTTACAGTTCAAAATCACAAAAAAAAATCACCTCTTATGTGCATCGCACCCTACTTCCCTCCGAAACACTCAAAAATTTAACCCCAAATATTCTAGATAAAGCTGGCATTACTCGTGTATCAGACATTACAGGTCTTGATCTTATTCAAATCCCTACCTACACAGCTATTCGTCCAGAAGCTTACTTCTCATCTCCTTTCAAAGAAGGCTTAATTTCAACTTACAACGGGAAAGGATTCACCAAAGAAGAAGCTAAAACTTCTGCCATCATGGAAGGAATAGAAAGATGTTCCGCTGAAAAAGAAGGAAAAACGCTTATCACCGCAAGTTACCTAGAAATACGAAAACATATACCAACAATTGATCCATTTTCATTATGCTTCGAGCATGAACCTGACGCCCTGTTTAGAAAAGTAGCTATCGAGTGGATGATCGGGATAGATTTAATTTCAAATAAAGCTCATGCCATTCAAGCTGCTAACGTCATCGCTCCTTATTATTACCCTACAGGAACTATCGTCATACAACCTTACCACAGCACCACAGGCCTCGCTTCAGGAAATTGTTTTGCTGAAGCCATTGTTCATTCTCTTTTGGAGAATATAGAAAGGCACACTCTTACTCTGAAAGATAAATATAAAAAGTTTCAAATTTCTTTAAATAAAGTTTCTTCTCCATGGATAAAAAAAATTTTACAAAAACTAGATTCACATGGCTTTGAAGTAAAAATTATTTTTTACCAAAACAAATTCAAAATTCCTGTCTTTAGTGCCATATTGAACGATCCCATCACACAAGATCCTCATCTAATTTGCCATGGTAGCGGCGCCCATTTATCCAAGGAAATTGCATTAATTCGTGCGCTCACAGAGGCTATTCAATCACGACTGGCAGTTATCTCAGGAACACGTGAAGATTTTAATTATTACTTAGAAAAAAGAGACTCCCAAGAATTTTATCAAAAAATTCTTCAAGACACAAAGAATGCCATTGCCACTTACCCCGAATTGAGTTTTGAAAAACTACCAACCTTTTTTCATAAAAGTTTTTATACAGATTTAAAATTTATTTTAAATACCCTTAAGGGATTGGGTTTTAATAAAATTATTGCAGTAGACCTTACTCATCCAAAAATCAAGATACCCGTCGTCAGATCTATTGTACCGGGACTGATTATTAAACAATTAGCTTCAAAAACATGGAAATAAACTCACAACAAAGAAAAAAAACAATCGTATTTTTAGGTCCTAGTATGCCGGTCCAAGAGGCAAAAACTTTTCTAGATGCAATCTTTGTTGCACCCATTAAAAGAGGAGACCTTTCAAAAATTGATCTAACATCTGTTTCCAACATTTGCATTATTGATGGCGTATTTTACGGGAGCTATTCTGTAAGCCCCTTTGAAATTATAGAAATTCTTCAAAAAGGTATCAATTTTTTTGGAGCAGCAAGCATGGGTGCTCTAAAAGCTTTAGAATGTGAAAAGTTTGGTATGAGAGGAATTGGTAAAATTTTCAATTGGTATAAATCAAAGAAAATCGATGCAGAGGATGAAGTTGCTGTATCTTTTAATCCTGTGAGCCACACAACCTTATCCACACCTCTTGTCAATGTACGATTTTTGTTATCGAAAGCTTTAGAAATCAAACAAATTACTTCAAAAGAAAAAAATAAAATTATACAAATTGCTCAAAATATCTATTTTCCACAAAGAAACTATCAACTCATATTTGAGACAGCTCTCAAAGAAGGAATTCCTATGCAAAAAGTCAAATTTCTAAAAAAAATGTCTGCCAATAAAAAATATGATTTAAAATTTCAGGACACCCTGCTTTGCCTTAAAGAAATAAACAATAATTTCAACAACTTATAACAAATAGACTCTTTGCGTAAATTTTACTATAATAAGTTTATAAGCAACTTTAATAAATGCTTATAACGATAACCAATAAAGAAGTTTATTAAGGAGGATAAAATGTCACAAATCAATAATAGTTACGCAAGTCCACAACCCATCGCTCAAGCCGATACGAATGCAAACGTAGCCAACACAAACCAAACAGCTCAAAAAGCTGAGGGGGCTTGGGCAGATGTAGGTAAATCTGCTGCATCCTCTTTTACAGGAGCCGCTGGAAAAGCAGGTGGCGGAGGTGGTAGCAATGCAGGTAATGCTACCCAAAACGCAGCCAATGAAAACCATTAACTTTAAATTTTAACTTTAAATAAAAAGCCCCTTACAAAAATGGGGCTTTTTTTATTCAATCTTTTCCCCTTCGCTAAACTCTGCTTCATGATTCACATGAGATTCTACGGCTTCCCTTCTCTGTGACGCATACAGAGTTCTCATCTCTTCAATCTCCCTCTCCAACTCACGAATGGTTCTGTTTTTGGATTTGATTTCTCGAGAGCGATAGAACATGCTAATCGCGCCAATAAAGGCGGCGAAAATCATTCCTAAACAAAAGGCGAGAAGAATGAGAAAACCCACCGGAAAACCCACGGATTCAAAAGCCCAAAAAGGAGGAATATTAAACTGAAAATGTAAAGGATAACCCAAGGTTTTGTTATCCAGATTGGAAATCAAAAAGTTCCCAATAATAAAGATAATGATCGCCCCAAAAAATACCTTTATAAATCTCCAAAACATAATCCACCCTATCCTGTATTTTATTTTTTGAGACTCTACCTTAAAAACACAAACAAGTCTATCGACGGAATTTATTTAATATTAATTCTTTCGCGAAGTTCTTTTCCAACCTTGAAGAAAGGAACTCTTCGAGTGGAAACGAAAACCGTTTGGCCGGTTTTAGGATTTCTTCCTTGGCGTGACTTACGAGTGCGGAGTTCAAAACTGCCAAAGCCTCTGATCTCAATTCGATTCCCATCAGAAAGGGCTTGGGTCATTTTCGAAAACAAGGCATCAATAATGATATCAATTTCTTTGTGTGACAAAGATTTTAATTTTTCTGCTACCTGATCCACCAAACTACTTTTATTCATAATCCCTCACCTTCACATTAAAGAATAAATCCCCGTTCAAAAATTACAATTTCACTTACAACGCCATCCAATACATTGCTTTCGGAGTGATCAAAGATCCCAACAAGGCTTGGACTCTCTCTTCGGTATCTTTTCCCATCATAAGATCCATAAACGACTTATGTTTTTGGGGCTTGATCACTTTAGGTTCACCTTTAATACCCACTTCTTTTGCAGCGACATCGATCGCATCTTCCAAATCACCGTACTGGTCAATTAATTTCAAATCCATCGCCTGCTGTCCGGTATAAACCCTTCCGGTCGCAATTTTTCTTACATCTTCTACCGGCAACTTTCTTCCCTCTGCCACTGCCTGGATAAACTGTTCATGCATGTTGTCCAATAATCCCTGCAATACCGCACGATCTTCGGGAGTCATTTTTCTCAGAGAACTTCCAATATCTTTGAGCTGTCCAGCCTTGAGAATTTCTGCAGAAATTTTGGCCCACTTTAACAAGTCATCCACTTCCACGTGATCCATCAAAACACCGATACTACCCGTGATTGTTCCAGGATTTGCCACAATTTTTGTAGCAGGAGCGGCAATATAATAACCTCCAGAAGCGGCAACTGCTCCCATGGAAACAATAACCTTTTTCTTCTGAGCCAACTTTTTAACTTCGGTATAAATTTCTTGGGAAGCACCGACTGAGCCTCCAGGAGAGTCGACTCTCAAGACCACTGCCTTCACAGAATCATTTTTTCGATACTTTTCGAGTTTTTCATTGATAGAGGCAGATTCAAAAATTGGCCCTTTTACTTCCACAACAGCGATATCACCATTTGCTTCAGGCCAATCACCTCCTGCAGATAAAACAAGCCAAAAGCCTACAAAGCCAATGCCTCCCACACAAAGAAAAAGGAAGAAAAGAACAGCAATGATCCATGCAGTTTTCTTTTTCATGTTTTGAAAAACCCCAGAGGCCTTCACCTACTACAGAAAACTTGGAAGTTTATTCCTTGTTCATGATATCGGAGAGAGTAGCACGACTTTCACCCTGCTTTGCCTTAAACTCTTCGAAATCTCTTTTTTGGGCATTTTTGTTATAGCGTCTAATGGAAAGTAAAAAGCGGCGTTCTTTTTCATCAAAACCTGTCACTTCGGCTTCAACGGTATCATCCGCTTTCAAAGAATCTTTTTCAAATTCCTTATTATGTAAAAAACCTTCCACTTCAGGAGCCAAATCGATGATCGCACCTGCTGCATCCAGAACCTTTACTTTTCCTTCAATAGCCTTACCAATAGGGAAAGCATTGAAAGCTTTTGCCAAAGGATCTTCTTCCAACTGCTTAATACCCAAAGAAATTCTTTCATTGGCTTTATCAATATTTAACACGAGGGCTTCGACCTGATCTCCTTTTTTATAAAGATCAGAGGGATGCTTAATTTTCTTGGTCCATGAAATATCGGAAACATGTACCAAACCATCGATATTTTCATCGATTCCAACAAACAAACCAAAGTCGGTGATATTTTTAACTTCACCTTTAATCTTGGTTCCCAAAGGATATTTTTCAGCGAGTTCGTCCCAAGGGTTGGGTTCGATTTGTTTCATTCCCAGAGAGATACGACGACTGGGGACATCTACATCCAATACAATCGCATCAATGGTGTCACCCAAATTCACTAACTTGGAGGGGTGTTTTACTTTTTTAGTCCAGCTCATTTCGGATACGTGCACCAAACCCTCTACACCTGATTCCAATTCAACAAATGCACCGTAATCGGTTACATTCACTACTTTACCTTTCACACGGGTACCCGGAAGGAATCTTTCTTTCACAGTATCCCAAGGATCTTGGGTAAGCTGCTTCAAGCCCAAAGAAACCTTTTGCGTATCTTCGTCATAACGAAGAATCAAAACGTTGATTTTGGCATTCACTTGAAGAACTTCAGAAGGATGTCCAATACGACCCCAACTAATGTCGGTAATATGAAGAAGACCATCCACACCACCCAAATCAATAAATGCACCGTAATCTGTAATATTCTTCACTACCCCCTCAACCACTTGACCTTCCTGCAAATGAGAGAGCAATTCTTTTTTGGCTTCTTCTCTTTCCTGTTCAAGCACCGCACGGCGAGAAACCACTACGTTTCCTTTTGCACGATTCAACTTCAAAATTCTGAATTTGAATTTTTTTCCAACTAATTTATCAAGACTCTTTACCGGCTTGAGATCAATCTGAGATCCCGGGAGGAAAGCTCTTACACCTCCCACATTCACGACCATACCACCTTTAATCTTATTAATGATCATTCCATCGATGGAAATATTGTTTTGTTCGGCTTCCGCAAGTTTATCCCATGCAGCCAAGGCATCAGCTTTTTCTTTCGAAATCACCACCATGCCATTGTCATCTTCCAAACTTTCCAAAACAACATTGACGGTGTCACCTGCTTGAATGGTAACCTCACCATCAAAATTTCTGAATTCTTCTATAGGAATTTGACCTTCAGATTTGAATCCAATATCGACGAGCACAAAGTCTCTCAATACTTTTGCGACGGTTCCTTTGACGAGCTCTCCAGGTTTTGCCACCTTGAGACTTTGCTCGAATAACTTCTCGAAATCTTGTGTTGTAACGTTCATGTAAAAAAAATTCCTCCTTAAATAATATTTTGCCTTCGGCAAGAGGCCGGCAATATAGTCTTTAAATTTTGAAAGTCAAAGCCTTTTTCGTAGAAAAATCAATGCGTTCGATCAAAGACTTTGCGAAAGCTTTATTTTTAATGCAACGTGTTATTTTAGAGGGGAAAAAAGCCGGAATCAAGACTTTATTCTTCAAGGATCTCAAAAGAAATGCCCAATCGGGTCAAACAGCTCCAAAACTCCGGAAAAGAGGTGTTTACGCAGTCAATATCTTCAATTTTAAGGGGCTTTTTTGAAACAAGGGCTGCCACGGCCATACTCATGACCATACGATGGTCTCCATGGCTTTTCAGCGCCTTTAAAGCTTCAAAAGGCTTCCCAGCCCCTCCTTCTATAATAAGCCCATCTTTCTTTTCTTGGACCTTCACCCCAATATCCGACAAGAGCTCCGCTAAAACCCGAATGCGGTCACTTTCGTTTACTCGGAGTTCTTCAGCATCGGATATTTCAGTTTTACCCTGGGCATAGGCAGTCGCTACTCCCAAAATGGGAATTTCATCGATAAGACGGGGAATAAGATCTCCACAAACCTGCACAGCTTGCAAAGCATGATAACGAACTTTCAAATCTGCAATTGCCTCCCCTACCTTATTTACTTCACTTTCATGCAATAACGCCTGCACTCCAGCCATTTTGGGTAACACATCCAAGATACCTGTCCGAGTTCGATTTATCCCAATCTTCTTGAGTAATATTTCCGAGTCTTTTACAAGTAAGCCCGCAACCAAGAAAAAAGCAGCGGATGAAATGTCCGCAGGCACCCAAAACTCCGCTACTGGAAAAAGTAATTTTTGTGGGGGCGTTTTCCTTACTAAGCCCACCCCACATCCTTCTAGCATTCTTTCTGTGTGATCCCGTGACAACACAGGTTCTTCCACTTTCGTCTCACCTTCGGCCCATAAACCAGCTAACAAGATCGCCGATTTCACCTGAGCAGAGGCCACCGGACTTTTATAATGAATTCCTTTCAGCTTTCCACCCTTCACATGAACAATACGCTTATCAGTTCCTTCCCCCGTGTAAGAAAAAGAAGCGCCCATTTGTGAAAGAGGATCTGTCACTCTTTTCATGGGACGTTTATTGAGGGAAGCGTCTCCCGTAAGAGAAGATTCAAAATCTTGTGCAGCCAAAATCCCCAAAAGCAAACGCATGGCCGTCCCGGAATTTCCACACCACAAAACTTTGGAAGGTTTTTTCAAACCTCGAAGCCCTACCCCATGCACTTCCCACACATTTTCTTTCTTCTCGATTTTCACTCCCATCTCTCGAAAGCAATCGATGGTACAAAGTACATCTTCAGCTTCGAGAAGATGATGAATACGAGTGGCACTTTCCGATAATGAAGCAAAAATAATCGCGCGATGAGAAATAGATTTATCTCCGGGAATTTCGAGACTTCCTTTCAAAGGATGCTGAACAGGATGTACAATGACAGATTTCATATTGTTTATCAGACTGGAAAAGCTATTTCCTGGAGCGGCTTCAGAGCTGGCACACCCCTTACCCGCAATCCACAACTTCGTGCCAGATCTGGCTTGTTTTTTGGCTGCGGATTAGCCAAAAAACATAAAGCGGAAGGAAGTAGCTTTTTCAGTATTTATTTAAAAATTTCCAATTTCTTTCTAAACTTATTCCCTTTAGCAAATAAAGTTTGAAGCTTTTTTGCATTCTTCGCTTTGACGGCCCTCTGAAATTCCGACAATTGCTTTTGGAAAAGTGCCAGGCACTTTTCCAAAGGTTTTGCATTTGCCAAACAAATATCCCGCCACATTTCAGGAGGACTCGAAGCAACACGAGTCATTCCCTTTAAACTAGAGCCTGCCAAACGAATATTTTTATCCCGATCTTTTCCATCCATCGTATTTGCCAATGCATAAGCAAGTACATTAGGAAGATGCGATACTGCCGCCAAGGAGGTATCATGCTCTTCCGCTTTCATCCAAAGCACTTGAGCACCGATCTTCTGAAGCAAGATCACATATTTTTTGAGAGAAGGATGGGAAAAACTTGGAGTCAGAATCCACTTTTTATTTCTAAACAAATCCAGCTCTGCAGCCTGCATTCCAGACTTCTCTGTTCCAGCGATAGGGTGTCCTCCCACGAATTGTCTTAAAGCAAGCTTATGCGCCGCTTCGACAATATTCACTTTCGTACTTCCAACATCCGTAACGAGGACTTCTTTTGAGAGAAAAGGTTTTAATTTTTTTAATGTTTGCGGAATACTTTCAACAGGAATCGCCAACAAAATCAAATCTGCATCTGATACAAATTTTCCCAAAATCGGAAAAACTTGATCCACTGCCTTTCGCTTTAATGCAATACGTCGATTTTGGGAGGAACGAGAAACTCCAAAGACTTCCCGGGCAAGCTTTCTTTTCTTTAACTCCAGAGCAAAAGAACCACCGATTAAACCCAAACCCACCACAACGACTTTTCGAAAAAGGAAGGATGATTTTTTCATTTATAAGTAACAACCAATTCTCGGGTTTTGTCCGCAATCACCGAAACATCTTTCATGGAGGTGTTCACACCTTTGGATTGAATTTTCACTTCATAATTTCCGGCAGGAACTGTCTTGACTGTATTTGCCTTGAATTCTGCCACCAAAGTCCCCTGAGGATTGTAAACTTCAATTTTATCATGAGAGCGAGGACTACTCACAAGCAAGTTTCCATAAGAAAGAACTGCTATTGAGGTGTATTCCGTAGGATATACATTCACTACCTTCGTCCAGCTATACTCCTGCATTCGTACAGAAACCTGATACTCTCCCACAGGCACGGTCATCATTTCATTGGGTTTACAGCTTGTTTTATAAATGGGCTGACTGGGATTTAATCTCAAAAGCTCACAACTATCTGTCGACTGAGGAGTATCTATTTTAAAAAAACCGGAACTACGATCTGACTTCGGAGCAACGGGATCCAGAGCAAAACTTGATAAAGGAAAGAAAGATACGATAACATACAAAAGATAGGTAATTTTTTTCATAGGTTTATAAAACATAAAATCACCAAAAAAATCAAGAGATTAGAAAGAAACTTTAGAGATTTTTTCACCGATAATAATTCGTGGACACTACGAAGGATGTTTTCCATGTTTAAAAATTTTTTAGTCATAGGCCTCTTGCTCGTCGCCTCCGTCAACAATCCTTATTATACCTGTGGAAGCAGCAATAGTAGCAACAATAGCACTTCGGGTATTAGCGGTGCAGACATCACCCCCTCCACCACTCTACCTCCTGAAAATACGATTGTTTTAGAAAGCAACTTAAAACCAAACTCTGAGCAAAGCGGCACTAACAATTTATGGTCCGTGCAAAATAACGGAGTAAACTTGAGAGCTTTATCTTATCAAGATAAAAGCACAAGCTTTGCACCTCAAATCAGCCCCGATAAAGCTAAGATTCTTTTCTGGTCAAATCGACCCTTAAATTCTTCTTCCGAAACATCCCCCAATAATTTATGGGTCATGGGCATTGATGGTTCCAACCCTCAAGCTCTTACCCAATCCACATTAATAGAAAGTATGAACACCTGGGAAACGGCCCAATATTCTCCCGACGGAAGCAAAATCATTTTTCTTTCATCCCGGAATTTAAATCTCTCCAATCATGACGCTGAAAATCCAAGCTTAAATATTTGGATCATGAATAGCGATGGCAGCGATCTTCACCCTCTCACACGCTTTGACACTCGTACCGTACTAAGCCAATTAAAATGGTCTCCCGACGGAAACAACATCGCCTTTTTAAGCAACCTGAATCCGGAAATAGAGAATACTCGACAAGCGAATCTTCTGAATATTTGGACCCTTCAAAAAGATGGAAGCCATCTTCAGCCAGTCACTCACTTACAACATGCCACTGTTTCGGATTATGACTGGTCTCCCGATAACAGCAAATTCGTCTTCACTTCAAACATGCCATCGGAAGGAACAGATATTGTTCCCCTACGTTCCAACCTTAAATTGTGGACCATCGCAAACAACTCTTCTCAACTTACCCTTCTTACTGCAGTTGCAAATAGTAGCAACACCCACCCTTTATGGTCTCCCAATGGAAAACAAATTGTCTATATTTCAAATAGAAAAACCGATTCGACCGACTTCGGAATCTCCAATAACAATCTATGGATCTACAACTTTGAAGGAAACACAAACACACCTGTCACAAAGCTGGTGAATGATTCTATTCAACACAGCCCGGTTAAATGGTCGAAAGATTCGAAAAAAATTCTTTTTATCTCAAACCGCCACACCGACAAGTCTGACAAAATCAATTCAAATGGCATTTCGAATTTATGGATGATCAGTACAGATGGAAATGATTTAGGAAACGTAACCGGACTCAACAAATCAGGACAAATCATTGGACTCAGCGATTGGTAATTTATTCCCCACTGGGATAAGAACCCAAAATCTTGATAAAAGCACAACCTTTGGACATTCTTTCAAGGGCACGTTTCACTTTTGGATTTTCTCGATGCCCATCCAGATCCACAAAGAAGATATATTCCCAAGCCCGCCCCTTCAAAGGACGTGATTCAATTTTGGTGAGATTAATCTTTTCTTTTGCGATAGGTGAAAGGAGCTTGTGTAAAATGCCCACTTCATCTTTGGCAGAGAACATCACCGAGGTTTTATCATGTCCGGTAGGTCCACAATCATTTTTGGCAATTACCACGAAGCGCGTAAAGTTGTTGGACAAATCCTCAATATGTTTTGCCAAAATTCCCAAATGATAATGACTCGCAGCATAATCGGAAGCAATCGCAGCCGCGCCTTTTTCTTTGCTCGCAATTTCAGCTGCCTTCGCCGTACTCGCCACTTCCACGGTTTTTACACCCGGCAAATGAGAGTCTAACCATACACGACATTGCGCCAAGGCCTGAGGATGCGAATAAACTTTTTTAACTTCTTTCAAACTTTTCGTATTTGAAAGCAGATTATGAATAATGGGAAGTTTCAGCTCCCCGCAAATCTTCAAGGGAAATTCCACAAACAAGTCCAGAGTATAACTCACTACTCCTTCTGTAGAGTTTTCAATGGGAACCACACCATAGTTGGCTTTACCCATACTTACTTCCTGAAATACTTTTGCGATACTCGCCTGGGGTTGAAACTTGGCGGATAAGCCAAATTTTTTAATTCCCGCCAAATGCGTAAAGGTTGCCTCAGGTCCCAAAAAAGCAACTTTCAAGGGCGACTCCAAAGCCAAAGAGGCAGAGAGAACCTCCCGGTAGATGGTTTCCACGGCTTCGTTCGAATAAGGACCTTTATTCGCTTTTTTTAAGGAATCTAAGAGCTTGGTTTCACGCTCCGGGACATGAAAACTGGAACCCATCGCTTTTTTGATCTTTCCAATTTCCACCACATACTTACCACGCTCGGAAAGCAGCTTCAGAATCTGCTGATCCACACGATCAATCTTATTACGATACGAAACAATGTCTTTTTTGGCCATGGTTTCCAACTCTGTTTCCAAGCCCACCCCATTAAGAGGGGCTGCACACACCATTCGACCAGTCACCCAGCAACATTGCTAGGTACCCGGTCTCGGTCATATCTTATCCTACCCAAACAAATCTCGAAATCAATGATTCTTTGGAAATTTCTTGTCTCACTTCCTCTCCTTAGTGTACTTTGTAGCCCATGAAAAAAGGAAAAATAAATTTACTCATTTTATTTTCACTTCTAGGCTTGGGAGTTTCCTTATATCTCACCATTCACCACTTCAAAATTCTCACCCATGGATTCACAGGACCCAGTTTCTGTACCTGGAGTGACAAGTTTGATTGTGATGTTGTCAACATGAGTAGCTATGCAAAGCTGGGCCCTTTACCCGTCGCGGGAATGGGGCTGATATTTTATTTTTACCTTACGCTTGTCAGCATTTATGCCCGCATTTTGCCAGAAAATCAAAAAACAACTCTCGCTCTCGCTTTTATACTTTCTCTCCCCTCTCTTCTTTTTTCAATTTACCTGGGAGCCGTGAGCAGCTTTATTCTTCATACCTGGTGTATCTTGTGCATTTCGCTCTACGTGATTTCTTTTCTTATTTTTGGACTACTTTATTCTATCGAGGAATTCAAACTGTCCCAGATTGGAACTTTTATGAAACAAATCAAAGTCCCTCAAATTTTATTCGCGTTAGTGGTCATGGGACTCAGCCTCTTCATTCTTTACAGCAATGAAAACAAGTACGCCGCAGACTTTGAAGATTTTGATCACAAAGCTTATCTCGATTTCTTTTATGCCCAACCGGTTCTACCCAATGTTGAAGTAAAAGGTCACCCTTTGTTTGGCAAAGAGGGCGCTCCCATCACAATCGTTGAATTTAGCGACTTTGAATGTCCTTATTGCAAAAAAGCCGCCCTTAACTTGAAACCTCACTTAAAAGAATTTCAAAAAGATGTCGCTTTTTATTATTTCACCTATCCCTTGGATAAAAGCTGCAACCCCTACATGCAAAGAGAATTACACGAACATGCTTGCGATGCTGCCAAGGCAGCCTTGTGCGCCCAGGACCAGGGAAAATTCTGGCCTTACCATGATCTCTTGTTTGAAAATCAACCCAAGTTCACTGCAGAGCAACTCAAAGGCTATGCTCAAAGAACAGGGCTCGACATTAAAAAGTGGGAAGATTGTTTGCAAAGTGAAGAAACAAAAAACAAAATCCTCTCAAGCATTGAAGCGGGGAAAGCAGTCAATTTACAAGGAACCCCTTACGTCATTTTTAATGGAAGAGTTTTAAAAGACTGGTGGAACCCAGTCGTGATTAAAATCTTGGTCGAAGAAGAACTCAAAAGAGTCAAAACTTCCCCCAAAAAATGAATACCCCCGATTCCGCAGTTAATAAAGCTTAGGGGTCATTGCGAGCTCGAAGGGTGTGGCAATCCAGTGAGTGCACTCGCGGGATCCTTTCACTTCGTTCAGGATGACATCCAAGTGTAAGCCTTTGGATTGCACAATAAATAAAAATCAACTGCGAAATTTAGGAGTGTTCGTAGCGTCCTGAAAACTCGGAATTCGTCACCCCGGACTAGATCCGGGGTCTCATGAGTGTAACCGGGAGATCCCGACTCGGAGGCCGGGATGACGGAAATTTTCTCCCTAGTTTATGAGCATTCTTCTTAGCAACCTCTTGAAATTATAGTCGATAATTTCACTCTCAGGGCACGCGTTTATTCTGGAGAAAAAACGCGATGAATCCGCCTTTTCATTTAGGTCGTCCAAACCCATTCTCAGTTCCCGCCTTACAAGCTCCTTCTTATCAAAGACTTGAATTATCTGCGGGTGCTACTTTTTCTCCTGGAGATTCTATTGGAGCTGAAACGAACGCCACTTTGAGATTAAACTCTCTTTTACTTGCACGTTTGGGTGCTCAAAGTAACTTTGTCGATCAACTTTCCTTGAGAGCTGATTTTGGAGTAAGAATCCAGATTGCAGACCCCATAAGCATAGACTTCACTGCTGTAGGAGGTATTTCAACATTATATTCTCAAGTTCGAAGCGTGGGAATTTATCAAGAAGACCTCAGACGAAACGGTGTGACTGCAAACATCGGACTCGCAGCCCAATTTAACGGGAACATCACTGATTCACTGGGCCTTTATCTTTCTGCCTTATATCAAAGAGAATTTTGCGCAGATGTTGACATAAGTCCCAACATTTTACCCACCTCACACCTTCCTAGCACTTGTGAAGATGGAAATATTTTTCGTGCTTCCATTGGGCTAAGATGGGGCTTGGTTCCCAGCAATCCTAGCCCTACCCCTGATGTTTCAGACAGCAGCTCCTCAAGCGCTCCTCCTGAAAGATACAACTTTTCAGACAATGAATTTGAAGAAACTCGTGGAGCAAGCACACTAGAGCCAGGACATCAGATATCAGAAATTCTGGGAGAAGATTTTAAAACCTATGTCGATGAATTGCTCGACATTACTCATCTAGATCGCCGTGAAATGTTTCAAGCTCTTTTGGATTTAATACAAAATAGAAATTTTGCGCATTTATCTCCAGACTACCAAAGATTAATGACCCTTGTCCTGATTCACGACCATGCTCACGGAAATGATAATGCATGGAATTTACTTCGAAGCTTGAGTGATTTTGATGCAAGCATGACTGATCACAGCACGGCCAATGAGATGATTGGAAACTTCAGGAGCTTCGCAAGTCTTTTACCTCTTCCTCTACAAACAAGAACTCTTTCCGAGCTCGAAAGACTCATCAACAATGCATATCAACGTCGTGAAAACCCTCGTAATATCTATGCGAGAGCAAAAACATTCCTGAGCGGAGCTTATCTGAATCAAACCCTCAATCCTTACGCTCGAAACATGGTTAGAGAGTTTGTAGAAGAGGAAGCGAACCGTCATAACATTTCCCTGCCCAATATTTCAAACTTCAATCCCACAATGGTCACGGTTCAAGACAATCGAATCAACAGAATTTGCAATAGTGATGAAAACGTTGACGGTTGCGCGACTATCGGTAACCCTCTTCACCGAAGATATTTATTTATTACCCATCGAAGGACAGAAGACGTCAGTAATGCTTTTGAAGTTTTAGTTCACGAAAACATGCATTTATTCTCTGCAAGAGCAAGAGAAGAACGCGGCATTAGAAATCCGAATGATCGATATTGGATTGGAAACAACCTCGCCACATTTCCCTTCTGGTTGGAAGAGGCTCTGAATGAAGAAAATGTTCACACCTTACTTCGAAGAAACAATCTTTTTTATCATGCAGAAGAAGCGCATTCCAATGGTCGGGAAGCCATTATCCAAATCAATCAGCGACATTCAGGAAGCAACATTGAGGATGCTTGGAGAATATTACATCTTTTTGGAAGTGCTGATCCCGTCTATCAAATTATCGGAAGGGATGTTTACCGGAGACTTACCATCGGTTATGCCCGCGACGATTCTGACGGACAAAGAGCTCTCACTTTTGTACAAAGACACTACGGTGTTTAGTCTTAAAAGTTGAAAAACTCTCTCAATAAAGAGCTTAAAGATGTTGTGAGATGTCGTTGTAGTTCTTTTGTGACTTTTCAAGAATTTCTTTGTGAAGTGAATTGCCATGACTATCCATGGTGACCACTACAGGAAAGTCAATTACCTGTAATTCCCAAATTGCTTCAGGGCTTCCAAACTTTTCCAACATGTAGACATTCAATACTTTACTTACACAATCTCCCAGAACTTGAGCCGCTCCTCCGATGGCATGAAAATATACTGCACCAAATTTTTTCAAGGCTTCGAGAGTTTTCGGACCCATACCCCCTTTTCCAATCACTCCCCGAATTCCAAACTTTTCGATAATTTCTGCCTGGTAAGGTTCTTCCCGTGAAGAAGTAGTGGGACCCGCTCCTTTTACCACCCATTGATCTTTCTCTTGCACCACCACCGGAACGCAATGATAAATAATTTGGTCTTTTAAAGAAATCGTAAGAGTGCCCCCATCGTGAAGATATTTGTGCACGGCATCTCGGCCTGTGTATAAAATCCCATTCAACAAAACCATATCTCCCACTTTGAGAGAACGAATTTTATCTTCAGTAAAAGGTGCTTCTAAACGAATAGACATCTCAAACTCCTAACTTTTTAAAGCAAGTGAATGATTTTGAAAAACTTTAAGGCGGTTCTCCTAGGGAAAATTACCGTTATTAATATTAGAGTAGCGTCTTGAAGTTTTGAAAAATCGTTTACTTGCTTTAAAAACAAATCAATACAACCACTTCTTTATCTTCCCCTGACTCGTAATCACAAAACCCTGACGACGAAATGCCCAACACATGTAGGAAACCGTCACAAAATAACTTGCAGGCAAACGATTCAGAACTCCCACCTTGCAGGAAAGCAAGGTCGTTTTGCCACCAAAGCCCATGGGTCCAATTCCCAATTCATTTGCCTTCTTGAGCATTTCTTCTTCTATGCGCGCCAACACCGCATTGGGGTTCACATCCGTAAGAGATCTTAAAAATTGTTCCTTGGAATAAGAATATCCCGTGCTGCGATCACCACCAATCGTCACTCCCAAAATTCCAGGTCCACAACCCTTCCCTTGCGCTTGAACTACCGCATCGAGAATACACTTTTTAACACCTTCCAAATCCCGATCAGCCTGGAGACGTGTATCCGGCAAAGAATATTGGGCACCCACGTTTTCACATCCTCCACCTTTGAGAACCAATTTTACCGACACATCCTTGCGAGTTGCTTGATGAAAATGAAATACCGGCGTTCCGGGTCCCAAATTATTTCCGGAGTTGTGTCCTGTAATCGAATCGACCGAATTTTGTCGGAGATATCCTTTTTTGGTCGCTGTAACGACCGCCTTTCGTGCCTCGCGTTCAAAAAGAATTTGATCAAAACCTTTGGGTGCTTCTACATAAAACAAGATAGCCCCGGTATCCTGACAGAGCGGCTGTGAATGTCCTTGGGCCAAATCAATATTTTTTCGTATGATTTCGAGCGCATGATAAGCTTGAGAACCTACTTGTTCTTTATCCATCCCCTGCTCAATGGCTCGGACAATATCCGCTGGTAATTCTGTTGAGGTCTTGCGAATAAGTTCCAGCAAATTTTCCTTTAAGTTACGCATATTCCACCTTTCCAATGCCTCTTTATTATCCCATAAATCATCAAAAGCTCAGAAGGGGGTTTAACAAGATTTTTAGAAAAGTCAAAGAGAAGCGTCACACACTCTCAAACTTGAAGTAATAAAGGGTAACAAACACCCCAAGCGTCAATCACAGGGGCTCGCGTCGCCCCCTCACGAAGCAAAGCTTCGTGAGCCTCCTCCTCAACGCCTATCGGCTTGGATATAATAGATTGGGTGACAAACACCCCAAGCCTCGTCAAAAATCCACGAATATTGTCACCTCGCAAGGAGTCAAAGAATAGAGAAAGGCGGAAAAATTGTTAAGACTTGTCAAAGCATGCTTATACAAATATGGGCACTTTTAAGTGGCATTCAATTTGCTTTAAAAATTGATATGCGCCTCTTTTCAACTTTCATCGCTGCCTTCATTTTTCTCTTCTTGGGCAGCATGAACTTAAAGGCGCAAGAAAATCAAAACGGTAAACCACCCTCCTCACAAAAAACTAAGGTCGAATACAAAAATCCAGAAGCTTCTCTCAACGTAGGCGCCCAAAAACTCCGAAACAGCATGATTTACCACATAGACGAGAAGACCCATTTTGGTCTCAACAACGGCTTCAAGTTTGGAATCAAAATCAATTTTTAGTGTAATAATTCTTTTTCATAGGCAAGACGGAAAGGCGCAATTTCTGCATCAAAACTTTCCCCGCTTTCAGTCACCATCTGGTAAGTTCCCTGCATACTACCCACAGAAGTTTCCAAAGGACAAAAACTGCTATATTGATGAGACTCCCCTGGTTCAATAACGGGTTGCTCCCCAATTACCCCAGCCCCTCTCACTTCTTCCACTTTTCCATTTCCATCCGTAATAATCCAATGCCTTGAGAGGAGTTGTACAGGCTCGTCTCCCTCATTGGTAATTTTTACATGATAGGCAAAAAAGTAATATCCTCGTTCCACATCGGAACGATCTGGCAAGTACTCACTCTCTACTTCAACTTTTACTCCTCGGGTAATCGCAATAGACATAGATTCTCCTCTAACATGATTTATTAAAATGAAAAGAAGAACTTCTGGACTCTTTTTCTCATGCTGGAATATCCTGACATGTAAGAATGTCTTCCTCAAAAACAAAGAAAAAAAATTGGGCCTCCAGTTTAGGACCTGGTCTTATCACAGGCGCCTCGGATGATGACCCGAGTGGCATTGCCACTTATTCTCAAGCAGGTGCTCAATTCGGCTTCACAACATTATGGACAATGTTGTTTACCTATCCTCTCATGGCAACAGTTCAAGAAATCAGTGCAAGAATTGGCAGAGTAACGGGACAAGGAATCAGCGCAAACATTCTTCGTTATTATGGTCGTCCCTTAAGTTACATTATAGTATTTCTATTACTGATCGCAAACACGCTCAATTTGGGAGCAGATATTGGTGCCATGGGAGAAGGAATGAAACTTCTTCTCGGTGGATCTGCCTTCCTCTATGCCTTTCTTTTAGCCTCGCTCTCAGTCCTACTTCAAATCTTTGTACGCTATACTCGCTACGTATTTTATTTAAAGTGGCTCACGATGTCTTTGTTTGCCTATGTAGCAACTGTATTTATCGTAAAAATTCCTTGGACCGAAGTTCTTCATTACACTTTTTTACCGCATATTTCCTTCAACAAAGATTTCCTTATTGTGCTCATCGCACTTTTTGGAACTACCATCAGTCCTTATTTGTTTTTCTGGCAAGCTTCTGAAGAAGCAGAAGACGAAGCCGACACCCCAGGAAAACTGCCTCTTTCTCAAGCTCCTGAACAAGCCACACCAGAACTGCAACGTATTACATTCGACACTTATATCGGTATGGCTTATTCCAATATCGTCTCTTTTTGTATCATTCTTGCAACAGCTGCCACATTACATACCCATGGAATGCACAACATTGAAACGGCCGCACAAGCAGCAGAAGCCTTGCGTCCACTTGCAGGAAAGTTTGCCTTTCTACTTTTCACCTTAGGAATTATTGGCACAGGACTTCTCGCATTACCTGTCCTCGCAGGATCTTCAGCCTATGCAGTCGGAGAAACTTTCGGCTGGCCTATTGGTCTGGAAAAAAATCTTAAGAATGCCAAAGGATTTTACACCGTACTACTTCTAGGATTCATCGTCGGTCTATTTTTAATCCGAAGCTCCATCAACCCCATGAAGGTATTATTTTGGGCTGCAGTCATTAATGGAGTTATTGCTGTTCCTGTTATGATAATGATGATCTTGATCGGAAGTAACCCAAAGGCAATGGGAAAATTTACCATTCCCCTTCACTTAAAATTTCTTGCCTGGATTACTGTCCTGATGATGTTCGGAACTGTCGCGGGACTTTTAGTCGTCTAATGAGCTTCATTCCAGTTTTTTCCCACCCCCACTTCCACCAAGAGGGGAACTCGAAAGCTTGCCACCTTTTCCATACATTGTTTCACGAGGGATTTCATTTCGTCCAACTCATTTTCTTTCACTTCAAACACCAACTCATCGTGCACCTGTAAAAGAAGTCTCAAGTTCAATTTTTTCTCTTTTATTTTTTGATCAATCTGAATCATGGCAAGCTTGATCAGATCCGCCGCTGTCCCTTGAATCACCGTATTAAAGGCAATACGTTCCGCAAAAGATCTGACGTTCGGATTTTTGCTATTCAAATCTGCCACCAAACGACGTCTTCCAAACAAGGTTCTAACCTCCCCTTTTTCAGAAGCCTGCTTGAGCACTTGTTCACGATAAGCCTGTACCTTCGGATACTTTGCAAAATAGTGTTCGATATATTCCCTGGCTTTTGCCTGGGGAATCCCCAGCTGACCCGACAAACCAAAGGGGGTTTGTCCATAAATCACCGCAAAATTCACCGTTTTACCAACAGCTCTCATTTGAGAAGTGATTTGATCTTCGGGTAGTCCAAAAATAGAAGAAGCGGTCAAACGATGAACGTCCTCATTTTTTTCAAAGGCTGTAATGAGATTGGGATCTTCACTCATGTGCGCAAGCACACGCAATTCAATCTGGGAATAATCTGCGGAAAGAAGCTGAAAACCCTGCTCGGCAATAAAAGCCGCCCGAATCTTTTTTCCATCGTCTGTACGAATCGGAATATTTTGCAAGTTTGGATCAGAGCTTGAAAGTCGACCCGTCTCCGCAATGGTTTGATTGAAAGAAGTATGGACACGATCTGTTTTTGGATCTGCTATATTCAACAAGGCATCAATGTAAGTCGATTTCAACTTTGCCAGAGAACGATAGGACAAAATCTCTTCGGGTAATGGATGTATTTTTGCCAGCTCGGTGAGCACATCCACATCGGTAGAATAACCTGTTTTAGTTTTTCGTTGCACAGGAAGTTTTAAATCTTCAAACAAAATCTGTCCCAGTTGCTTGGGAGAATTCACATTAAATTCTTTGCCCGCCAACTCATAAATCTTTTTTTCCGCCTTCTGAATTTTTTCAGAAAAATCTTTTTGCAGCTCCTCCAAATATGGACGATCGATTTTAATTCCTCTCAATTCCATTTCTGCCAAAACAGGAACGAGAGGCAGTTCAATTTCATAAAATATTTTTTCAAGATTTTGCGACTTGATTTCAGGAAGAATTTTCTCTGCTACTTGAAAAGTGGCATCAGCATCTTCGGCAGAATATTCCAGGGCTTTTTGAATGGAAACTTCCGCAAAAGATTTGTTCGGAGTTTCTTTCGTCACCTCTTCATAGGAAATCATCGAATGATTGAGATAGACTTGCGCCAAATGATCCAGGCCATGCTTGCCTGCAGGATCGAGCAAATAGGAAGCAATCATGGTGTCGAAAGCAAGGCCTTGCACTTCTATTCCTGCTTGTTTCAAAATTTGATAATCGTATTTGTAATTTTGACCAATTTTCCCGACTTTTGAATTCTCAAAAACCGGCTTTAACCCCTGCAACACCTCTTGTACATCAAGTTGTCCTGACTCTAGGTCATTGCGAGCCCTTCGACTTTGCTCAGGACAGGTTCCGCGTGGCAATCCCCCATGTAGGGGCAAATAATTATTTGCCCATACGGGATCGTCATCCGCCTTCGGCGGACCTTCAGCGGACTCCTCGCGATGACACAAATGACCCACAGGAATGTAATAAGCCCGCCCCGAAGCGGTAGAAAGAGAAACCCCCACCAATTGTGCTTTTTGAACATCCAAAGAAGTCGTTTCGGTATCCAAAGCAAAACTTTTTACATTTTCTAATTCTGATAAGAGTTTAGACAATTTTTCAGCATCATCGATCAAAATATAATCCGAACGTTTCAGGGAGTTGTTTTGGGAAGAGCCTTTTGAATAATCGAGAAGGCGTGTAAATTCGAGTTCTTTAAAAATTTGATTAAGGGCATCTTGATCGGGTTCCGACAAATCAAAATCTTCGATTCTATATTCAATCGGAACATCGCAATGAATCGTGACGAGTTTTTTCGACAGAAATGCTGCTTCTTTATTTTGCTCGAGATTCTCTTTCCTTTTACCTTTAAGCTCATCCAGGTGTTCATACAAATTTTCTACAGAACCATATTGTTGAATCAAAGCCGAAGCGGTTTTTTCACCAATTCCCGGCACTCCCGGAATATTATCGCTGCTATCCCCCGCCAAGCCCAAGACATCGATCACCTTCTCCGGTCCCACTCCAAAACGCTCAATCACCTGCTCACGACGCGTCCACTTGTCTTTCATGGTATCGAGTAGACACAAGCGTTCATCCACCAACTGCATGAGATCTTTGTCTCCCGTTACCACCACAATTTGATAATCTTTTTTCTGAAAGTCTTTGGCAATCGTCCCAATAATATCATCGGCTTCATATCCTGCTTTTTCCAAGGTGGGAATTTTCATGGCTTGGAGAATTTTTTTGATCCAATCGATTTGCTCGGGAAGATCCGGCGGAATTTCCTCACGCTGGGCCTTGTAGGCTTCAAACTGCTGCTTACGAAAGGTGGGCTCTGGGCGATCCCAAACCGCCACAAGGTGTGTGGGCTTTTGATCTTTGATGAGCTTCAACAACATCTGAATAAAACCATAGGTCGCGTTGGTGGGAATTCCCTTGGAATTGGAAAGAGATCCAATCGCGAAATAGGCTCGAAAAAGGTAAGAGGACGCATCGAGTAAAAAAAGACGATGATTGGATGGAGACATGCTCCCTGTTTATATTGGATTCTTTAAATATCAAGAGTTTAGTGAAAGTGCCTGGCACTTTTATGTTAATTATTTCGGACTTATCGCAGCAAGAGCATCCTTCATCATGCCTTCCATTCTTTCCAGTGCTTCTGGCTCAATCCATTCTTCACTGGCCGCCAGTTGAGTTCTCAGTTCATTCATCATCTTACGATATTGCCCCGCATAAGATCGAAGTGAAGGCAAAGGTTTTGATCCTTCATATGTGAGGGCTCTCAATCTCGCTTCCGTGTCTACAAAAAATCTCTCAAAAGAAAGCAAACTCCCCTCAATCCTAGCTCTTATTTCATCACTCATTGGGGGAAACTCTGACTTTTCTCGGCGAAGTCGCAGAATCATTTCTTTCCCCAAATCCAAAATTTGCTGAATCTGATCGCGTTGCTCCTTGGGGAGCATAGTTGTATCCATCATGACATGAATGTCATGATCCAACATTTCATCTACAAAATCTCTTGTTACTCTCAAGGCATGACGTCTTAAACCACTGGCATGTAATTTGGGATGACCCAAAGGCTCGGGATCCGGATTTACCCAAGCCAGGGTTTCTTTCACAAAATCCGGTTCTGTGCCCCAGCGCAAAAGAGCATTGCGAATTCCGGTGATTCCTTCCACCGTAAAATCTCGAACGGGACGTTTCACCAACATTCCTCTTCGGATTAATTCCAAATAAATCGGCTCCAACAATCCATAGGCAAAGTTTCCACTCGATGCCTGCGACCTTACCCGACTCGTCAACTCCCCAAAGCGCCGTTCAAAGGTAAGACCCTTGGCAGCAATCAAATCTCCCACCAATCTCAAATAAACATCCATATCCCGAATACGAGTACAACCCAGCAAATCCTCGGTGGCAGTCACACGATCACGGTATTTATCCAAACGATCACGAACTTTTCTGGTCCACTCGAGAACTTCTTCTCTTTGCCTTCGTGTTCCTTCATCCCCACCTTGTTGCGAGGACAAAATTCTTTCCACTTTTTCAGCTTCCTTGCGAATGGCTGCTGCTTCAAAATCCCGGAAAATTCTTTCAGAAAGTCCTACCGCCTCATCTTGAAGTTCTGCCAGTTTGCTTCTCATCATGGCAACCGTAGGAGTGGGTACTGTCGAAACGTAATAATCCATAAAACGCTTACCTACCCAAGGAGCGATAAAGTTTTTTATGAAACCTCCATAGGCTCCCTTAAAAACAAGAACACCCGCATCAATCCGTTTATTATAAGACTGCAGACTTACTTTGTTCGGCCCCACCCTGGCTTCCTGTGCACGATCTCCAATAAGCGTTTTGGCAGCTCTCACAGCCGCTTCAATAATCATGGCATCCACTGCAAGATTTACAGGGGCATCGGGTGCCAAGCGTCCGAACATTTCTTTAGGAAAACCCAAACCGGATTGAAAAGCGGCATTCAACATCAAGTCGTAGCGTCTCCAAGTGGCGAGTTGCTCCATCACATAACCCGGAACACTTTCACCCTTATCCAATACAGACTTGATTGCGAAAATCAGTTGGGTATTTCCAGATAAGTTTCGCACCACTTCCTGAGTAAATTCTTTTTTGAGTTTATCAGAAGGCAAAGTGACCACTACCGTTTCTGAAAGAGCCAAATACGCTTTGTTTACTTCCGGCATCGCCGCTCTCAAAGCCAAACGCCCGGGTTCATTGATGGGCATATTCGGCAAATTCTTTTCATTGCTTCCGTCGATATTCAATTCATGGGTAAAATCGGCACGATGACCCAACATGATGGGAATGACATATTTTCCATCGATCATTTCTGTACGCGACGCCGCCTGGCGCACCCAATCTCCCAAAGCCAAACCATGACGGCCCGCTCCCCATACCGTTACCACCCGAACATTGGCCTCATCCAAAATTTGACGGGCCTCTCGGAGTCTGTCCTCCAAAGAACGTCCTTCATGGACAGATCTTAACTGTCCCGATTCATCTGTAGCCAATAAAGCCAAAGCTTTTTCCAAGGCTTGATGAGGCTTTCCCTCATTCACTTTTACGCCCCAATCCTCTCCACCACATACTTCCACGCGATAACGGGCTAAATGTCGGGCATAAAGACCTTTTACCTCACTCCGAACACCTGCCCATTCCAAAGCTCTACTCAAAAATGTGGCAACCACTCCTTCGCTTTCACCCACCAAAGGTAAAAGCTCTGCATCAAAACGCCCTGCAGCCTCTAAAACACTGTATCGTGTATTATATTCTCTGTTGGAAACTCCCTGAGTCGTTCTGAGTTGCCTCAAAACCGCATTCAAATAATCTTTTTGATTCCCTCTTCCTGAAAGGTTTGCATCCACGCTCTGCAAGGCTCTCAACAATCTCTGAGCTTCAGGATTTCTGTTCAAATAAATCCCTGCAGCGCCTTCTTTTTGGAGATGAGTTTTCCAAGCATCACTCACTGCAGCTTCAGTCAGGACTTTTGCTTGCAAACTTGTTTCAGCCGCCATCAAAGCGGGAGCTTCTGTGAAAGGAGTAATTTCCCTTTGAGCTTGATATCGAGCCGCTTCTGCTCTCAAATCGAGGGCTCTTTCCAGAATTTGGAATCGATGTCCTGTTGCAAATCCCACAAGAGAGCCACCGGCTTCCATCGCAAGATTTGAAGTTTCAGCGCTCACGAATTGCTGTAACAAGGATCCTTCAGGAGCATTTCCAAAACCCGTGTAATGAAGTGCTTGTTGAGTGGCCACCATCGCAGTGGATTGAATACCATGACGGAGAAAAACATTTCTGCCCTCTACAAGATTTCCGGCAAATTTAAGGGCCCCAAAATTAAAGTAAGTTGTTAACCAGCCTCGGCTGTCAAAAATAGTTTCATGAACACCGTGACCTTGTAGGCGTGAAAAAGCATTGGAACTGGCTCGATAAGCAGTGGCTTCAAAAGCCAGGGCGGACATCGAAGCGATAGGACGAAAAATTCCTGCCGAAACAAATGCGCTTCGAGTGGCTTTAAAGGCAAGCCCCCCCACCGACATTGCAATCAAATTTCCAAAATCAGAAGCCTCGTGGGAAAACTGCTCCCCCAGGGCATCCATCTGAAGTTGAGCTTCCGTTAAAGAGCTGTGCTGTCTTCCTGAATATCTGGATAAAAGATTTCTGGATTCATTTGTAAACTGCGAAGCAAGGCGCATTTTTGCTTATCCCTCGATATGAAAAATAAATAATCGTGCTTAATTTAGTAAATATTTGTAATTTGATAGCTTTTCGAAACTTTCACAAAAAAGTTGCCCCTTTCTTCTTTAAAGGTTGCCTCCCAAAAACTAGGGGTAAAACTTTCGTCATACCGGGCTTGAACCCGCATCTCCCACTTAAACTCATGAGACCCCGGATCTAGTCCGGGGTGACGAATCCCGGGTTTTCAGGATGCTACCTTCTATTAAATAATTTATTGAGAGGGGCTACACCTTTCATTTAGAAATTACATAAAGGAAAGGGGTAGCTTAGTTTAAAAAGGGTGCAAAACACCCCTTCACTTGCTTCAAATGGGAACAGATTTTTGGGGACTTTTATCAAAGCTTAGCCGGCAGCAAAAAAGAAAATTCAAAGATAAGTACAGGAAATAAGTCCAAAAATAATTCTTCAGATATTTCTAGCATTCGAATTGCAACTCATCTCCCCCAAGAGAAGTCAAACAACAATAATCTGACTGGGGGGCTTATGAAGAATTTCTTTCGGCAGAAATTACTTTCAAGTTCGGCTTTCATTATTTTTTATTTATTTGGAATACACTCCGCCCATTCGGCAAGTCCTTCCGTCAGCATCAGCAATCCAAGTAATGGAACTGTATACGCGAACATACCCAATAGCATTACTTTGAAAGCAAATGCCTCTGAAACTGGGGGTAGTATTTCTAAGGTGGAATTTTTCGCCAATGGAACAAAACTGGGTGAAGACAGCAGCAGTCCTTATAGTTTTATTTGGAATAAACCTTCGCCCGGAACTTATTCCCTCACAGCCAAGGCAACAGACAAACTCGGGATTTCAAAAAGTTCTAGCGCCATCAGTATTCGTGTTAATGCAGCTCCCACAGTTTCTATTACAAGTCCCATCGATGCTGCCACTTTCACCGCTCCTGCAAATGTCACTGTAAATGCCAGCGCCGCCGATTCCGATGGAACAATCAGGAAAGTCGTTTTTTATCGAAATGGAACTGCCATTACGAGCGACACCACAAGTCCTTATAGCGCAAGCTGGAACAATCTTCCCATCGGCTCTTATACCCTCACTGCCAAAGCGACCGACAACAACGGCATTGTAACAACTTCAAACCCCATTTCTATCAATGTTGTAGCCCCGAATATTCCAGCAACAGTGACTTTAACAAGCCCTCTCAATGGAGCTACGTTTACTGAAGGGGATAATGTAAATCTCTCTGCCTCTGCTACAGATACAGATGGAACGGTCACTAAAGTCGACTTTTATCAGGGCAACACTTTGCTCGGAACTGATTCGACAGCGCCTTATGATTTTACTTGGAGCAATTTACCTGCCGGTTCTTATACTCTCAGCGCTTTGGTAACAGACAATCAGGGAGCCGTAAGTTCTTCCACTGGCATTAGCATTGTGGTCAATCCCAAAGCTGCTCCCCAAGGAAGCACAAACTTCTGTCCTCCTTATCTTCAATCTCCTCTTTACAGCGGACGTGAACGTGCAAACCAAATGATTATCAACCCTCCCGCTTCTTCAACAGACTATTCTTGGCTAAGTACAATCAGCAGCGCAGCTCCCAATACAGAAATTCTTTTGCGAGATGGGGTTTATCATTTTCCGGATCAGAACACTCTTCGTTATGACCAATATCAGGTGAAAGATAATATTACCGTCCGAAGTCTGAGTGGAAATCGGGATGCTGTCAAAATTATCGGCGCGGGTTATCGTGTTAGCAGTGAAGGCTTTCTCATCACGGGAAAAAACTCTGTCATCGCAGATATCTCCATCACTCAAATGCGCAATCACGGCATCGCCATCAAGGGAGAACTCGGCGCAGAGGCTCCGCACATTTACAATGTTCATCTCTACAACATAGGTACTCAGTTCATCAAAGGAACTCCCGATAATACCACGCAGTATGGTGGACAGAATGACGGCGTCAACAACGCCGTCATTGCCTGTTCGCGTTTTGACTACATCGACGATGACGGAAAAACAAAAGACCAATGGAAAGAAGGAGACTACAATGGCGCCATTGATCTTCATCAATTTAACAACACGATCATTCGCGACAACTACGTCGCTGAAATGACGGGCACCGGCACCGGTTGTGAAGTGGACACTTGTGGTCAGGGTTACATTCCCAACCCCTCCATCTTTGCATGGAATCATTCTAGCGGGACCATCACCGAACGAAACATACTCATCAATAACTTCCGCGGCATTTCCTATGGTCTTGGAAGCATTCATACAGGGGGAATCATTCGCAATAATTTTATTTCGCGTGATCCTACAGTTTATCACCTGAATGGACCCGTAAACGGAGATGCCGGCATCGAATTGCAAACCGCAACCAATGTCCTGGTGGCACACAACACCGTTTACACACCCAACTATCAGGGAGCCATTGAAGCACGACAAGGTACAAACAATCGTGTCATCAATAATTTCATCAGCTCCCCTGTTTGGGATCGGGGCGATAGTAATCTCGTAATTCAAGGAAATATCAGCGATCTTAAAACAAGCGATCTTGTTTCTCCCACGAACCCTCATTTATTGGCAAACAATTCACGGGCCATCGCCGCATGCACTGCTATTCCCGAAGTAAACACAGATATTGATGGTGAAAGTCGCAGTTCCCGTTGCGATGTTGGTGCCGATTTTTATACTTCTTCGTCAGGTGGAACAGTAGCTCCCGCAGACAGTGATGGAGATGGAATTCCAGATCTTCTTGACAACTGTCCTAACGTCGCCAATGCAGATCAATTAGATAGTGATAGTGACGGACAAGGAAACAGCTGTGATAGCGATGACGATGGAGATGGAGTTTTAGACAATATCGACAACTGCCCTTTGATCTACAATGCCAATCAGGCAGATGCCGACGGAGATGGTATCGGAGATCTTTGTGATTCCACACCCAACCCTGTCACTTCAACAAGCCTCACCTTACAAGAAGGACTCAATGGCTATACGGGAACACAAGATACTTTCATTGGAGTTCGTAACGCCCCCCCTGAAAATACTGCCAACTATGGAGGAGCTGCTGTATTAAGAACATTCAGTTTGAATGATCGCAGAATTCTCATCCGATTTGACTTAAGCCAAATTCCCGCAAACTCCACAATTACTTCTGCGAAACTGGGCTTATTCCTGCAATCGAACGACTACGCCAATAATCCCAATATCGATTGCTATCGCATCACGGAAGATTGGAGCGAAGGCACAAAAACCAGTGAATGGGATACACCCGCCGACGGAGCGACCTGGAGCAGTCGAGGTCCTGGCAAAGCAAATTGGTTGCAAGCAGGAGGAAGTATTACAGAAAAAGTTTGCTCCAGCTCCGTGGCTGTAGGGCAATTCAGCTCCTGCGACTTAACAAGCCTTGTTCAGCAATGGATTAATGGAAGTGCTGCTAATAATGGTGTCCTGTGCACCAACACCGTCAACTATGCGAATGACATGCAATTCACCTCATCCGAGGGCAGCAACTTGGCAAATCGCCCCAAACTCACAATTGAATATTCAAGCACGGGAGGTGGAAGCAGCGGTGGCTCCACTCCCCCGCCCTCCTCTCCTGTTTGTGGAAATGGAATTTTGGAAAGCGGAGAACAATGCGACGATTTCAATCTTGTAAACGGAGATGGATGCAACGCAAATTGCCAAATCGAAGCACTCCCCCCTCCTCCTCCGCCTACAGATTCAGATGGTGACGGCATTGCAGATAATTCCGACAATTGTCCCTCTACTCCAAATTCCAACCAGGCAGACAGTGATCATGATGGAACGGGAGATGCTTGTGACGCCACTCCCAATGGAAGTGGAACAGGACAAAGCAGTGGAGATTTGCGTGCCACACGCTTGCAACAAATAGCCGCTCAAACTTCCTCATTCAGCAACAACCCTGACCTCGCGCAACCCAGCTCACTCAATGTTCAACATCGTAATGGACAAAGTTTTAT
>CAYPXN010000012.1:0-10919 GCA_964414715.1 uncultured Pseudomonadota bacterium | reverse complement strand
TTTGTATTCCCAGGAGTTGAGTTGAATTTGAGCATGAAAGTCTTGAATACGAGTTGCGGCAAGTTCCAAATTTTCCAAATCTCTTTGGGAGATGGATTGATAAGCAGCCTTGATTTCCTGATTGGTGACTTCAAGGATTTTTGCATTCAGAGAAAATTGATCGAACTGACGTGTGTATTGAAAAAGAGCGGCATCTCCTCTTTTTCGAACATTTTTGAGGATGATGGCGACGGCTTCATCGACACCTTTTGCCAAAGTTTCAGAGCGTTGAGTGATTTTTGAAAATGTTTTGAAGAAGTTTTTATCACTGGTTTTAAGTATTTTCATATTAGTATTTTAATTTTACCCTTTTTACTTTTGCGCCAAGTTTCCTGAATTTTTTTTCGATTTTTTCATAGCCCCGGTCGATGTGATAAACACGAGAAATTTCGGTGATATCCTTGGCACTTAATGCGGCCAAGACCAAACAGGCGGATGCGCGCAGGTCGGTAGCCATAATGGGAGCACCGGAAAGTTCGGGAACCCCCTTGATGATGGCACGATTGCCTTCTGTTTTGATGTCAGCCCCCATTCGGATGAGTTCTCCAACATGCATGTAACGATTTTCAAAAATGGTTTCAGTGATGGTTGAAACACCGTCTGCCTTGGTCATGAGAGCCATGAATTGAGCCTGAAAATCGGTGGCAAAACCAGGATAGGGTGCGGTGGTAATATCCACACTGCGGATTTTTTTCGGACCCGTCACCTTCACAGTTCCATTTTTGAGTGTTTCAATTTTACTTCCTGTTTCTTCGAGTTTTTTGATCAGGGCTCCCACATGTTCCACATTCATGCCTTCAATAATGACTTCTCCCTGATTCATCGCAGCACCAATCATGAAAGTGCCCGCTTCAATACGGTCAGGCATGACGGAATATTCGACGCCTTTCAGTTCTTTTACACCCTCAATTTCAATGCGTGGAGTTCCTGCGCCTCTGATTTTTGCGCCCATTTTGTTCAGGTAATCGGCAAGGTCTACGACTTCCGGTTCACAAGCCGCATTTTCGAGAATGGTAGTTCCTTCCGCCAAGGTGGCAGCCATCATGACGTTTTCAGTTCCTGTGACGGTTACCATGTCAAAAACGACATGAGCGCCTTTGAGTTTGTCGCAAGTGGCTTCCACATAACCGTGTTCGATTTTGATGTCAGCTCCCATGGCTTCAAGACCCTTAAGGTGTTGATCGATGGGACGAGCACCGATGGCACAACCTCCGGGGAGTGATACTTTTGCTTTTCCTAAGCGGGCGAGAAGGGGGCCCAGAACGACTACCGAGGCACGCATGGTTTTTACGAGATCATAAGAAGCAATATGATTTTTAAAACCATTTGTGTGAATTTTTACAGTGTTGCCCCACTGACTTACTTTGAGTCCCAAGTCTTTCAGAAGTTTTCCCATGGTTGAGATGTCACGAAGATCGGGAACATTGGTAATTTCATTTTTTCCGGTGGAGAGAATCGTGGCGGCAAGAATCGGAAGCGCCGCATTTTTTGATCCGGAAATTTTGACCTTTCCTTCGAGTTTTTCTCCACCTTTGATGACTATTTTATCCATTACAATTTTCTCCTCCTCTTCAGATGAATAGGAGGTTGGGAGGAGTTGTGATCAGTAAGTGCACTTGGGATTCACAACGTCCCCTCACCCCCTCTTAATCTTAAGAGGGGGAAAGAGTGATTTTATTTGGTTAACTGGATCACCCTTGGGTGGCCCGCATAATCTTTTAGGATATTTATTTTTTGAAATCCAGTGTTTGTTGCAAGTTTTTCAAGGCTTTCCGCTTGGTCAAAACCGATCTCAAAAAAGGCTCTTCCTTCCGGATTCAGATGTTCAAGGCTCCAGGGAAAAAGGATTTTATAGAAATCAAGGCCGTCTATTCCGCCCTCCAAAGCGGAACGGGGTTCAAATTGAAGTTCCGGAGCAAGTTTGGGAATTTCCTCACTTTGAATATAAGGAGGATTTGAAACGATGAGATCGAAAGAAGAGGGAAGAGGGAAGAGGGAAGAGGGAAGAAGAAAATCCGCTTGATGAAAACTAATTTGATTTTCCACCCCATGTTTTTCAGCATTTTGTTTTGCGATCTTCAAGGCTTCGGGTGAAATGTCGATGGCTGTAATCTGTGCTTCAGGGAGGTGTTTTGCTAAGCTCACTGCAATGCAGCCGGAACCGGTTCCGATGTCGAGAATTTTTCTTTCGCCCTCTCCCCTTGAGGGAGAGGGTTGGGGTGAGGGGGAAGTTGAAAAATATTTGAGAGCATTTTCTACCAACAACTCCGTCTCCGGTCTGGGAATTAAAACAGCAGGGCTGATGTCAAATTCCAGGGAATAAAATTCCTTTTTGCCCAGAATATAAGCCAAAGGTTCTCGTTCACTCCGTCTTTTGAGTAAGGTTTTGAAGTTTTGGAGTTCGGCCTCATTTAAGGGGCGATCAAATTGCATGTAAAGTTGAACCCGTTTTAGGCCCAGCACATGGGCAAGGAGCAGTTCGGAGTCGAGACGGGCAGATTCGATATCTTTTTGTTGAAAGTATTGCGTACTCCATTCGAGAAGTTTTAGAATGTTCCAATCTTGTGACATAATTCCCTAATGTATGGGGTTTTGAGTAAAAATATCAACCTTAAGGTTTTTAAATAATGTTGCCAGTTTCACCTGCAAAATTACAGGCGCTGTTATCCCAAATGAAAAGATTGGGAATTGAAGAAGGGGATCTTGAGGAAACTTTTGTCCGTTCTTCGGGAGCGGGTGGGCAAAATGTGAACAAGGTTTCGACTTGTGTCGTGCTGTTTCATCGTTCCAGTGGTACGGAAGTCAAGTGTCAGAAAACAAGATCACAGGCCCTGAACCGCTACTATGCCCGCAAGATTCTTTGCG
Organism: uncultured Pseudomonadota bacterium; assembly: GCA_964414715.1. Lineage (GTDB taxonomy): Bacteria > UBA10199 > UBA10199 > JADFYH01 > JADFYH01 > CAYPXN01. The sequence continues at coordinate 8,015 of CAYPXN010000012.1, read as the reverse complement.
AAAAGTTGGAGCAAAAGATTCTGGGAGAGAGAAGTGCAATAGAGCAAAAACGCGAAAAAATTCGGCGTCAAAAGAGAAAAAGATCTAAAAGAGCAAAAGAAAAAATGTTGGAAAACAAAAAACATCAATCTTTAAAGAAGATGTATCGAAGTAAAAAAATAGATAATTATTAAAATAAGGAAACCCTTTTATGAAAAAGTCGTTGAAAAACCCCTTCAATAAGGAGGTATGTATGACTTCATTGTTAAGTTATTTGATATTTTCAGGAGTATTGTTGGGGGCCTTGTTTATTCAGCAATCCAAAGTTTTTGCGGATCCCCCACCCTGGGCGCCTGCCCACGGTTATCGTGAAAAATCTCATCACCACCATCATAAGTATGAATATCAATATTATCCCGGTCAGCAGGTTTATTATTATCCCGTGACCCAACAATATTTTTGGATGCAGGCAGGTAATTGGACAGTGGGTTACAAACTGCCCAATTCCATTCAAATCGGTGGATTTTCTCCGGTGAATGTAAGTTTGGATAGTTCAAAACCCTACTTGGAACATAATTTGGTAAAACAACAATATCCTGTAAAATAAAATTCAGTTAAAATGGGCACCTGGAAAGGAAACATATATGAAAAAAATATTTTCGTTTTTCATCTTTGGAATGTTTTTATCCTTGGGGACTGTCCAAGCTCAGCAAACCATTAGCTGTCCCGTAGATACGGTTACAGCCAATATTACCACTTCCGTTCCTTCTCCCTGGTGGTCTACCCCTCAACAGGGAAATTTGGTAAACACTTCTGTTATTATGATGGGGGGGCAGCCAACCTTGATGTGTAATTATTGGGCCTATGATAAGACGGTCACCATTCAACGCCGTGCACCTGAAGGTGTAAAAAATTGCACTGCGAATGGCAAAGTGTTCGTGTGTAATTAAATTTAAGTTTGAGTTTCCTGCTTGAGAGCTTCGGCCTGGTAGTGGGTACGCAAGGCTTGGATGAGGGGATCGAGGTCACCATTCATTACTGCATCGAGCTGATGAAGAGTCAGGCCGATGCGATGATCCGTCACGCGACTTTGTGGAAAATTATAGGTTCGAATTTTTTCACTGCGATCTCCGCTTCCTACTTGGGAACGTCGATTATCGGAAATTTCCTTGTCTTGTTTTTCTCTTTCCACTTCCAGCAAACGAGCTTTTAATACTTTCATCGCTTTGGCTTTGTTTTTGTGCTGGGATTTTTCATCTTTGCAAATGACTACCGTGTTGGTTGGAATATGGGTAATGCGTACTGCGGAGTCTGTTGTGTTTACACTTTGTCCGCCGGGTCCTGAAGCGCGCATTACATCAATGCGCAAATCTTTTTCCTGGATATCGACTTCCACATCTTCTGCTTCCGGCAGGACTGCAACGGTTACCGTGGAAGTATGAACCCGTCCTTGAGCTTCTGTTTTGGGAACGCGTTGAACACGGTGAACACCGCTTTCGTATTTCAGATCACTGTAAACTTTATCCCCGGAAATCATGGCGATGACTTCTTTAAGCCCTCCTACGCCGGTATCATTCAGGTCGATGATTTCCACACGCCATCCCCGTTTTTCGGCATAGCGGGTGTAAAGACGAAAGAGTTCTGCGGCGAAAAGTCCGGCTTCATCTCCTCCGGCTCCAGCACGGATTTCGAGAAAAATGTTTTTGTCATCATTGGGATCTTTGGGAAGCAGGTGAATTTTGAGTTCCTGTTCGAGTTTGGCCAGCTCGGGTTCCCATTGAGCGAGTTCTTCTTTGGCCATGCTTCTCATTTCTTCATCATTTTCATTCAAGAGTGCTTTGTTGTCTTCAATCTGTTTGGCGGCATTTTTATAGGCGCGATAGCATTCAATCAGGGGGGTGAGCGAGGCATGTTCCTTGGCGAGGTTTTGAAACTCTTTCGGATTTTGCATGATAGCAGGGTCCGCGAGTTTTGCGGTCAAATCCTCAAATTTTTTTTCAACCGTATCGAGTTTTTGGAACATAAAAAAACCCATCGGATATTTTTAAAATACACGATGGGTTTCAAAGTTTTCGAAGCTAGTTTTTCGTCTTTTTGCCCTGAGCTTGAATGTTTTCGTATTTTTTCTTGAAGCGTTCAATGCGACCTTCGGTGTCGAGCAATTTATGCTTACCTGTGAAGAAAGGGTGACACTTTGAACAAATATCTACTGTAATAGAAGGCAAGGTGGAAATAGTTTTGAATGTATTTCCACAAGCGCATACTACATTGATTTCATGAACTTCGGGATGAATGTTGGCTTTCATGGTTTCCGGCTAGCCTCCAACCATTTCCTCGGCCACCCAGCGGGTACCCGGCCTCGGTCATGGTAATAAAAAAATTAAAACAAATCCGGTGGCCTTATAGCGAAGAGAGAATTCTAAGGCAAGAGCTATTTCTTCTTACCCGGAAAGAGTCCTGGGTCGGAGTCAGAGGGCTTTTTAAGCACATCTTCCAAGACTTGGCTTAAATCTTCGGGACTTGCCTGGGGTTTGGTGGGCCTTTGTTTTTGTTGGAACTCCTTTAATTCCTGTTGGGTATCCATTCCTCGAAAACCCCTGGGATTATGAAATTTAGAAGCAGGAGGGGCTTCAGGGTTTCCTTTGGGGAGACTCTTTTTGATTTTTTTTAAAAGAGACTGACCCATTTCTTTAAATTTATGAAAAGAGCTCATTTTTAAATTATACAATTAATTCAATCATTTGTGTAATGTTCTTTACGGGGATCAGTTCCACTTTTTCTTTGTTTTTGGGACTTTTGGCCTTGGCGGAATAAAAGATTTTTTCAAATCCCAACCTTTCCGCTTCTGCCAAACGTAAATCGAGCTGGCTGACGGCCCGGATTTCACCGGAAAGTCCTACTTCTCCGATAAATACGCTTCTTTTGGGAAGAGGGCGGTTGCGATGAGAAGAGGCCAATGCGGCAATTAAGCCTAAGTCAGTTCCTGGTTCACTCAGTCGAAGTCCTCCCACGACGTTCACAAAAATATCCTGATTTGCAAAGGAAAGGCCGACCGTTTTTTCCAGGATTGCGACTAACAAGGCCACACGGTTCGAATCGACTCCCAAAGATACGCGCCGCGGGGTCGAAAAATTGGAAGAGGTGACCAAGGTTTGAACTTCCACTAAGAAAGGTCGGCTTCCTTCCAAGCTTGATACAACTGCGGAGCCGGGAGCACTTTCAGCAGAATCCGAAAGGAAAAGAGAAGAAGGATTCTGGACTGGCAGCAATCCCTCGCTTGCCATTTCAAAAACACCGACTTCATTGGTAGATCCGAATCGATTTTTGTAGGTACGCAAGAGGCGAAAAGCTTGTCCTTTTTCTCCTTCAAAATACAAAACAGTATCCACAAGATGTTCCAAAACTTTGGGCCCGGCAATCATGCCTTCTTTGGTCATGTGGCCGACCAACCAAGTGGCAATGTTTCTGCTTTTGGTGAGATATAAAAGTTTTCCGGTGCACTCGCGCACTTGGGTGAGAGAGCCTGGGGCGGATTCAAATTCGGGAAGAAAAACAGTTTGAATGGAATCCACAATAATCAGTTTTGGCTTAATTTTATCTGCGGCTTGCAGAGCTTTTTGCAGATTGTTTTCTGAAATCACAAATAAATTATCTGATTTTATTCCTAGACGATCCGCACGGAGTTTGATTTGTCCCGCGGATTCTTCACCGGAGATATAGAGCACAGGATCTTTTTTGGAGACAGCGCCCAACATTTGAAGCACGAGGGTTGATTTTCCCACTCCCGGATCTCCTCCAATGAGAGTGAGTGAACCGGGAACAACACCGCCACCCATGAGACGGTCCAGCTCTTCATTGCCGGAGCTGAAACGAAGCACGCTTTGGTCTTTTAATTCGGAAAGGGGGAGGGCTTCGGAGCTCAAAGTGTAAAATGTGTCACCTGAATAACGTTCGGCCACTTTGGATTCTGAAAATGTTTCTTCCGCAAAAGTATTCCACTTGTTGCAATCGGGACATTTGCCGAGCCACTTGGGAGATTGATAACCACAATTTTGACAAGCGAAAACGCTTTTGCTTTTGGACATTAAAAAATCCTGAATATCTTACATAGAAAAACTTCCGAACGGATTTTTCAAAACTTTAAAATCCTGCTATGGTATATAAAATGGATTTCCATAGCAAAGTTTGCGGTTTAAAGTTTTTCAAAATCATTCGGATATCTTTCTAATAGGAATTCTATGTCAGAACAAAGCTCTAGTGCCAAGCCCTCTTTCCGTCCGACTGCTATTTTAGTGACGACTGCCATGTTGTCCTTCATTTCTTTTTGGAGAGCGGGCGCCATCGTGCTTTGTGATTTAGGCTCTTCCGCTTTTTATGCGGGGGGTATTGCCGAGCAAGCCATCGGTCGCGCTGCTCCCTGGTTTATTTTGGGCATCATGCTTTTCGCGAACTGTGTGCGTATGGTGTATGTAGAGTCCTGCTCTCTCTTTGTGCGTGGAGGAGTTTATAAAGTGGTGAGCGAGGCCATGGGGCATGGCATGGCCAAGGTGTCTGTTTCTGCGCTCATGTTTGATTATATTCTCACCGGACCCATCAGCGCGGTATCTGCCGGCCAATATATGGTGGGTTTTTTGAACAGCCTTTTTCATTGGATGCATTTTTCTCACCAATTTAACCGGGATATTTTTTCTTGTGGATTTGCAGTTTTGGTCATTCTCTATTTTTGGAGAAAAAATCTGATCGGCATCGAAGAGTCGAGTGAGAAAGCTTTGAAAATTATCATCATTACTTCCATTGTGGGAGTGATGATGGTTGGTTTTTGTGCTTTTACCCTTTGGGTCCATCCTCAAGTCTTGCCACCTTTTAAACCAGTTTTAAATCATGAATCCTTGGGTTGGCTTAAGGATTTTTCCTGGGCACAAAGTGTAGGAACTTTTGGAATCGTCTTGGGCCTTTGTGTGGGATTAGGCCATTCCCTTCTTGCGATGAGCGGAGAAGAATCTCTTGCCCAAGTATATCGTGAGATTGAAGCACCCAAACTTAAAAATTTGAAAAAGACCGCGGTGATGATTGGTTTGTTTAGCCTTCTGTTTACCTCTCTTATGACTTTTTTTGCGGTGATGATTATTCCCGATGACATTCGTATCAGTCAATATGCGGACAATTTGATTGGGGGACTGGCAATGCATGTGTATGCGCCTCAATGGTTGAGATTGAGTTTGAATGCATTGGTGGTATTGGTGGGTTTTCTGATTTTATCCGGCGCAGTCAATACTTCCTTTGTGGGATCGAATGGTGTTTTGAATCGCGTGGCGGAAGATGGAGTTCTCACAGACTGGTTTCGCATTCCTCATCCCAAATATGGAACCACGGCTCATACCATTCATTTTATTGTTATTCTTCAATTGTTGACGGTTTTGCTTTGCCGGGGAGATGTTTATTTGTTGGGTGAGGCTTATGCTTTTGGAGTAATCTGGAGTTTTACACTGAAAACTTTGGCGATGATTGTTCTTCGTTACAAAGATAAAACTCCCCGTGAATGGAAAGTCCCGCTCAATTTTCGTTTTGGGAATGTGGAAATCCCTCTCGGACTTATTTTGATCTTTTTGGTTCTTGCTTTGCTTGCGGTAACCAATTTGTTTACAAAACCCATTGCCACGGAATGGGGGGTAGGATTTACACTTTCTCTTTTCATTCTTTTTTCTATTTCCGAAAAAATTCATAAAAAAGAACGGGGACCTCAGGGGGCTCTACATTTTCAGGAAAAAGTGAATTTGAAAGTGGAAGAGAGTATCAGTGCAGAATCTTATGGTTTGGAAAAGCCGCATCGCTTGTTGGTGACCGTTCGAGATCCCAATAATCTTTATCATTTCAAGAAAGTATTGGAGGAGTTTGATCCTGAAAGCACGGATTGTGTGGTGATGGCGGCAAAAGTGATACGACCTTACCAAATGGAAGGGGACATGACCCATCTGTTTCCGGATGAAGAATCTTTGTTGACACATATTGTGAATTTGGCGGAGAAGGCCGGAAAAACAGTGGTGCCTCTTTTGGTTCCGGCCAAAAATCCTTTCTATGCCATTGCGAAAGTGGCTCATGATCTGAAGGTGGAAGAAGTAGAAATGGGTCTTTCAGGCAAGATGAGTGTGGAAAGGCAGATGGAAAGCATGGCAATTGCCTGGGGGAGTCTCGAAGAGGCGGCTTCCCAAGGTATTCGTTTCCGGGTGATTTGGCCGAACCGTGAATTTGTTTACGAAATTTGACGCAGATTTCAGTCTGGGCGCGTCATAAGTAATTGATTAGTTACATTTTCTGTTGACACCCCTTGTTTTATTAACTAGCTGGTTAAAAGTAGAGGGCTTACGTAAATTCGAGGGGTATTTATGGTGTCAGTCTATCGTTTCGATTTTTTAAATAATCCAGGCCGCTTGAATCCGCTTTTGAGTGTTGCAGCTTCACATCCTTCTGCGGGATCCACACAATTTTCAATGGAAGTGGAAGACAATGGAGATGGAAGTCTCAATGCTTTCGATCGTTACGTTTTTTCAGATGGACAACATCGTCATGCCTTGAACCCTCAGGAAGGCCTTGCCCTTTTAAATTATTATCTGAATCCCGAAACTCTCCAACGTCGAGGAATTCGCGGAGTCATTTCAAATTCTACCGGAAATTTTTCGATTCCCTCTCACTATGAAAATCTGGAGGCAACAGGAGTTTTTTCCAGAACAGAATTGTATAGAATTCGACGTTCTGAATCCGTATGGGCCTTGAATGGGGAAGTGGACATCAATCTTTTGCTGGGAAGACGTGTCTTTAGATCCGATGAGAATGGAGAATGGAGCCGAAGATTTTCAGATTCCAATCCTGTAAGAAGTTTTTTGGCGACTCCCGGAGGTATTCACATCAGTGATTATGCTTTTTATACAGGAGATTGGTTGCCTTTTGTGGCCGGAGATATGACTTGGGATGAAATGAGAATCGGTCAAGTGGCCGAAAAAACATTGGTGGGAATGACCTTCGGCGCACTTTCCTTTGCATCCAGTCCAAGATCAACCTGGCATACTTTTTCAATCAATTTTACCAGCAATCGTTTGGGACGCGTCCTGGAAAATCAAAGGGTGGAAGAAAGAATTGCGGCGCTGAGTCGGGATACTTCAAATCCGGAACTTAACTTGGAACATAATACGGATGTGGTGACTGAACGCACGGCTATGGCGCGCGGAAATTTGTATTTTGGATTTACCGATCCTTTGGTGGCAGTGGCTTGTGCCGTGGATATGGATTTTTGGAGATGGTTGAAACAAGTTCCTACCCGCAATTTTGGGCCTTATTCCATTTTGGGTCTTTGGGGTAAAAATATTGCTTCCAGTGCGACGGCATTATCAGAAGGAGCAGGACTTTCTTCTCTTCCTGCTTTTGGAAATTTGGCGGGAGGGCTCGCAGTGGCGGGAGGGGCCTTTACCTCTCTCTATGAAGCGAGTCAGATTTGGTATGCCTTTTATGGGCATCTTCCTTACGGTAGCAGGGAAAATAAGGTTTTTTCCGCGGCTTCCACTGTACTGAGCGAAGCATGGATTTTATCTCGTGCCTCCAGTGAATTGAGAAATATCACCGGATCGGGAGCCTTGAATGTGGCCAACATGATGCGCGCTTCTGCGATGCTTGCCGAAAGTGGAAGAGGTTTTAATATTCAATTTGTAGAGTTGTTCCGGGATTTTTCACGAAATTTTCCAATTGCTCATTTATTGACCCGACGCATGATTGATCCCAGTCTTCGCGAATTATCGATGAATTTGAGACAGGCGGGAATGCAGCTTCAGCAAGCTGCGGCAAGAAAAGAGGAAATTACCGCAATCGTTTCGGGTGTTGCTGCGCGTACACGTTTTATGCGGGCTCTGAATTGGATGAGTCCACGACTTCTGAATGGCTATTTGAATCGACAAGTGGTTTCCGCGGGCAATGCTTTATTGAAAGCCCAACGTGCGGTACTGAGTGCGGCTGAAACTGCAGAAGCAGCGGGTAATGTCGGAAGATTG
>CAYPXN010000011.1:0-8300 GCA_964414715.1 uncultured Pseudomonadota bacterium | reverse complement strand
GCTTATCATGAGGAAAAGGGATTAATGTTGTTGGGGCATGATGATGCTTCTGTGCTTGCGAAAAGTGAATTGGATTTGTGGACAGGTTTAGTCGATTATTTGGCGATTCGGGATATTGATTTTTTTTACAGTATTTCGTCTGACGTGTGGATGGTGGAAACGTTGAATTCTCCAAACATGAGCGCTTATCACCGGGGCCTTTTTCATCAGTTGCTGCAAGGAATGAAAAGCTTCTCGGATGTTCGTCAGGAATATTTGGATTCTCTCGCACTGGATAAGCCCTTGGATCCTTCTTACCTCGAGTTGGAAACCGCAGTGATCTTTCAAGGAGGAGATGAAGTTGAGAAAATACTGCATCGGCCGCCCAGTGAAGTTGAAGTTAATAAAATTTTAGATAAACTCGATCCTCAAAGAGCACTTTGGAATTCTTTGAAGGCCTTCACTTCCGAAGATCCTTTGGAAGATATTTTCATGGCGATCGCAGATTATACTGATGGCGTTGCGGATTCTCAATATGCGACTTGGATCCAATCTCCCCACTTTTTGTCGGTGGCGCTTTTAAAAATGGAAAGTGCAGGAGTTTCTTTTAATTCCTATGTCAATGTATCGATTGAGCAAGGTGCAAGAGAGCAAAACATCAGTCCCTTGGAGGGAATGTTGACCTTGGGTACAAAGGGAGATTTAAGGAGAGGTTTACTCGCTTGGCCCGAGGCGCTTGAGCAAAAAACGAACACTCATTTAGATGATTACCTTGTGAGAAAAATTTATGTAAACTTCATAAAAGCTCATTATTCTCTTACATTGGAAGATCTTCAAAAATCTGTAGTTCATCCCACTCCCAATCGTATTGTGGTACAGGCAATGAAATTCTCAGTGACCATGGAAGATATCAAAGCGATCCGTAATCAAGTGAAGCCTCAATATCCATTGGATGCTCCTCGAGTAGCTTTGTGGGATTATTTAAAAGATTCAAAAGATCAACAGCCTTTAGTGTTAACTCCGGACATGCTTCCTTCCGAAATGCTAAACATGGCAGAGGGAATTAAAATTCAGGGTCAATCGGTAAAGGATCATCTCCAAAGTAATATTGATTACATTGTCTTTCTTCCGGATGAATTATATACCCAATTTTCTTCCGAATCAGTGGCTCATACTTTTTCACCTTATAAAATTGTTTTTGTGAAAAAGAAAGATAGCGAAATAGAAAAATGGTATCCTTCCACTTTGTTGGCCACTTTAGCTCATGAAGCGGCCCACGATTATTATGATAATCATGTAAAAAACATTTTAGAAACGGATGTTGAATCGGAACGCTTTGCCAATGTGTATGGATTGAATGTGTTGGAAAACATTCCTCTTGAATCTTTGCCTTTCCAGGAGATGGAAAGAGTGGTGTTTGAAACTGCAATCACAAAAGGGCGTATATCTGCGGCAAATCATGTTTTAGGTTTGGATCCCAATAACAGAAATTTAGAGATTTATGATATTCCTAATGTAGCAGAGCAATATGTAAGCATGCATGAAGCGTTTCAGAAGGCAGATACGCTGCCAGTTTTAGCAAAAACAGCTTTTGATGCGCTGCCACTTTATCTGGGTTTGGTTTCCGTTCCTAAATTTGCCTTGGGGGGTGCACATAAATTTTTTGGTAAATCTGACTTGGATCAAATGATTAAGGACAGATGTGGTCTCCAAGGAGCAAGTAATAGAGAAAAATTGGAAGAGGAATTATTTCGCAAGGGTCGCTTTGCATTTTCATCTGAAGGTATAAGTATCTTTTTTGGTTTGGATGGAATTAGAAATTTGACTATGATTTCTGATGAAAAGCACTCTCATCATGCGAGGAATGGTTTGTTAGAAGTTTTAGCCTCTTGGGGAATTTCTCAAAATTCCAGAAATGCTGGAATGATGGGGCGTATTCCTCATTGGAGTCAATCCCAAGGATTTTATACCCCTTATCAGGAAAGATTGGCTACAGTGAATAGTCATATTCAATGTAACAAGAAAGTTGTTGAAAATCCTGCTGTAGAAGTTGTTACGGAAAGGAGCAGTTTTTCTGACCTTCCGGCAGGAACTGGAATTCCAGTAGATATTAAACATATCGGTCGTGATTCTTTGGCAATTTTTGCGGGAGTTCACGAAGCTGCAAAGATTCATTCTACCCCACTTCAACAGATACAGGGAATGGAGCATTTAGAGAGAGTTCCTAAATCTTTTGTTGTAAGCCCCAGTATTACAACTTACACGATGACTCCTCTTGTAACTGCCATCAAGCCTCTTGTAGTTAGACCTACTTTTATAGTGGAACCGGCGGCAGTGATGCCTTAATTTTTCCGTGACAAAATGGGCGCATTATTTAAGAGAGTCTTTCATCAGTTTCCAGAGGAGGATTCTATGAAAGATCTCGTCTTATCCATTGACCAAGGTACCACCGGTACCACGGTGATGATTCTCGATAAGTTTCTCAATGTGCTTGCAAAAAAGAATAACGAATTTCCACAATATTATCCTCAGCCCGGTTGGGTGGAGCATGATCCTGAGGAAATTTGGTCCTGCACCGTGAAAACCCTTCAAGAAGCTTTGTCTCTTTCGGGAATTGATGCGAATCGAATTGCGGGAATTGGAATTACCAATCAGCGTGAAACGACGGTGATTTGGGATCGAGCCACTTCTCAATCCATCCATAAGGCGATTGTGTGGCAAGATCGTCGTACAGCGCCGACTTGCGAGAAGTTGAAAAAGAAAGGTCTGGAAAATAAATTCAAAAAGAAAACGGGCTTGGTTCTCGATCCTTATTTTTCCGGCACTAAAATTAAATGGATTCTGGATAATGTTTCCGGTGCAAAACAAAGAGCGAAGTCGGGTGAACTCGCTTTTGGAACCATCGATACTTTTTTGGTTTGGAAACTCACGAATGGAAGCTCCCATGTTACCGATCCTTCGAATGCCTCACGAACTCTTTTAATGAATTTACAAACTTTGCAATGGGATCCGGAACTTTTAAAAATTTTGGATGTGCCCTCAGCGATTCTCCCCCGCATTGCTTCTTCCTCTGAAATTTATGGAGTGACGAAAGGTGTGCAAGGCTTGCCCGATGGAATTCCGGTGGCAGGTATTGCCGGAGATCAACAGTCAGCCTTGTTTGGTCAGGCTTGTTTTTCTGCAGGGGAAGCAAAATGCACTTATGGAACCGGTTCTTTTATCCTCCTCAATACCGGAAAGAAAATTGTTCATTCGAAAAACAAACTTCTCACCACCGTGGCTTGGAAAGTGGGAAAAGAAGTGAACTATGCTTTGGAAGGATCCGCTTTCATTGCCGGTGCGGCAGTGCAGTGGCTTCGCGATGGTCTGAAAATTATTTCAAAAGCTTCGGAAGTGGAAAGTCTCGCGAGTTCGGTGGAAAGCTCGGAGGGTGTTTATCTAGTGCCTGCCTTTGTAGGTTTGGGTGCTCCTCATTGGCGTCCGGAAGCCAAGGGAATTATTACAGGCCTTACGCGTGGAAGCACATCGGCACATATTGCAAGAGCTACCCTGGAAGGGATTGCTTTTTGTCAGTCCGATATTTTGACCGCCATGAGTAAAGATCTCGGTAAAAAATTAAAAACTTTAAAAGTGGATGGTGGTGCTTGCGCCAATAATCTTTTGATGCAGTTTCAGGCGGATATTCTGGGTGTTCCCTTGTCTCGTCCTAAAATGATTGAAACGACTGCTTTGGGTGCGGCTTTCTTGGCAGGCCTTGCGACAGGGGTGTGGGAAAGTCCGAAAGTGATTGCGCAAACCTGGAAAGAAGATCGACTCTTCAAACCCCAAATGGCAAAGACAGAAGTGAAAAAGAAAATCGAAGGTTGGCAAGTTGCAGTGAAAAAAGCATAAAAAAAAGGGGACGGTTTTGGGGATATTGTCCGCCCCCTCTTATGGGGTCAGGAAGGAACTTGTGTTCACATTCATAAATTCCCTGATACTGCGTCAGTTTTCGTCAAACATCCTCGACGTACCTTAGGTACGCCTCCGGTGTTCTCCTCAAACTTCCTTGTCTCACGAAATTTCTGAATGCGAACAGAAAGTTTCTTACTAATTACTTATATTCAGTTTTCACAGTTGCGATGATTTCTACAGGTTTACCGTCTTTTGTTTGAGCGCTCATCACAACGCTTGAAGTTCCTTCTGGCAGATATCGTACAAAATCCCAGCCTGTGAACTTGTAACCTATATCTTTTACCTTATTTTTATTACGATCGGCAATCTTTATTTTGTCATCAAGGGGAGTTAAGGGTCGAGGAAGCGTGAAATCATTAATGCGTACAATTTTTATGGAATCTTCTTTTAAATTCGTAACATCCATTCCTTGGGGAGCTTCCACAATTGCTTCAATACGGGTCGGATAACGTAAGTCTCCTAATTTTATAGTGATATTGCCTTCTTCAATTTCTCCTGGAGCAGAAAGTTGTCCTTTGGGGGGCTTGATTTTGGTAGGTCTGGATGAGACTCGAGTTGAAAATTTCTTATTAATATTCGCTGCTTGTCTAAATCCGACAGGAGCAAAAGCTTCTTTGCCTCCCCAATTATCCTGACCTTTTTGTCGAATCACTTCCCAAGTTCCGGAAATAGGAATTGCATTACCGCTTGGTCCAAAAACAGCTTCCAAATTGACTCGAATTCCAGCGGGTTGGTCTTTATCCATTCTTTGAATGGCTGAAATTTTTCCTACCACAATGGTTCCTTTGGGGAGCAAAGGAGAATTCTTGGGATAGTTTTCGGCCACTACAAAAACGACTTCATCACCCACTTGTGAAAGACGAGAGTGAATGAGTTGTCTGGATTCCAGCAAAAGAGGTGTGTTGGCTTCCACTTTTGATACCCTTTGAGAGACTGCTCGTTTGACCACTTTTTTGGGGGTAGGGGTGTTTGAACTCGCGGGAGTATCACTAGAAGTTTTATCCTTGGGTTTTTCTTTATCGCTTCCCGCCATAGGTTTTACTTGGTCGCCAATAGAAATAACGGGAATATCTTTAGATCCAGAATTTGCTGCTGGTGCAGGGGCTGCAGTAGCAGGAGTTGCTTGAGAGGGAGTACTCGGTGAAGGAGAAGGACTGGCAGTTGTGGGAGCTGGGTTTGCTGCGGGAGCGGGAGCTGCGTTAGGAGTAGGAGTTGGACTGGGAGCAGGTGCAGGTTGAGCTGCGGGGGGAGGCGCCGAAGGAGGAGCAGGTTGTTGTGCAGATAAATTGAATGCATAAATCAGTAAACTGAGTGTGAGTAGCTTCTGAAAAATCCGTTTCATCAATGTTTCTCCTTATGTAGGTCAGGCGCCCCGGTATTCAGGACTATAGTTTTCTATTATATCTCAGCTTTACAGGCAGGCAATTGTATTTTCCTTGGTTTTATACTTGGATTTTTTCCTTAAAATTTGATTGAAAGAACATTCATGAAATCAAAATTAAGGCATATTTTTATCTTTTCGAGTTTGTTTTTGAATCTTTCTTTGCTTCAGGCCGCATCTTCTGAGGAGGTGCCTATTCCCATGGGAGGAGTTCCAGGGCAAATTTCAGAGGAAGGTGGGGTAAAAAGGATTTATTTTGAAAATGCCACTTATGTGGATTGGTCTGGCCAAAGTATTAGTCTGAAAGATGCCAACAATAAAGAAGTGCTTGCTGTAAATTTAAGTTCCGGTGTTGAAAAGAAAAGTGCGCGACAAAGTTTGGGAGATCAGGTGATAGAACAAGATTTGGGAGGGACACTCAAGAAGAAAGCCCCTCTCGCATACAAAAATCCTGTGTTTAGAGACATCAAGGTTCCTCGAGGCACAGAAGATCCTCTCAAATCTTCTGGAATCCAAGTGACAAATGTAAGCGAAAAAAACATGCCTGAAGGTGGAAAAGAAGTCACGACGTCCTATGCGGATGGATCCAAGGGAATTGTTTATACTTTGGGGACATTTAAGGAAGAAAGCTCTTTTAATAAAAAGGGGGACATTGTTTGGTTGAATTTAGAAGGTCAGGAGCATGGATTTAAATTTCGCAAAACGCAATGGCAGGATGGAAGTTTGATTCGTGAGTTTAGTACAGCCGATGGAATTCTTTCTGTGACTTATGACCAGGCTGGGGGAAATCTCAGTTTTTCCTTTTTGAAACCGGATCGTGAATCTTTAAAAGAAGTCAGCTGTCAAAATGGGATTTGCGAGACAAACTAATTCTTGAATTTTGGCTTTAAAGTTAAAACGGGACAGCTTGCGTGACGGACCACTTTTTCTGCGGTACTTCCCATGAGCACATGTTTGAGACCCGTTCTTCCATGAGTGGGAATGACAATAAGATCAATTTTTTGTTCTGTGATGCAGTCTTCAATTTCTTCAAGGGGAGATCCAAGGCGGATTTCACTTTCGGATTTTACCTTTAAATTTTGAGAGTAGTTTTTCAATTCTTTTTCCGCTTTTTCCCTGAGAATATTCTCAAGCATTACCGAAGATTCCATTTCCTGGAGATTCGTACTATACAAGTCTCGCAAATCGATAACGTGCAATAAATGAAGTGTGGCACCAAACTTTAAAGCCCAGTTTTGGGCGAGTTCAAGGGCTTCTTTCCCGAATTCGGAAAAATCTAAAGGGACGAGGATTTTTTTCACTTCCACTGGATTTGTCATAACTGTTTCCTAGTTTAACATTAAAAATCAGGAATGAAACGAATAAAAATTACGGGGCCAGGCATGTTCCTTAAGTTTGTTTAATTCTTCTTTATGGAGTAATTTCCCATCGGAGGCTTTGCAGTTATCTTCCACATGTTTTGCTTTTCGCATTCCAGGAATTATCGTGGAAACTGTGGGATGTGACAGGCAGAATTTCAAGGCTGCTTGGGAAAGATTTTCAATTTCACTTCGAATTAAAAATTTCAAACTCTCGACACGCTTACAGGTTTCTGCAAGCCGATCTTCCTTGAAATACCTTCTTCGCCAATCTTCTTTGTGAAATTCCATCTGAGGACTTAGTGTCCCTGTAAGAGATCCTTCATCGAAAGGAACTCTGACGATGACAGCCACTCCTTTTTCTTGGCAGAGAGGTAGAAGTTTTTCCGAAGGCCTTTGATCAAAAATATTATAAATAACCTGAATACTATCTATCAGTCCTGATGCAACCAATTCCAATGCGGTATCAGGTTCATGGTCGTTGATTGAAATACCGATAAAGCGTATTTTGCCTTCCTGTTTTAATTTTTGAAGGGCTTCTAGCCAATCCCCTTGATGAAACCAGGTGTGACTCCAAACATGAAGTTGTTGAAGATCGATGCAGTCTGTTTTGAGATTTTGGAGACTTTTTTCGGTGTATTCGATGATGTGTTCTGAAGGAAAGGTTTCAGAGACAGGAATGCTGTGTGCAGCGGGCCAACGCATGTTTTTGGGAGGAATTTTTGTGGCCACATAAACAGGATGACCTCTCCAGCGTTTTTTTGCACTGGCGACAATTTTTTCCGAGCGTCCATTCCCGTAAATCCACGCGGTATCCACAAAGTTGATGCCCAACTCAAAACCCTTAAGAAGAGCTTCTATAGAAGTAGCATCATCTGTGGGCCCCCACATGTTGCCCATTGCCCAGGTACCATGACCAATTTCTGAGACTTGAATTCCGGTTTTGCCAAAGGGTCGGTATTGCATTTTATGATTTAGAAAATAAAAACCCCACTTTTGCAAGTGGGGTTTTTAAAAAAAGAGAGAAGAAAAATTTAAGGAACGAATAAACCGCCATTATATCCACCGTAGCCACCACCATAACCACCGAATCCACCTCCACCCCAGCCTCCTGCCCCCCCTCCGATATTCACTTGGCCAGGAATGGGAGTCGTATAATAGAAGCCTCTTTGAGTGGTAGTTCCATTATTATAGAACCCGACACCCGCGGAAGGTCCGGCACCATAACCGGGACCTGCATAACCACAGGCATAACCGGGGCCATATGCAGGAGGATAATAGTAATAATAAGACGGGGTACCAATTTGAACAGAAGTCGGATAGTTTTGAGGAGGTGGGTATTGTACTAAAGGAAGTGTGGGTGAATTTGGAGTGGCATTGTATTCTACGCTGCCCTCCTTGTTTTGCGTGGGATAATTTTTTGTTTGTGCGAAACTCGTAGTGCTTAAGCTGCAGAGAAGAACGATCCCTGCTAAACTTATTTTGCCGAAATGTTTCATTTTATTCTCCTTTCACCCTTTCGGATTATATCCTGCTTTGGAGCTTCCTTGCAACTGCTGGAAGCTGCAACTTAAAGCTAAACACTAGCCATAAATAAAAGGTTTTGTTTTTATTCAATAAGCTATTTC
>CAYPXN010000010.1:0-31229 GCA_964414715.1 uncultured Pseudomonadota bacterium | reverse complement strand
AAGGCATGGATGCGTCCTCCGGTGAGATGGCCTGCGAGGGCAGATCCTGCACCGAGAGCGATGTTTGTTGCTTCAGCATTTGCCAGTCTTTGGAGATAAGATCCTTCTTCGTGAGTTGTAAATCCTGCTTGTGCAGAGAGTTCATGTCCGATGAGCATGGCATTGGCTTGAGCGAAATGTCCGAGGAGGGGATTGTGTCCTCCCAAGGGTGCAAGAAGTTTCAAGGCGGCAAAATCGGTCATGGTACCTAAGAAGCCATTATGATCAAAGACAGCTTGTTCGGGATTGTGTCCTGCCAAATGAGCGAAGGCATTGTTTGCGCCCCGGAAAACAGCAACTTCGCTGAGGAGAGCGGTGGTGTTGGCAGCGCCTTGGATGAGGAGACGAGGGGCGAAGCGAGAGAGTCCTGCGGCGGCAGCACCTTCGATGGCAAAGAGTTTGGTGAAGCGGAAAGCGAAAGAGCCAAAAGTCATGGCGGCCAAGGCAGCAGGATCTGCGGCTTGTCGGCTGAAATTTTCGAGTGTTGCATCCATGCTCAAATGAGCATCGTTCAAATGGCTGCTAAAAGAATGTCGATCTAATAAATTATGAGATGAGGTGCTGCCCTGATTTAAGCGTGTCATAAGATAGTTTTTCTCCCTCTCAAGAAAGTCTAATTGCCGAAAAAATAAATTGTGAACTTTGTGTAACCTTTCGGTTATTCACCTAAAAAGTTGCCAAATAATTGCAAAAAACCTATAACACCTTTCCTCTATCAAATTTTTAAATGATAAGGTGTAATCCCTGTCATTTAGGTAATCCAATAGAAGAAAGGGATAACACCTTTCCTCGATTAAGCTTTTAAATGACAAGGTATAATCCCTGTCATTTAGATAATCCAATAGAAGAAAGGGATAACGCTTTTATGAGTCCATTTCCCATACATCGTCCTCGACGACTTCGAGAAAATGCCCAAGTTAGATCCCTCGTTCGTGAAACCTCTGTTCATGTGGGTGATTTGATTTATCCCTTGTTTGTGAGACAGGATATCTCACAATCTCGCCCTATTCCCCCCATGCCTGGAATTTTTCAGCACTCTTTGAAACAAATTGCCAAGGAAGCCAAGGAAATTTTTAAAGCCGGAATTCCGGGGCTTATTTTGTTTGGAATTCCCTCTGAAAAAGATTCTCTAGGGAGCAGTGGTTATGAAGAAGGGAATGTGATTGCCGAGGCCATTGATCGAATTAAACAGGCGGTTCCTGATTTGCTGGTGATTGCGGATGTTTGCCTCTGCGAATATACAGACCACGGCCATTGTGGCTTGCTGGGTAAAAAGAGAAGAGGAAAGAGGAAAGATGAGATAATTATTGAGAACGATGCAAGTCTGGAGCTCTTGTCAAAAATGGCAGGATCTTATGTGAGGGCAGGGGCAGATATGGTGGCTCCTTCCGATATGATGGATGGCCGTGTACAAATTATTCGTGATGAGCTCGACGCGGCGGGCTATAAAGAAATTCCCATTCTTTCTTATGCGGTCAAATATGCTTCGGCATTTTACGGACCTTTTCGTGAAGCAGCAGCTTCTAAACCCCAGTTTGGCGACCGTTCTTCTTATCAAATGGATCCGGCCAATCTTCGTGAAGCCTTAAGAGAAGCCGCCCTCGATTTGGAAGAGGGAGCCGACATTCTCATGGTAAAACCAGCACTTGCCTATTTGGATGTAATCCGAACGTTAAAAGATCACTTTGATGTGCCCTTGGCAGCTTTTCAGGTAAGTGGAGAATATTCCATGATCAAGGCCGCTGCCCAAAAGGGTTGGATTGATGAAAAAAGGGCGGTACTCGAGAGCCTCACGTCTATTAAAAGAGCAGGGGCCGACTTTATTTTGACTTATTTTGCCAAAGACGCTGCTAGGTATTTGGAATACTAACAGGGCTGTTTTTTTATATGAAAGCCCGAGAGGGTTCACAACCAGCCCTGTAGTACTGCAAGTCCAATATTATTAACTAGTTGTGGACTTGCTAGTAACAACTTTTCTTCTATTTCCTGACGAGAAGAATAAGAGTAGAATGTGAGAAGTAAGACGAGAGATGTGAGACGGTCAGTTTTTCGTCTCACTTCTAGCTTCTCACGTTTCATTCAAAATTATGGCTGAATCCAGTCAGGAAAAAACCGAAGATGCAACCCCAAAGCGCTTGCGTGAAGCACGTAAGAAAGGTCAAGTTCCCAAGAGCCGTGATCTTTCCACCATTTTTGTGCTCGTGGCATTCTTTGTCGCGATTTGTTTGTCTTTGGGTTTCATGGGAGGCGAGCTCAAAAAACTGATGGTTTTGGTTTTTAACACGGTTGCGACTCCCCAGTTGGATGGAGCGAAGATTTACGATTTGGGGAAAGCCTCTCTTTTTACTCTCGCCAAAGTTTGCGCCCCGGCTTTTATTGCGGGTTTTGCAATTGCAGGAATAGTCGGCTTTTTACAGGTAGGCCCGGTTTTTTCCATAGAGCCATTGAAACCCCAGGGAAAGAAGTTGAATCCCTTGGAAGGTCTCAAGAACATGTTTAAAACCCCC
Organism: uncultured Pseudomonadota bacterium; assembly: GCA_964414715.1. Lineage (GTDB taxonomy): Bacteria > UBA10199 > UBA10199 > JADFYH01 > JADFYH01 > CAYPXN01. Next base: position 28,683 of record CAYPXN010000010.1, on the reverse strand, counting down.
ACCTTTATTGAACTTGTAAAAAACATTCTCAAGATTACCCTGATTTTTTATTTGGCCTATCAGGTGTTGTCAGGCAGCCTCTTCGACGTATTGGAAACAGTTCGTATTCCCATTCTGGAATCTTCCAAAATTGCAGGAAGTTTAATTTTTAAAATTGTTTTGAGAATTTTGATTCTTTTTATTGCAATTGCGTTGGCAGATTTTTTGGTCCAGCGTTGGCAGTTTATGAAACAGATGAGAATGTCCAAGGATGAAGTCAAAAGGGAATACAAACAGGACGAAGGGGATCCACACATTAAAAGTCATCGTAGACAATTGCATCGTGAATTTGCTTTTGGGGATGTGCAACAAAAAGTGAAAAATGCCGATGTAGTAGTGACGAACCCGATTCACGTGGCGGTTGCGATACAGTACAACCGTGAGGAAATGGGGGCTCCGGAAGTGGTTGCAAAAGGGCAACGCCTTTTTGCAGACATGATTAAAAAGATTGCAGAAGAAAATGAAGTGCCCATCATGAGAAATGTGCCTTTGGCATGGTCCCTTTTGGAAGTAGAAGTGGGGGGGGAAATTCCGGAAGAACTCTATTCTGCAGTAGCAGAAATACTTGCTTTGGTTTATAAAATGAAGCAGGTTAAGTCTGCCCGTCGTGATGAGGATGAAGGTAGAAATTATATTTAATCGAAGAGGTTTTTTTATGAAAAATAAAATATTTACTTTAAGTCTCGCGGCCATCATTACCGCTGCTTTCGCTGTGATGGCTCCGGTGAAGGCTGATAATAATCCTCCTCCCAAGAAATGTGAAAAGTGTTACCGAGGACCTGATGGCAAAATGAAGTGTGAAACCGTGCCTTGTCCGAAGTGACGGATATAGACCGTCATCCCGGCCTTGGAGTCGGGATCCATGTTGAGTCAGTGAGACCCTGGATCGAGTCCAGGGTGACGTTAAGTTTTTAAGGAGCAATTTGATTGCTCCTTTTTTTTTGTTCTGCTATCCCGAAGGAAATTGTTTCGTCATGCCGGACTTGATCCGGTATCTCTCCGCTCAATAATTGTGAGACCTCGGATCGAGTCCGGGGTGACGTTTCATTCACGAGGAGAAATTCATGAAAAAGTTTTTGAGTGTTATCGTTTTGGCTTTTGCTTTGATGGCATCATCCTATTCTCAAGCAGCCTCTCGTACTGAAATCATTCTCGATGTGAGTGGCTCAATGAACAAATTATTGGGAAGCGAAACCCGCATTCAGGCGGCGCGCAAGGCGATTGCAGCGGCTTTGGCAGCGATTCCGGATGGGAGTGTGGTTGCGTTTAGAATGTATGGACATCGTGTTCCCCAAACCGACAAAGTGGGAAGTTGCAAAGACTCCCAGTTGGTAATTCCCTTTGGTCCGGTGAACAAACCTCAAATTCAGTCGATGGTGGATGCCGCCGTTCCGCTGGGACAAACCCCGATTGCCTATTCTCTTGAACAAGCAGCTCTGGATTTTGGAAGCGTGGGGGATGAGCAGGCGGCAATTATTTTGGTGAGTGATGGAGAAGAAAGTTGCGGTGGAGATCCTGTCGCCGTGGCAAAATCACTTATAGCGAAAGGTTTTAAAGTTAAAATTCATACTATCGGAATTGATGTGGATGCTGCGGCCCGTGCCCAGTTGGAAGGAATCAGTGGCGCAACAGGTGGACAATATAAAGATGCCCGTGATGCCGCGTCTCTTTCAAATTCGTTACAGCAACTTACCCAAGATGCTTTGCTCGTCAAAAAAGAACAAACAGTTTATGGAGATGCTATCCGCGGGGGAGATTCTTACGAAACCGCTGTTTCTTTAACTCCCGGAAAACTTTTTCACTTGGATCATCATCAACGTGTGAATCAGTTCGATTATTTTGTGGTGGATGTGAAGCCTGGTCAGAAACTGATTGCGACGGTTCAAACGGGTGAGAATGGTGTGAATATTCAGGGTGGGCAGGCAAGCGTAGCTCCCGGAAATCCTTATGCAGGAATTTCAGTGCATAGTCCTCAACGTCAGGAAATCAGGCATGTGGATATTATCGGGGGACGCAATGATAAAAAATCCATCGAAGTTCCTGTGGCGACGGGGCAAGATGGAAAGTATTACATCTTGGTGGGCAGTGTTTATGATAATCAAAATAAAGACAATCCTTTCAAAGTAGAACTCATCAGTCAGACGGATGCAAACACTGATCATGATGCAGGTGACACGGATGCTACAGCCCTCGAGATTATGCAGGGGACTTATGATAAAAACTTCCTCAGCGCGAATGACGTTTTGGATACCTACAAAATCAATTTGCCTGTGGGAAGTTATGAATTGAAAATTCGTTCCCAACTTCAGAATGTAATGATGACAGCTACTTTGGTGGATGCCGATGGAGTAGAAATTGCCAGCGGCAGATCTCCGAATGAAGGAGCTGCTCTGACGATTCCTTTTTTCACGAAGAAACCCGGTTATGTTTTTATTCGTGTGAAAGAACCCTATTCTTCAGGTCAGGATGTTCCTTATTCACTTTCGATTGGCCCCGGATCTGGAACGCCTCCGACATCCGATCAAACAAGCACAGTTCCTCCTGCACAAAGTCCCTCAGCGAATAGTGTTTTAGCAGGGCTTCCCTCAAAAGTGGGAACGAGTGATGAGGTGGTGACAGTCGTTTCGAAAGGCTTTTCGAATTTAGGATTTTTACAAAAAACAAAATTTGCTTTTGTTTATATTATTGGGCCCGCCTTCGGGATTTTCCTCATTGGACTTCTTTGGGGTTATATTTGGGGAAGACGTAGTGGAAAACGAAAAACATTGGCAAAATTGCAGAAGAACCAAGCAAGCTCTTCGGCAGCGAAATAGCAAAATTTCTGAATGGTTTTTAAAAAAGCCTTTCGCTTTTCAAGCGGAGGGCTTTTTTATGACAATAAATAACACGACGCATCATTATATTTTATCGTGAGTTATCAAATTTTCGGCAACTTCCATAATATCATCACGATAAAATTTTTAAGGGCACATGAAAACTTCTGGGGAGTGGGTTTTTCATGGGCTTTTGGGATTTATTATTTCCATCATGTGATCATCATCCGGCTGTCATTTCACAAAATGAGGCCCCGCCCGATATTTCTACTCTTACACCCGAAACAGGAAACTGCATTAATTGTCATCAAAGTCCACCTCCACAAGCAGAGTGTAGTGCAAGAATCGATTGGCCACGCGAACTTTACAGAACGATTCCTTCCATTCAACAACATCCTCAACAATTTTCTTGGTGGCAAGAAAACAATCGTGCAGCCACTTGGCTTCGGGCGCAACAAAGACAACATGCTTTGCCTGTTCAGTTAAATGCTTTTCAATTGGATGTAGAAGTAAAACCAAATGAAGCCAGCTTGTCTGGAGCCGCGGATTGGATCTTAACAGAAGACAGTGTGTTGAGCGGACATTTGTTCGGGAGAAATTTGAGTTTATTGTTGGGTCATGGAAATCTGGTGGAGGCAAGTGATTCCATTATTGGAGGTTTACGTCTTTATTTTCAACAAGGGGAATTTAGCACAAACTCTTGCATTCTCAATTCTTTGCTGGATGTAAACAGCGAAATCGCCAAATTGATTCCCGTGGCCTATGATCCGAATACACATCGAACTTATACCTTAAGAGAATATCTGGATCATTATTTTGATACCTTTCCCTCGGATGCAGATATAGCAAGGGATAGGGATGGAGAGCCTTTGTATTCCCCCGATCAAAATTTTATTTATGAAGGTTTGTCTCCTCGAGTTCGAAATGCTTTTATTCAGGTGACGCAATCTTTGCAGGGAGGAGAAGCGTCGGTTTTGATTCGTCGAAATCCTTCGGAGTTGATTCGTTTTCCGTATTTGTTTGAATTGGCAGTGGGTTTGGTGACGAATCAATCTTATTTGAATGAAATTGATTTGGCGCGCTTGTTTCCGGAGCTTGTGAATGCACTGTCGATGCAAACGGCTCAGTCCAGTAATTCGGCTGCTTCATCTGTTCCCCTGGCAGGAGTTTTGGCTTCAACTGATTATTCACGTTTCAATCTCGATCTTCGTCCCTCTCGAATATTCTGGAATCAGTTTGATGTGGAGTTTGATCCCGAGAGCAGAGTTCAACTGGGTTTGAATATGGAAGGCAGAACTCTCAGATCCATTCGAAGCAATAGTCATATCAGATTAAAACATTTGTTTGTGCCGGGTGTTTTGCGCTTGGCAGAAAGCCGTTTTGATTTAACAGGACAAGGTCCTCAACTCAATTTGGCTTTGCAGAATATCGATTTGAATCTTGCTCCTTTCGATGTGAACTCTTCTGATCTGGCGCATCGTGGAAGTTTGCATGTTGCTTCGGGAAGAATCTCGGATGGAACAAACACGATAGTGGATTTGCGTGATTTCAGACCGGGCATTCATCTGGAAGGAGATATTCGTCGTACTCTGCGTCTGAGTACGAATCTTGAATTTAATGTTTCCCTGGGATCAACCCAAGGAGATTATGATATTTCCGGACAAGTGTTGGCTACGAATCGTTTTGTAGCTCAGGACTTGGAACCTGGCCAATCACTTTTACAAATAAGACATTTAAATGTAGCGGATCATCGAACAGGGAATCGTTGGATTGAGGATGCAAGTATTACGCTGAGCGATTTGCCCGCCCGAATCGGAAGGGATCGAAGTGGATTTCTGTTGAGTGTGGATATTCCCCGCCATCATTTGCCCTTGTTGGAAAACTATAGCAATATTCATTTGGAAATGTTCATTCCGGTGGAAAGAGTTCCCGCGGAGAGTATTGCTTGGGTAAGAATGCTGGATGAGTTTATGACCTCATCCCCGCTTCCTCAGCAAACTGATTTTACAACAAGTCCCATTTTTGATTTTCAAGACGGTCGTTATCATACAAGGGTATTAAGTGAAGAAGAAGCAGCAGCTTTGTTTCGAGATCCAAATCCTCTGAGGGTTTTGGAAAGTCAAAACTCCTTGCTTCGAACAAGTCAGTCTCCGAACTATTTTGGAGAGAGAGATAGTGTTGTTGTGGATCCCGAAGAAGTACCCAGTACAGATAGCTATCATCCCGATTTGCATCTACAACATTTTTCTACGCAGGTAAGAATGAGAGCAGAAGGGAGAAGGGGAGTTCCTTCGATTGAGAGTGAATTTCGTTTTTCAACGGCGCAAGAAAGTGCTTGTGAACGCAATTATGATGTGTCGGGAGATATGAATCATTTTGCAACAGTGTTGGGCCCTTCTTTGGAATTGATTCTCAGAAATCTTCATTTGGCTCTTTCGGCCCGTCATCGAGTGGAAGAAGGTGGATCTCATCACTTTATGATTCACACCTTGGAAGCAAGTGCCAACACGCGCGCTGCACCCCGTGCGGGTCTGGTCCAGGGGCCTGTCAGAATTTTTGATCAAAGTTCTGGGGGTAGAGTTCCCCTTCAAGTCACTTATCAACCTGTTACTCAGGGACATCCTGATCCTGAATTAGATGTAAGAAATTTGCGTTTAAGATTTGATGCGAGAAATCTTGTGCATCCCGCTTTGGCTGATTCTTCAAGAGATGCAAATGGAAGGGCACAAGTGACTGGTCTGGATATCGCGGGAATTTTGCGTACAGACCATTGGATACAAAATTTAAGAACTCAGAGTGGAAGAGGTTTGCTTTGTTTGAGAGGTAGTCCGACAGGAGATATTTTCTTCTTGGATGAACATCATCGTCGTTTGCCCGTGCCCTTGCTCGAGGATTCTTTGTGGTGCTCCATGGGATTGAGACGGGTTGATACAGCCCATCAGGTTTTGTATGGAGCTTTTTATCTGGATTTGGGAGTGGATTTGAATGTGTTGCGCCCTTTTGGATTTAATATCAACTCGAGTGGTTCTACAGGAATTTATTCGGACAATATTCCCTGGAGTGGAGCAGGCTATAACGCCGTTCAGGCAGAATTTTTGAGAAGGGTGCGTGCCATGAGTGGAAGGGGGACAAACCCATGAATTGTCCTTCCCGTTTTCGATTGAGTTTGTTTTCTGGTTTTCAGCCGCTTTCTGCTCCGACTCCTTGTGTGGAAAATGTGGGGAATGATTTGCCTGCTTTGCCACATTATCAATTGCGTGTTCCCAATGTTTCACCAAGGTTTGCATCCACCGCGAATTTCAGGCTGGCCCCTTCTCTGAATGGAGCGATCCGGGATTTGTTCCGAATTCCCGAAAATATTGTTTTAAGTCAGCCTTCATCCACACCCCCTCAAGTGAATCCACGCACAGAAGCGCAGAGGTTGGAACTTCCTCATTCTGAAACTCCTGCCTGGGCAGATTTGATGATTGGGGTTTTAAACTTGATGTCTTCTGCGGATATTCGCATTCGTGTTCCCACCAATGTGACGGTAGATGCAGAAGGAAATATTATCAGTCGCGAAGCCAGTTGCAGGCTTCCTGAGTTTGTTTCGGTGTTTGAATGTGATCCCGGATTTCGATCCTCCTGTTTTGAAGCCAATTCTTATACCGATGTTTATATTCCTGTTCGCAGCACCCTGAATAGTCATGAAGCGATTATCTATGATGTGATTTTCAACTTTAACCAAGCTGCACGAATTTTGGCGGGAGGAACTCCTCCTTTTGATAATCTTCCACTCATTCCCGGAAATGCTGTGGCCATTAATACTCGTGGGTTTCGAGCCATTCCTCCTTTTCATCCGGGGGGTGATATGGCCCAACTTGTGACTGATGTGATGACTAATCCTCTTGGAAATAGCTATTTCGAAAATCATCCTCCCATAGCCTTGGGGCAGGGAGTTACGCGACCTTCTTATGATTATTATGATCTCCAGTATTTTTTTGAGAATGGTCAGCCGAATGTCCGGGAATTTTTGATGAGGGATTTGCAGGCAAGAGCTGGAAGAAATCCTTTGGAGAGTGATCAACTTGCTGAGACTTTGTTGAATTTTAGAATTCCCCTCGAGGCAGGGGGAGCGGTGAGTAGTCCATTGGATCGTTTTGTGGGAACTTTTGCCAATCACAATCCCGGAAGTTTGATTCGCGGCTTCATTGAATCTTTTGGATTGGCACATCCCTCTCTTTATCCTCCAGGAATTCCTGTGGGGGGACTTCCTGTGACTGTGAGAGGATTTTTGGAACTGATTCGTCCCTTGTTTGACGAAGTCACCCGAAATTATCTCTATAGTATTGTGAGTACCTATAATCCCAACACTGAACGAAACATGCACTGCGTGGATTCTCGTCTGCCGGCCTCGGATATTCGAAGGTTGGAATTGAGAAGACAACTCTTTGCATGGGGAAATCTGATCCGGGCGGACATAGAAGCTCTTTTTGGAAGAGGAGTATTAAATTTTCCGGGGAATACGGGTTCCCTGCAATTTGCAGATCGTTCCCAGGTAGTAGAATGGAACCGATTCCATAGAAATGAGCGGGTCAGTTCTTGGTTGCAAGCCCATCCTTTTGATCGTGTGAATCGGCTTTCATTCCAGATGAATGATGATCGCATGCGTTTTCACATCAATGGTTTTGCTTTGGATCGCATGCGCATGGCCGTTGCTTTGCAGGAAGGAAATGCACCCGTTGAAGTTGAAATGAATCATGTGACAGCAGATAGTTTTGATTTGGAGCTGCCTTCCCTGGATGACATTTTGGCAAATCACTGGGACTTGGGTGAAATCATGAAGCATTCCCAAATCCATTTGCATGGGTTGAATGTGGAAAGTTTGAGAATTCAGAATCCCCAATTTAATGTGGGAGTGCTTTTTGAAAATGCCTACTTTAATCATTTCTGGACGAGTGTTGAAAATGTGGGATCTGATCAGGGACTGGTTTTCCATCAGGATTATGGTGAAGTAGAAACCGTAGATATTAATGCCTACGATTTGGGACATGTGACTACTCATAATGCGCGGATCGAAGATTTCCGTTATTTGCAAGCCCCCCATAATGTGAGTGCCCGCATGGGAAGAATTTCTTGGAATGGAGATCTTGCGTTTGCACAAGATAATGTTTCTGTTCAAATGCGTGGGGGATCCACCTTGCGTAATCTCGGTTTTGATTTGTCTCTGGAAAATGACCGGATGGGAAATGCCTCCGTCGATTTTGATGTGGATGGAGAGGCCTCTGAAGGACAAATTCATTTAGTTCCCCTCAACCTGGATCTTCGACAATTACAAATTCGAAATGGACATTTTCATGGAACGAGTTTTTTGAGAGCGGGAAGCAGTGAGAGAAATTACACTGCTGATTTGCGAGGTGATTTGTCGGTGCGTTTTGACAGTCACTTTAGCAGCAATTTGAATATTCCCGGATTTAATCTCGAAGGAGATTTGAACGATGTACTTCTATCGGGAGGCGCGGATATTCATTTCAATTTTGGAGAAAATTATTCTTGGTCGGTGGATCATTTGTCCGGATCCGATCAGGGTTTGAGTTTGGAAGGAGACTTGCGAAATGCCCTGGTGACGCAGGATCCTTCACTTGCGGATGCAGAATTGAGAGCCTTGTTGAATCACGAAGCAGTGCGCACTGAGGCACGAATCAATACGAGACTCAGGCTTGCAGATGTTCATCATTGGGCGAGTGTTCCGATCAATCCTGCTTCCGGCTCCGGAATATTGGCAAGGTCTTCCAATCGTTTGGAACTGGATGTGAGTGGCGTGCAAGCTTCAGGCATTGAAGGGAATGGAGAAATTTGGGCAAGTCTTCCTTTGTTTGGTTATATGAGAGCCATCATGAGGATGGGAGAAAGTGCATCTTTTGTTCGTCAGAATGTTCGGCCCCCTGTGAATATGCCTCGTACAGTGCTTTGCAGTAGTTTGCCGAGCGGTACTCCTGCGAGCATTACGGTGGGAGAAAATCATGAGCCTGCAAATTATGTTTATATCGGTCGATGGCAGGGAGGTAGAAATGGACAAGCCAATGAGTTGAGTGATTTGCGAGGATGCATTATTGGTCAACCCATCGATAGAACCAATTCAAATCCTTATTTGGCTGTGGAAATTCCGAGGATGGATATTTCCAATCGCAGACCTTTTGTAGATACCCATGATACCCGTTTGTTTATAGAAGGTGCATGGCCGGATTATCAAAGGGGAGGCTGGATGTATTACAGCTCTGAACATCGCAGACCCCAACTTCCGGCTTCATTCCCCGCCTGGGCAAGGCCTGGACGTTGATATATGAGACTTAAAGTCGCATAATATCTATATAAAACAATACTTGAAAACAATATTATATATGATATCATACTAAAATGATAGTGGTGGATACGAATGTGTTATTATCGGCTTTAGTTTCATCCAAGGGGTATTCTTTTCGGCTCTTGGAAAAAATGCTCAACGATAAGATTGATTATTTGATGAGCTTGAAATTGCTTTCCGAGTATAGAGAGGTCCTTTTCCGCCATGAAAATATGAAAAAAATTCCCTTAAGCCTGGGTGAGATAGAATCTGTATTGGCTCTCATTGTTCAGAATGCTGAATACCAGGAAGTGTATTATCGTTGGAGACCCAATTTATCGGATGAAGATGATAATTTTATTTTGGAATTGGCAATTGCAGGTCATGCAGACAGCATTATTACTTTTAATAAAAAAGATTTTTTGATGGCAGAATTGAAATTTGATTTTACTTTGCTTACACCGCGGGAATTTTTAAAGAAAGGAGTTCGCTTATGATTCAATATAACTTGAGGTTGGATGATAAAATAAAAGAAAAGGCTCGTGAAGTAGCTGAAAAAAAAGGATTGTCAGAGAATGCCTTATATCAAACGGCAATTGAGGAATTTTTGGCAAAAGTAGAAGCAACGGATTTTTATACAAAGCTTATGAATCGAGTGGTGACTTCCAAAGAAAAGCAGCAGATTTTAAAGAAACTAAAGGCCAATAAGGCTGATGTTCTTTATCCTGAAGATAGGATTCGTTCTTAAATTAACACACTGCATCGGTAATTTTCATAAAATCTTTAGCAACAAATTTTGATATTTACAGAAACTATTTTTGATAATAGTCCAAAAAGCCGGGGCACTTTCAAAAAAGAGGTGCCTTATGTCTATCATAGATCAAGTTTTTCGAAATCTTCACTCCACAATTATATCTACTGAACATTCTGTCCAAGAAACTTTGCATGAAGCGGCAGTGAATATTTCTGGCGCTGTGGATTCATTTAATTATTCTCTTCAATCTTTAGGAGATGATTATCGATATTTTTATTCAGGTGTGTGGAGAGAAGGTGCAAATGGAGCTCAAAAAATTGTGGGGGATATTTTGGAGGGAACAACTATTGCCGGCGCTGCTGCTGCAATTGGACTTGGAGTTTATACGGCTGCAACCACAAGCGTGGGAATAGGCGTTTTGAAAGGTTTGGCATATGGCGGTGCAATTCTGCTTGCGGGGACAGGATTCAGTGGGTGTGCTGCTCCGGGAGGGGGAGAAATTGTTAGGATGGTAATCGACGGAACAGTCGGGGTAGTTGGGTTTGTTGTCAGAGCTGAATCCTCAAGAACAGCTGTTAACCAGATAAATAATAATCAGAATATCGACCATAATCGGGCATCTGCAGCAGAAAGTGTTGTTGATGGATTTAGCATTGAAAATAACAGTATAATTTTTGACCGACCTTTAGAATTCGATTTTAATAGTTCTGAAATTCGTCCTGATATGTATCTGGTGTTGGATTCAGTATCTCGTTTTATTGGTCAGCATCCAGAAATTCAGAGAGTTAATATTGTTGCACATGCTGATGGTCGTAATTCCGAATACAACTTTTCATTAGCTTCTAGACGTGCTTCGATTATAAGAAATTACATGATAAGTAGAGGGGTAAATTGTGCTTATGAAGCCACTGGAACTGTTGTAAGTGGGCCGATGATTGATGAAGCTCAAAGCAGAAATAGACGAGTAGAGTTTATAATTTTACACAATAATTAACAACGCACCGCATCAAAAACTCAATATTCTCCAAAACTTACACAACATTTTTGAAAGCCTGCCGAAAATAGGGGTGAAGACTCGGAATTTCCTTCCTAGTCCTCGGGTGCACACGGGATAGGGATTTTAGTTATGACACCCCCGTGGCTGCGTCTTCTGGACCCAAGTTATCGATTAACACTCGCCTTAAATGATTATCATCCAAATGATGAGCAACGTTTAGCACAGCGGCGTCGGTTTCGAGATGCAAATAATCCGAATCCTCCTACAACAACAGCTCCTGTAGTAACACCTGCACCTACTCCCAGTGTGGATTCGATTCCTTCAACAACTTCGATTACATTACGGGGAGAAGAAGCTCCACAAGCTCAGCAAGCTATAATAGTAGGTGGTAATACGGTTCGTCCTCCCCGTACGGATTCTGTAAATAACTGCAATTTTACCAGAAGTGTTCGAACATTTGATTATACCAATCCTGCAGGAGGAGAAGATCACTTTGTTCAAGTTTTAGATGCTCAAGTTCGGCCCGGTTTTAGAATTTGTTCTGTGGGTACAGGTTTCAATTGGGGAAATGCGGGCATCTCTTCAGCTTTCAGAGATTTGAATTTAGGAATCTTGGTGGGGCCTGAAAGATCAGATAGTGGTTTTTTACAAATGGAGGCGCATTTAGGTGAAGGAATAGTGGGCTACCTTCGTTTGTCAGGTGGAAGTTTATCCTTAGATGGTGCGTCTTATCTGAATGGTGCCCCTATGAGTCCCGATACTACTCCTTCGGTTTCAGGTGGATGGGGAGCACTTGGCGTAGGTCTTTCACATAGAGCTACACATGTAGGAACTTGGAAAGAAGTATTTAGAGGAAATACCAGCCGTGTGGGCGTCCAATTAGGTTTTACTAGTTTACATGTTGATAATCCAGCACCAGGAACTTCCGGAGATGCACACACCAATTTCCGTTTTTCAATCACAAGAGAAAGTGATTTGTTGGGTATTAATGTACCTTACGGAAGAATTGCTTTAGAACTATTTCCTGGAGTTGTAAATTTTACGAGCGATGATGGAGCTGCACCGGGTTGTCATGGAGCTTTCTGTTCTTGGAGTGACATGCTTCACCGTAGTCCCTTTATTCCACTTTCCGTTCGTTATGATTTTTATTTGGATACTCCTTCTACAGCATCTGATCGCTGGGTGGCCCCAGGTGAATCAAGACCTATTTCCACAGAAGAATTTGTATTCAATCTTGCGAATCGCGGTGCCGGCGAATTGATTAATTTATGGGGAAGGGGAGCGAGCACCCATGAGTTTATTGGTGTGCAAGCAGGCCTAGGTACAGGGGGAGCGGGTTTATCAACCAGTCGAGATCAATATTCCACAGCAGGACTCGCCCAATTTGCTTTGAGCTCCATGAGAGGAATGAGTCGAGGAAGTGATGTGATCGCAGAAGGAGATATTCTGCGAAACAATCGTTCTTCAGAAAGAATGTGGGGAATTATTGGAACTGAAGGATTTTTCTTTCTTTTGAACATGAGTTTTTATTTGGGTTTGAGAAATGGTCCCGGTAATAATTGGACCGCGAACGATTTCTGGGCTTGTGCAGGCAGTGCTTCCGGAAGTTCAGAAGCCTGTGCCAGAAATCCCTATGCAGATTCCAACGGTGGTTCTGCCCGCATGAATTTTTTTGAAGGAATCGGTTATGGAGGACTTTTAGCTCTGGATGCGACCGGTTTGATGGGAGATCCCAGACGAGGGGATGGCCACTTTTGGGGAGCAAATTTTGCTGCAGGAGCCCTGGGTCTTGTGGGAATGTTTACCGCAGACAAGTTGGCCGGATTTGATGGAGGTAATGGCCTGTTTGGTTGGAGTGTGGCGGGAGACTCCTCCCCTTTCTTTAATGGTTTCCGCGGCACTTATGATCCCATTGCAGATAATTTTCTCCGCCGCAGACAAGATGCAAATATTCTCACAAGCACCTCTGCGATGCTTTTGAGTTATTCCTTAGGTCGATTCATTAATTATTTTTCTTATCAGTCTGCTGCGAGGGATGCCATTTTGAGTGATCCTCGTGTGAACCCAGAATCACAAAGAAACAGCAACTACCGTCCTGGATTGCGTTCTGCCCGATTAAATATTTTACCGGGAGGCGCTTCGCTCTCATTATCGGGAGAATTTTAAATGAATCATTTTCTTTCAAAGGAAAATATTATGTTGAAATGCCACTCTTTAAAAATATGTGCTTTCGTTTTTCTTCTCTTGAATTTAGTTGCATGTGGTTCTGAAAAAAATTCTGTTTCTCAGTCTGCTACTAATGAAAGCACCGTTCAAAACCCTCTTTCTCCCGGCAATCTTCCTCCTCCCAATGCAACGGCCCAAAATATTTCGGGAAATGAAGGTGTTAGTTTTTTTGAACGCAAAAAAACATGGGATTCTTTTTCTCCCCAGCTGAAAGAAAAAATTATTTCCAGTTATTCCAAAAAGGATGACAAGCAAGGACTTGCTTACGATACCCTGTTTGGAAAAGTGATTGTTGAAAACAAGCCGGAAGTAGTGGTGCTCGAAGAACAAGGTGAACTCCATAGCCAGATTTTTGCAGATACTGCGGCATTGCCTGCAGACGGTCCCTGTTCGACGGGTGCAACTTTTATGTGTATTTCGACTCCTCATGATCGTGATGGAGTGGTGACCGATGTTTTGAATGTGAATGGCGCATTCAAAATGAATGACCTTGCCTACTTTGGCCAGAACGATCCCATTGCCATGATTTCAGTATTCAAACAGGTAAGAAATTCTCCTCTTCAGAGAGCGGGAGAGTATCCTTTGTTGTTGAGTGATTTGAATGTAAGCACTCATACTTCAGCTCCAGCGATGGGAGGGACGGGAACTCCTGCTTCAGTGGATGTGGGAGCTTTTCAAAAAGTGGTTCCATTGAATGGTCCCGGTGTTTATCAGGTGATTATCAGTGCCTGGATGAATACAGAAAGAGAAGCTGCATTAGTCACTCAGCGTTATACAATTTACCGCCAATCCATTCCTCTCTTTTTTGTCATCAATGGAGTGACAAATGGAGTGAAAATTTATCCTGCAGATCGTCATGCAACTCCTCGTTGCGATAAAGATCATCCCATCACTCTTTCAGCAACGCCTGTTTCCGTAAATGCCGGGGATGTTTGTATTGAAGCAGAATTACGTGAAGAGGGTACGCCGAATGTGGGTGTGGTGGTGGAAAATTATTCGCGAGATGCGAATAATAATCTGGTTCTCAATTACTCAGGATCCGGTGCCGTGGAAACGGGAACAAACTCGAGTAACAATCACCCCGTGGTGACGACTCTTGTTCCCTTGAATGCGGGTTTCAATCATTTCAGAGTGAAGGTTCAAAACAGCATGTTGATGGGAACTATTTCCTCCGATGCCCAACGTGAATTTGATTTGATGGGAGCGCTGCGACCTTATTCTGTAAAAATGATCAGTACGGCTATGGGTGGAAAAATTATTGAAACCCAAAATGAAAATAACAGCATTCCTCTTCAGTTTTGCATTACTGCGGATGGAAGTAGTTGTGTAACGGATTGGCCGGATAGCTCCAAGCCTGTGGTCGTATTGAATTCAATTGCCGTGAATCCTGAGAGCATTGCGAAAAATTCGGTGGGTCACTATTCCACCACTCTCAATTTGGCCTTGGGAACAAACACACTCAATATTCAGGTTCCCACCGCGAATGGACATTATGTTCCCGAATATAAAAACACTTTTGGAGTAGGGAAGGTCAATAAGCTTTACGATAATGGTCAATTGAAGGAAACGGATAACTTTTTGAAGAGAGGTTTGTCTTTGAATCTTTCCAATGAGCTCATTCGAAATGATTTAAAGAAAATTTTGGCAAACTTCCTGAATACAGCGGATTTTAAGAGCTCAATGGCTTCTGCTTTTAAGAGTGATGACACAAGTCCTCGTACTGCTTGTACGGAAACTTTTTACAATGATCATCCTGGACAAACTGAATTGACAGTAGATTCAGGCGATACCTCGATTGAGTTTTTGGAAGAAGGTTTTAGGGTTGGGGATTTTGTCATCAACAGGATTTCATCAAGCTCTAATAATCGTTTGGAATTGGATGTGGTTTTAAAAGGTTTGCATGGAGAAGCAAACTTGAGAGGATTGCGACTGCCTGTTCAGGTTTCTGTGGGAGGCCGAGATGCGAGTTTTATTCCCATTAGTGTTTCCATTTCGGAATTAAGAATAAAGATTGCTGTAAAATTTCAGAAAAATAGTCAAGGAGTGCAGGAATTACAAATTGAAAGATTGAGTAATGATATACCTGCAGTAGAAATTATAGGAGATGATGCTTTTGGTAAATATCTGCATGTAAACTCGAATAGAAATCCTCTGGTGGCGAGTTTGGAACAATTTGAACAGCAATCGGGTGCTTTTTCCATGCAGTTTAGAAAAGGGGTGGAGTCAAGCATTCTGTGCGGAGTAGAAACAAAATTGAATCACCAGACGATTGGCCTTGCAAAATGGTTCTCTGATCTTCCCAAAATTGTTTCCTACAACAACCAAAATCCTTTCCGTGCAGCGATGCAGTTTTCGATGCTGGGCAAACAAGTAGGTTTGGATATTGCCTATGATGTGCTGCATGCAGATGCGATTACAATGAATGCCCAGGGAATTCATATCAACAATATTCCATTGCGTTTCAATCCGGGTCCTGTTTCTTTGGCGAATGTTCCCTCAGAAATCAAGAATGCATTGGTAGGCTCTCTTTCAAGACCCGATCTCAATCCAGAGCCTTCTGCCGCAGCGCCGGATTTGGATGAACATCACAGTTTGGGATTGGCCATTTCTGAAGATGCCCTCAATCAAGCCCTTTTTGCAGCGAGTTTTGCCGGCTTGCTGGATATTGATGTGGATCCCAACTTTTTTACGAACAATGGAATTCCTTTCATTAAACAGGTGACTCCCACGACGCAAGATCTGGTTTTTAATGCAAATGATAGAGTGTTTTTGGATTTAAATCAAAATGGGGTAAATGATGATGCAAATCTGCCAATCTTGATGAGATTGCGCACTGATAAAACCCTGGCACCGCAAATTCATTTTCTTTCTCAGGCTGAAATAGATGAAATGGCAGTACAAGTGAACAAAAAAAATAATACAGACTCTACAGAAGCTGCTAACAGAATTTCTTTGAACACAACTCTCAAGTATTTCAAATTCACTATTCCCAATCTTGAGATATCAGTTTATCAGGTTCAACCTTATCCTGCGAGTTTGGATGGTTATCAAACTGTTTGCTCCGTAAAAAAAGGCAAAGAACAAAAATCGGAAACCTTGGACAATATAATGATTGCTCCCATTATTAGGAAAGGGGGAGAAGCTTTTGACAGTTACGGACACGCATGTAAGCAAACTCTTTCGGTAGATTATGTGACCACATTGAATGCAAGGTGTCCGAGCGATAATTATGAAAGTTTTACGACTCCTTCAAAAAACGGAGCAATTATTTCTGCAATCCCCGGTATGCCGAATGTTCCTCTTCTAAAATATCAGGCTTCCATTACCTTGTATGGAGTTTTGCAGGGAGTTTTTCGAGAACAAAGACTTCAGGATAAATGGACCATTCAACAGCGACCTAATCAAGAGGCGGCATTTACGGCAGTAGCTAATCCTCCTTACACCAATTTTGCAAGAATTCGTTTTTTGTCCACACAACCGTATACTCCAGAGTTTCTTTTGAAAGTATTGGAGAATCATACCCCTATTCCTAATGAGACCTTGGTGCTTGGAGAGAAAATTGGAAATATTTTATCATTTGCAGTTTCTCATGAATGTGACTTGTTTAATGAAGTTCGTATTCCACTCCCCGATAAGTTTGTAGATGATCCTGCAGTGCAAGGGGATTTTATGGAAAGTCTTAAACCTTTCGGTATTGCTTCCTTCGATTTGGGAGATCAAAGCTCTGAATTTCCTGTGATTTCCCCCGATGCCAGCGGACTGTACCTGGATCTTAGCGCTCATTTGGGTGTGGGATATTCTGTAATCTTGGATCCTCAAGTGGCTACCGATATTTTTATACAGGAAATATTAAGACAAGGAAATCAGCATTAAAGTGAACAAATAATTTTGGATGGGGCGCACACGAATGAGGAGACGCACTATGCGTATCGATATCAAAACCGTGTGCAAAAAAATTTCAATCGGCTTTTTACTCCTTCTTCTGGGAGCGTGTGGTGGAATGGATAAGCCTTATGATTTAACTTCACCGGAAGGACCAAGTGCTCCTCCAGTTATTAATCCACCTCCACCAGGTCCGGTTGCTGGCTTATGCGATGTGAAATTGACCCAAGTAAAAGTCAGTGTAAATGGTAAAGGAATGCCGCATGTTGTGGGAGAAGATGCGTCGGGTTCGGGTATTTTTAGCAGCCCTCCGAATCTTGATTTTCCGGATATTCCTTTCACCTTTAATGCACATGAGGTGAAATTAAAGGAAGCACGTTTTCCAAAAAATGCGAAATTAACATTGAGTGGGGTAGATATTAACGTTCGCATGGCAAGCGGAAGCGAGGGGTTGGGTACTTATGATCCGGATACTCGAAATATTATATTGAATGATGTTCAGTTTGAAATTCAGAACCAATTTTTGGGAGATAGTTATATTTCTTTGGGCCGGATGCTGTTTAAAACGGATCTTGTTGAAATTCAGGGTGTGAATGGCCCTGCTTCTGAAACAGGACGACCCATTAATCCCAGCGACAAAACAGTGGTTCTTGTGGGAGGTGTTAGGGTTCCCGATACTTTTGGAACTGATGGAACCCAGGGGGCAAGCCTTAGAGGGGCTGCCATGCTCATCACTTTTTCAGGAGTTATGGAAAAAATTCCGGATGGCGCTCCCTGTACGGATAATGGTTCGGGTGTGGGAATCGTTGAATTAGCAGGATCTGGGGGTGATGCAAGAGAATTGCCTTTTGGAACCAATAATACTTTGGGAATTGGTTCTGTGTTTGTTCCGGAGCGAGGAGTAGATAGTCCTTTGCCCACGGATGAGCGTTTTACAAAAATAAAACACTTTAGAATAAAAAATTATACTACACAGTCGATTAGTGGAAGCTTTGATAACCGGGACGGTTTTGTTTTTAATCCCGCGGGCGCTTTTACCGTCAACCCAAATCAAAGTAAGGATTTTGAAGTCAAATTCAGTAAAGATTTTCCGCAAGATTATAGTCTCACCACGGTACCTTTAACTCAAGATAAGAGCTATCAAGTTACAGTAGGAGGAATACAAGCCACTTTCGTGGCTACTGCCAAAAGAGCGAGTCCAGAACTGGTGGTAACGGGCACTGAAGAAAATGCACGATCTACGATTGATTTTAAAAACGTGCCGGCCAAGGTTGTGGGTACGGGACCCAATACTCGTCTGCAATGCAATGCTCAAACCGTTCCTTCGTATCTGTCTCATAAGCTAACGATTGAAAATAGAGGCATTCGTCCTTTACAAATCACAAAAATTACTCGTCCTAAAGATGCGGTTGATCAAAATCCGGATCCGGGATGTGTTTCAGGATACGGTGGAGAATTTATTCGATTAAAACCAGAGGGTGATGGCGGGGCTACTTGTCAGCAGTTTATGGTGAATGGAAGATCTTATACAACAGACAATTGTAATTTGCCCGCTGGCACTGGAAAGCTGAGTTTTAAAGTGGTGTACTTTCCGGTGAATGCTTCTTCTCTTGCAAATGCCCAGAATGGAACTCCTCAGCAAGATGCGGCGACACTGGATATTGAGAATAATGATCCTGCCTATGCAAACACTCAACATAAGTATACTTTAAACCTGACTGCCGCAGTGAGTGCGGACCGTTCTGATGCAATGAGTTTGAGCCGTGCGATTGGAACAAATCCTGCTTCTTTAAGTGATAGCAATAAGGTGATTCGTCAGGATGGTTTGACTCGCATAAATATTCCGAATGCGAGTGATGCAGATGTGACGCAGTATTTTTATCTGCGCAACTATTCCACGGATGTGTTGAATATTCGAAGCATTAGCGTAGAGGGAGAAAATGCGGCAAACTTTGAAGTGTTAACGACACCTTCCGTTGTACCTTCTGGAGATCCTGGCAAAGCGGTGTTTGGAATAAAATTTACCAAACACGATTTAACTCATGCTGCTGCCAAGTTAAAGGTTACCTTTCGATCAGGTACCGTTCAGGCGGACAACATTTTCAATATTACTTTGAATGGTACAGTGAACCGACCTCCGCTGAGTGGAAGAATGCATATCCGAGCCTTGGCATACAACGTACTGGTGGGTAATAGCACGGCAGGAGTTGTGAATTCCGAAGATTATAGAACGCGCATGGGGCGGGTTTTAAATCAAAGTATTCAACCAGGTCCCATTACAGTTGATTTTCAAACATTGGGCGAAGGCTCTGATTCCAATGTAAAAAAAGTAGTTGTAGAGCCTGCGCTTGGAGATGAGGCCCATAGAATTCTTCCTAGCAATGAAAATCTTTTGGAAGATTTGAACCGATTGGGACCTGCAGATCGCGCCAAACTTTTTAGATTTTATTCCACTCGTGCCACACGAGCAGATGGTGCAGATGTTCATGATCAAAGTACGGGTGATATTGTTTGTCATGAACCTGTAAGTACTCAGGGAGCTTTTAACACGGGTGATTGTGGTTATTTTTATTATATTTTTGCTCAGAAGGATGGAAAACCTGGATACTATGATGACGAATCGGGCGAATTGATTATGCCGGATTTGGATTTGAAGATGTTGCTTCCTTATCATGGTGATATTGGTGCTCAATATCCTACAAATACACTTTCAGTTATGGAGCTGCATGGCAGTATGACGACTTTGGCGATTGATTCCTATTCCGTCAATAATTTTCCGGGTGCAGGTACTGATCCGCTGATGCTCGTGAGCAATGGAATTGATTTTGAGGTTCCCGCGAATTATCCTCCGGGAGCTGTATCGGGTGCCGAACCTTTGAGAACTCATCATGATACGAAGTGTCCGGAAAATTGGGATATCAAGAATTTTCAAACCGCCACAGATTTGCCAAAGATTGGTTGTTTCGTTACAAATTCTGTAAGGCCTTTTTTGAAAGGGAATGCTTTCCAACAGCAGGAAGATGGTACTTATATCGGTACCTTGGTGATGTTGGTAAAGTTTGAGGGAGATGGTGCAACTTATGGAAATCCACCGAAGCCCCAGAACATCCCCTTTTTCTTCAAAGATTCAAGAATGTGGATGAGCTTCGTGGCCGTTTTAGAACCAGCTCCTGAAGAGCATTGAAAATAAAAAAATAAAAAGGGTAATTTAAAGATTGCTCTTTTCTGAAAAGTTTTACAAAAAAATATGCAGGGCACATACCTAAAGAAAGGGGTGTGCTTTATGTTACCTATTCTGATTGGCGCAGGTGCGATTGCACTTGCAGGTTTGTTTTTAGAGGGGTGTGGTGGAGGAGAGGGAGGGCATTTTAACGATGCATCTATTCCGGGAAGAGATTCTTACGTGCCTCCGCCACCACCACCACCACCACCTCCTCCTCCTCCTCTGAGAGATGCTGGAAGTCCGGATGTTTGTAGAATTACACGAAATATTCCATTAGAAAGAATAAGTGTTTCTTCTAGTGGAGAAATTGCTAATTCGGAGAGTTTTGATCCTGCGATAAGCGGGGATGGAAGGTATGTTGCTTTTGCTTCTAGAGCGTCAAATTTAGTTCCTATGGATACAAATAATTCTGTCGATGTATTTGTGCGTGATCGCATTACACATCAAACTATGCGTGTTAGTGTAAATAACTCAAATGTTCAGAGTAATGGTGACAGCAGATCCCCTATGATAAGTAGAAATGGCAGGGCAGTGTCATTTTCAACCTTAGCTACTAACTTAGGAGGTGCTGGTTTACCCATGAGCACAATGGTTTATGTTAGGAGTTTGATAACCAACTCAACGGTGTTAGCTAGTCGTGATGTTGACGGACACCCTGAAAATAGAGGCATGATCTGGGATAGGTCACCAGTAAGTTTTGATGGAAGTAGTATTGTTTATATTGCAGGTGAAAGATCTGCTAATTTGGTAATGAGGAATTTGTTAAGTGGTGATAGGAGAGTTTTGAATATTTTCTCCAATGGCCAGACTAATATTGCTAGGACACCGGTGTTGACTTCAGATGGGCGCTACATTTCTTATAGGAGTTTTATTCCAAGTGTATCACATGATGGCATTTTTTTTAGAGACAATACTACTAATGATATGCGTCTCATTAGCAATGTGCCCGGGATTATCTTAGATTCAGCTCAAGATCCTTCTATATCAGCGGATGGCAGAAATGTTGTTTTCTCAATTGATATGGGAGAAAGAGTATATCCTAGATGGTATATATACTCAAAAAACCCTTTAGAATCTGGAGCAGATATACTTGCATATGGTAATTCTCCATTTCTTAGCAGTAGTGGGCGATATTTAGCCTATCAAAGTGGTGGTGATTTATTTGTACTGGATAGACGATCAGGCACAACCCCTCTTAGAGAAGCTAGTATTAACTCATTAAGCGTTAGTGGAATGGGTGGAGCCGGAACACAAGTTGTAATAAGTGAAGATGAAAATTATTTAGCTTTTACAGGCGCTAGTGCATCATTTTTGGAATGTGGTAATGAGTTCTCCAGTGATATATTCGTTGTGAGTTTAAGGTATTTATTTGATAGGACGGCACATTAGATACGCGTGCCGGGTATCTCTGGCAACGGCTTGATATTTCTTGAAATAAATTTTTTATTTACAATTTTCAAAGGACGACCCATTTGGTCGTCCTTTTTTTCTTTCCAAATTGTTTTCCAGAAAATGGAAAGTTTTTCCAGAATCTGGGCACTTTTTCTTTTTATGCGAATTTTATTTGAATATAGGTCTGGCATAGCCTTTGCTTAGTTAAAATGTCGGAAATTTTATCTTGATAAAAATTTTCGATTACAACAACATCATAAAAGGAGAATGTATGCCTGGAAAAAAGGAAGAAAAACCACTTAGCCTCAGCGAACTAAATACTTTTTATAAAAAAGTAATCAAGCCAGATACGGAAGCTTTGGTGTTGGGTCAGTTCGTGGAATTCTATGAAAAGGTGATGGATCCACGATTCAATCGTTTGGAAAAACGTATTGAACAGGTGGATCTCAAACTTTCTCAGCAAATAAATAGTGTAGATCAGGAAGCGAAATCTATAAGTGTTGAACTCCGTGGTTTCAAGGCCGAAACCATGGATCGTTTCGACGATCTCTACAAGAAATTTGAAGCTCTCGAACAAGAATACACAGTTGTAAAACATCAAATGAAACGCATGGATATTGGCTTAGAGGAAATTAAAACCTTGAAACAGAAGGTGAAAGATTTGAACGAGCAAATCGAAGCCCTCGAACGCAAGATTCTCGGCCATTAGTATTTCCCCTCCTTACAAAACTAAGCAATTACACGCGTTCTTTTACAACGCACTGCAACATTTCCTCAATATCCCCAATTACTTACGCAACTTTTGTGAAAGCTGAACGAGCATATGCTTGAGGACTTAGTCCTCTGGAAAAATCCCCTCTTTCGAGAGGGGGCACACAACCCTGGACTTGGGAAGCCGGGGAGAAGAGACGAGAGAGGAGATTTTATGGCCCCACCTATTGCACCTGTTGGACCTACAGTACCGGATCCCGATCTTACATTTGATGACCCTATTGATACGGCTGGAGTTCTTCAGCAAACCTGTAACTTTAATCGTTATCTCCAACCTTATACTTTAACCAATAAAGATGGCAGTACAGAAAAACTGCAAAGAGTATTGAGTGTCAAACCTCGTGATGGATGGAGAGCTTGTGGTTTAACATTCAATACACATTTTGCGGATGCTTGGATCGCAGACAATATTTTGGTAAAGCCTCTGAATTTACCTGATTTGATCAAAGGACCTGATTACAGCAGTTTTACCGGGGATCTCCGTTTGAATTTTACTCCGGGCGCAGGCTTGCTTTTGCACTCAGGTTTTAAGGCAGGTGACTTGGCTTCAGATACCGTGCCGGGATCCCTGGATCATCCTGGTCACTCTGGTCTTTTTTATATTGGAATGGATCATTTTTCAAAAGATCAAAGTGGGGATGGTTTTGGATTTTTTGATCGTAGCAGCTACTCGATTGGTTTGGGTTGGGCAAACATGGGAGATACAACGGTAGGTCGTCTGCAACTTAAAAGTGAATCCGACTGGGTATCTTATCATAATAGTGGTTGGCGTGTGGGACTTCAACTTTTTGCCAGCGAAACAAATATTTCCTTTGGTGGTGGAGAAGCTTCAAATTGCAAAGGTAATTCTTGTGCAGTTAGAGATTTTTATGCACCAACCACCTTTTATCCAATTCGTTTAAGTTTGGGTTATTTTTGGAATGTTCCTTCTACCGGAGAAGATGTTTCTCATGTCCCGGGAACAAGAAGACCCATCACGACGGAAGAGCTCACCTACAAGTTAAGCAGTCGTTATATGGATGAAATTGTTGGACACATTCGCCGTGAAAATGCTGCCAAACTGATTGGTGCTCGTTTGGCTGCAGGAACTGGTTTTCAGGGTGTGGAAAATTCTCGTGATTTGTATCTGACCGCAGGTTCTGGAATGGGTGTCTTTGGTTTTATGGAAGGATGGGGACGTGGTTCCAATGCTTTTGCCCTGGGTGATTTGATGCGTAATGGAGAGTGGTGGGTGATTTTACCTGAAGGGGGCTTGATGTTGGCTTATGGAATTGGAACGGGTATTGCCGCTCCTTTGCCTACGGCAGATCAATATTGGAAAGGGGAAGCCGGCGCTTTTGGAGATTTTCATGGTTCTGCTGCAAAAATGGGTTTGATTACCCAAAGTGCCCAAACAGGTTTGACTTTGCTCGATGGCTTGGGACTTTTAAGTAGTCCTGAAAAAGGAGATGCGTGGTTCCATAGTAGTAATGCTTTGTTGGGAGTTGCCGGATTTTTGGGAATCTGGTTTGCACGACCCTTGGCTGGTAATGGTTTTGGGCAGGGAGCTCTTGCAAATACCATATTCCGGGATACGGCTCCTTTCTTCGACGGAAAAAGCGGAACCTATGATCCGATCAAGGAAAATTATCCATGGACCCAACAGAGCGAATATGCAGTGCATACAACAGGAACGATGTTCTTGAGTTATGCCTTGAATCGCGAACTTGCTTTACTAAATTACAAGCTTGATAAATCAAGAGCGTATGACAACGGAGAAACAGGTGCAGGAAAACAATCAGCGGCTGGACCTACCCTACGCCTGGATTTAAGTTTGGGACTGACCGGTGGTATGTTCGGAGCTTCAGGTACTTTCTAGATAAAGAATTTGAGGGGGCGAATTTTTAGGGGCACACATGAAGAGTATTTTTTTAAAAAACCAATTAACCTTGATTGCCTTGATGCTGTTTTCTCTTTCAGCCTGTGGTGGTGGAAATTCTCCGGGCAATGATTCTGCTTCTGCCAATCAGGGTCAGGGTGCGACAAACGCTACATCAACATCGAATCCGCTTTCTCCCGGCAATTTGCCTCCTCCAGGCAGCACTCCCTCTGCGCAATCTGAAAATGATATGTCTTCTTCCTCACAGTTTTTTGCACGTAAACAATTGTGGGATAGTTTTTCAGAGCCTCTCAAAGCTCAAATCATGAAGAGCTACAATGCAAAGCTTTCAGGTCCTGGACCCGGGGGCATTGGATATTTTAACACCTTGTTTGGAAGAGTAAGTCCGAAGAAAGTGGGATCTTCGCAATCTGCATTGCTGAAAGATCAAGGCCATTTTTTGAAAAGCGGCCAACGCATGTATTTGATGGATTATGTAAGTGGGCAGGATGTTGCCACTCAGTATTGTAATTTTCTTTGTTTGGATAGTCCTCAAGATAACTTAAATACAGTTTATGATTCTGTAATTATTGCCGGTCGAGTGAATATGTCCAAGGCTGCAGGATGGGCACCTACAGACCCCGTATTAATGATTTCTGTATTTAAACAGATAGAAAGTGGTTCGGAAACGGTGGCTCAAGATATTCCTGTGTATGGAACAGAAGTTGCTTCAACTCCTGTTTCGCCACCCTCAAGCTCCAGTGGAAGTGGTTCTGAAAGTCAACCGGCACAACAGGCTGCTCCCGAAGATATTGGTACTTTTGGGAAAACGGTGCCTTTGACAGGCCCGGGTGCGTATACGGTGGTAATTACCTCTTTTCAAAAGGATGAGAGTGGGAATGTAAGTGAAAATTCTAAATATTTTACCATCTATAGACAGGATATTCCTACGATTGAAGTGCTGACGATTACTCCTCCATCCAGCGGCAATCAGGCAGTTTCAGATCCTGCACACCGAAACGACCCTTTGAAAAAAGATTCAGATACATTGAAAGATAAATATGACTCCAACATGACAGCAGTCGATTTGGTGGTGAAAGTAACTACAGCAGCGAAGAGCAAGGATGCTTTGGATAAGAATGTCGGAATTCTTTTTCAGAATTATGATGATCAAAACATTTTAAGATATTCCAGTAGTGGAGCTCGTAGTTTCAATACCTTGCCTGATGCTGATCAGACTCCTATAAAAAAAGCGGAACTGCCGCTTTTTAATGGTGAAAATAATATTGTGATTATTTCACATAACCAACAATTGGATGATTTCTATGAGAGCATGGGATTGACCCCACCTCCTCCTCAAAAAATTCAATTTCTTATCAAGAATACATTGCCTTCTGTGCAGATCAAGTTGTTGAGTCCGCAGGATGGAAGTGTCGTTGAACCTGCTACCTCCAATGAGTCTGTCAAAATCAGTTTTTGTATGACCGATTTGCCAAAGTTGCGGGATATGGCAGCCACACAACCAGGGCAATGTATTGCAAACTGGAATGGGGATCAGCCCGTGGTAAAGTTTAATGCTTTGCAATACGGTAAAGATGCTTCATATCCGCTTTCATATGATGCGACATCTGGAATTTATAGTATTCAGACACAACCTGTTTTGGGGAGCAATACAATTCAAATCAGTGTTGCAAATAAAAATTATATTCCTCCCATTGTGACTACAACAACTGACAATACAGATCCTCAAAATCCTAAAACCACAACCCAAACAACGAACATTGATTTGGGATCTCTGTCCGCAAGCTTCCTCTACGGGAAAATGAACAAAATTATTGAAAATGGAAAATTAAATGAAACTGACAATCTGTTGAAACGCGGAATTTCTCTGCAGATTAACAGGAATATTATTACTCATGATCTCAAAAAGATGTTGGAAAAATATTTGAACCAAGATTCTTTCAAACAGGGTCTTCGGGATATTTTTAGGAAAAATGATTCAGGACCTTCTATTGTCTGCACAAAAACAGGAAGTCTTTCTATTGATCATGGAGATACCAGTATTAATTTTCTGGAAGAGGGTTTCAGTGTTGGAAATATTGTTGTGAATAAAATGGAGCCCAACAGTGATAACCGTTTTTGGTTAGATGTGACTGTTCAAGGTCTTCATGGTGAAGCAGACTTGAGAGGTTTTAATGTTCCCATGCAAGTGCAAATCGGTGGGAAGGATGCGAGCTTTGTTCCGATCAGTGTTTACATTAAAGAAATTCGCGCACGAATTGCGGTTCGTTTTGAAAAAGAGGATGGGATCAATAAATTGCGCATCGAAAAACAATCTGATGGAAGTGATGCGGTTACCCTGATCGGTGACGGCCCCATGGGAAATGTGGCTCACGTGAATTCAACACGTAATCCTCTTGCCGCGGGTTTGGAGGCCTATGATGCTCAAACAGGTTTGCTTTCCAAAAGTTTTGCAGATACCTTGCAAAGCACTGTTCTTTGCGGAGTGGAAGGTGGTTTGAATAATAAAGAAAGTGGTTTGCCTCGATGGGATGCGGATTTGCTCAAACTTGTTTCCTATAACAACCAAAACCCTTTCCGAATTTCTACCGAGTTTGAGTTGTTAAACAAAACCATTGGTTTGGATATTGCCTATGATATTTTAAGAGGTGATATCAAGTTTGCTTATAATGGTATTGTGATTTCAAATATTCCCCTTCGTTTTACTCCAAGTCCGAAAATACTCGGTGATTTGATGAATCAGTATACTTCGGGAATTTTGGGATCGCTTTCGATGCCCTTCCAGGCCAAGGAAGCTCCTCCTTCTTTACCTGGTACGGATGAAAACAAGAATATTTCATTGAGTCTTTCAGAAGATGCCATCAATCAAGCTTTGTTTGCAGCAAGCGCAGCGGGCGTGTTGAATTTGGATATTGATCCGAATTTTTATTCCAGTCATGGAAACAATTTTATTTCCTTGGCTCTGCCTTCAGTGAAGGGAATGTTTCCTATTACTGATAATTTGATTGTGGATTTTAACCATAACGGAGTTCAAGACGACGAAGACTTGCCTGTTTTATTACGAGTGCGGCCGGATCCCGCTTATCCTCCCGCATTGCATTTCTTGAACAAGGACGAAGTGAAAACTCTTGCCAACCAGATTAAAAAAGCGCGTACAGGCGATGATCAAAGTGTGTTGAATGAAGATTTGCATATCTTCAGATTGTCGATATCCAATCTCGAGCTCGCCTTTTATTTGGAAGAAGCCATTTCGAAATCACAAGGTGGATTTAAGAGTTTCTGTAGTGCAAGCGCTAATGAAGTGTCTTTTGCTGATTCGGAATTAAAACGGGGAAAAGTGGATCCGATTTTTGTTATGAACAATATGAAAGACAAAGTGGATGCATGTTCACAAAGCGTTTCACGTACCTATGAAAGTCCTGACGGAACCTGTGCCACTCACTATGATACTCCGTTTACGACTCCGGTGAAAAATGGAGCCATTATTTCTGCAGTTCCAGGTCAAGCTGATGCTCCTGTGGTTCGCATGAAAGTAAACTTGGTAGTTTATGGAGCCTTGCAAGGTGTTTACCGTGAAGTGTTAGCTGCAGATAAGTATGATTTAAGCCCCACGGATGGAGCTGTGGGGGTGAAAAAGGATTCTTATTCAGCGACCACTTTTGCAAGAATTAAAATATTGAACTATCAATCCGCCGATAAGGGTGAAGGGCCTGGAAACTTAAGTACTAGCGTAACTATCGTTGAAAATCATACTTCTGGATCCTCCAAGGATTTAACGGAACATCTTATCGGTACCATTCTTAATTCTGCACTCAATACAGATTGTCAGTATTTCAATGAAATCCGAATTCCGATTCCGGATTCCTTCTTGAAAGACAAGAGTACTTTGAGTGATAGCTTGAAACAGACTCTTCAGGATTTTGGTTTGGATTATATCAATTTAGGTTTAGGCAATGATCAAGTTCCCGAGATTCCCTATAACGATGGGGTAGATGCGTCGAGCCCGGTTTCGAATCCGTTATATCTTGATTTGAAGGCTCATTTGGGACTTTGTATGTTGGGTGATACTTGTAATTAATATAGCATTTCAACTTTTAAAGATTACCTAGTGCTCTTTAAAAGTTAGAAATACTTATAGTTTTCAACTCACAATCTATTCATTGAATAGTTAAAACATTGAAGAGGGGAAAATTAGGGGCACACATGAAATCAACACTCAAGAAATACCTTCTTGTTATTTGCACTCTTTTATTTCTGCACGCTTGTGCGGGTACCGATCGACAGTACATTGTCGGAGGAGAACCCACAGATGGAAGTGGTAGCGGCTCTTTACCTCCGGATGCGGGTGGAGGTATTTCCAATGAAGGTTGTAAAATTCTCTTGAG
>CAYPXN010000009.1:0-13168 GCA_964414715.1 uncultured Pseudomonadota bacterium | reverse complement strand
ATTTGCCAAGGAACAATATTGGAATGATGCTCAAGATAAGAAATGAGAATCTCATCTCCTGCTTTTATATTTTTTCGCCCAAATGTCTGGGCAACAAGATTGATCGCCTCGGTAGCACCTCGGACAAAAATAATTTCACGGGAATGTTTTGCGTTAAAAAACTTTTGAATCTTTTCACGAGCCTCTTCATATTTTCCAGTCGCTCTCTGGCTCAAAGTATGCACACCCCTATGAATATTGGCATTGTCTTCCTTGTAATAATTTGAAATTGCGTCGATCACCTGAATGGGTTTCTGCGAGGAAGCAGCATTATCAAAATATACCAAAGGATTTCCCTTCACTTTTTGGTGAAGGATGGGAAAATCTTGTCGAATTTTTTCCACATCAAAAGAAGATGTGGGCAAATCAAGGGGGTGGGAACTGGGCAGAGACTGTTTCATAAGTGCCTCCCCTGATTTTTACTCATCAATCGGTCAAAGAGTTTTTTCTGCAAACTTTCTCTCAAGGAAGGAATTTTTAATTTATCAATCACTTCTCCCGCAAAAGCATAGGTTAACATGCTTCGGGCATAGTCTTCGGAAATCCCCCG
This sequence comes from uncultured Pseudomonadota bacterium, assembly GCA_964414715.1. Lineage (GTDB taxonomy): Bacteria > UBA10199 > UBA10199 > JADFYH01 > JADFYH01 > CAYPXN01. The sequence goes on along the minus strand of CAYPXN010000009.1, from coordinate 12,579 downwards.
GCTTCTCAAATAAAAGATTTGTTTCGGATCCAAATGTCCTGTGCTTGCACCGTGAGAGCATTTCACATCATTATTGAAAATTTCAAGCAAGGGTTCCGTATCGATTTCTGCCTCATCGGAAAGCAAAAGGTTTTTGTTGCTCTGTGAGGAATTTGTTTTTTCTGCATTTGGCCTCACAATTACCTTACCATTGAAAACCCCGCGGGATTTATCTGCCAAAATTCCTTTATAAAGTTCCTGACTTACACAATGGGGTTTTGCATGATCGATCAGGGTATGATGATCCACATGCTGGGAACCAAAAGTGAGGTAAAGACCATTCATCACACATTCACTGCCTTCTGCATTCAACACAGAACTCAAATCATGGCGAGAAAGCGCTGCACCTAAAGAGATCGAATGAGAAGTTACATTACTCTGACGTTCTTGCTGAATACCTAAAGAAAAAATATGGTAAGCTTTTTCACTCTCTTCCTGAACTTTTACATGCTCAATCACAGCGGAATCAGCGGCAAAAATTTCAGTCACGGCATTTGTTAAATAGACGGCATCTTTACCTATATAATGTTCGACGATTGTGGCCTGACTTGCACTTTCGGCAACAATCAAATTTCTTGGCTGGACTACAAAAGTTCTGCTGGATTCAGAAATAAATATAATTTCAATGGGTTTTTCTAAAGTGATCCCTTTGGGAATAAAAACAAAAGCACCTTCTCGAACAAAAGCCGTGTTCAAAGCAACAAAAGGATGCTTTTGATAGGAAGAATATTTTGAAAGATGTTCTTGAATAAGTTCTGGCTTCTTTTGGATGAAGTCTGACAAAGACCCCAACAAAATTCCCGAAGGTAAATTTTTCACCTGGGAAAGTTTTTCAGAATAAAACCCATTCACGAATACCAAACAGGCAGAGGCTTCTTCGGAACATTTCAGGGAGTCCAAACTCGAAGATTCGGCAAACTCAAAAGGCAAACGGGTAATCGCCTCCACATTGGTATATTTCCATTCTTCATTTTTCAAAGTAGGAAAACCCAATACGGAAAAACGAGCAAAAGCATCACTCTTCAGATTTTTCATCCAGGTGTTTTCAAATTTTTGTTTCTTAAATTGTGATGCAATCATTTCAGTCACGCATTTGCTCCTTCAATCCATCCATAGTCCTTCTCTGCTATTGAGATCGGGGATTCCCGATGCTTATCCCCGCGCCCCTGTTCTTGTTCACTCCACCTGGAGTGAACCCAGGCTCCGCTCATGGCTGAGCTCCTTCGGTAATCCACATATAACCTTTCTTTTCCAATTGATGAGCTAAAGTTTTATCTCCTGATTTCACAATTTTCCCGTCGGAAAGCACATGCACAAAATCAGGCTGAATGTAATCGAGCAATCTTTGATAGTGGGTCACCAAGACAAAAGAGCGTTCGGGACTGCGCAGAGAATTGACCCCTTCCGCCACAATCTTGAGTGAATCAATATCCAAGCCCGAATCGGTTTCATCGAGCAATCCCAACTTCGGATTCAGCACCGCCATTTGAAGAATATCGTTACGCTTCTTTTCACCACCGGAGAAACCTTCATTCACTGCACGATTGAGAAAACTTTCATCCATCTTGAGTAACTTCATTTTTTCTTTTACCAAACTCAAGAAATCCATTGCATCCAACTCTTCAAGCCCTTGGTGCTTGCGAATAGCATTGAGAGCCGTTCTCAAAAAATAGGCATTGGCAACACCGGGAATTTCGACAGGATATTGAAAGGCCAGAAAAATACCTTCACGTGCTCTTTCTTCTGGTTCCATCTCCAAAAGATTTTTTCCCTGGTAAAGAATTTCACCTTTTGTCACTTCATAACCTTCACGACCTGCAATCACATGAGACAAAGTACTTTTACCCGAACCGTTGGGTCCCATAATGGCATGCACTTCACCCTTATTGACAGTAAGATTGAGTCCATGAAGAATTTCTTCTTCCTCGACGTTCACATGTAAATTTTTCACTTCAAGTAATATTGACATAATTAAATCCTTTTGTACGGGCGCAGCATGCTGCGCCCCTACCTACCCAACCGATCCTTCAAGACTTACGCCCAAGAGCTTCTGCGCTTCGACGGCAAACTCCATGGGCAATTCCTTCATCACACGTTTACAAAATCCGTTTACAATCATGCTCACGGCATCTTCTTCGGAAATTCCTCGCTGACGACAATAAAACAATTGATCTTCACCAATTTTTGAAGTGGTCGCTTCATGTTCTATTTGTGCCGTACTATTCTTGATTTCCATGTAAGGAAAAGTATGCGCACCACAAAGATCTCCCATCAGTAAGGAATCACATTGGGAAAAATTCCTGGCTCCGGTCGCATTTTTCATAATCTTCACAAGCCCACGATAGCTATTCTGACCATGACCTGCAGAAATCCCTTTTGAGATAATGGTACTCTTCGTGTTTTTTCCGATATGTATCATCTTGGTGCCGGTATCTGCCTGCTGATAGTTGTTCGTCACCGCTACGGAATAAAATTCACCAACCGAATTTTCTCCCAGCAACACACAGCTCGGATATTTCCAGGTAATGGCCGAACCCGTTTCAACCTGGGTCCAGGAAATCTTGGAATTCTTTTCTTTGCACAAGCCACGCTTGGTCACGAAATTATAAATTCCACCCTTACCTTCCTTGTCTCCAGGATACCAATTCTGAACGGTAGAATATTTGATCGTCGCATTTTCCAAAGCCACCAATTCGACCACTGCTGCATGGAGTTGATTTTCATCGCGCATGGGAGCTGTGCAACCTTCGAGATAACTCACATAACTCCCTTCATCAGCCACAATGAGGGTTCTTTCAAACTGACCGGTCTCTGAGGCATTGATACGGAAGTAGGTGGAAAGTTCCATCGGACAACGCACACCTTTGGGAATATAGACAAAAGATCCGTCACTAAAGACAGCGGAGTTTAAGGTTGCAAAAAAATTATCCGTATAAGGAACCACCGAACCCAGATATTTTTTTACAAGATCCGGATGATTATGAACGGCTTCGGAAAAAGAACAAAAGATGATTCCCAATTCCGAAAGTTTTTCCTTGAAAGTGGTCGCCACAGAAACGCTGTCAAACACCGCATCGACAGCAATACCGCTCAAACGCTCTTGCTCCTGAAGCGAAATTCCCAACTTGTTGAAAGTTTCACGAATCTCAGGATCGACCTCGTCCAAACTCTTCGGACCCTCTTTCTTCTGTTTGGGTGCAGCGTAATAGAAAATATCTTGGTAGTCGATTGGAGAATAATGAACATTCTGCCAAGTGGGTTCCTTCATTGTTAACCAATGACGATAGGCTTTTAACCTCCACTCCAGCATGAACTCAGGCTCGTTTTTCTTTTGCGAAATAAGACGAACCACATCTTCGTTTAAACCACGAGGAATAGTTTCCATTTCCACATCGGTAACGAAACCATATTTATAATCTTGATTCGTAATTTCTCGTAGTGTCTCATTACTCATACCGCTTGTTTCACTCCATTTTTTCCACCCACTAAATCGGCTACAGAAGTTTCGCTGAGGAGGTGAAAAATTTTATTATTCAACTCTGAAAAAGGACTGCGAATGGAACAACCATCCCATTGTGGACAGGTAATTTTTTCTCCATTGAAACATTCCGCCACTGCAAAGGGGCCTTCAAAAATTTCAACCACCGAAGCTACACTCATATCATCAGGGTTTTTCGCCAAAATATACCCCCCCTTGGTTCCCTGAACGGATTTAATCATTCCCTTTACTGAAAGCTGCTGCATCACTTTTGCTAAAAGAGGATAAGGAATCTTGTGTTGTTCTGAAATTTCACGCACACTACTAAGAACAGTTTCGGAACCCTGTTTTTGAATCATATGTTCAATAGCCATCAGGGCATATTCGGTTTTACGGTTAAAATGTATCATAACAAATGGAACTCGGACCTATATCATCTGATATTTTGTTGCAATATATAATTTAAATACTTAATAATATCAAATAGATATAAAATAATACTTATTTCGAAAACACATATATAAGACTAAACTAGTCTTATATGCATGTCAAGAGGATGCCTCTTATGAAAATTTTGATCTCCGGAGCATCGGGATTTATCGGATCCGCCCTCATGAAAAAATTAAATCCTCATGAAGTTTGGAAACTCGTCCGGAAAAAAAATGGACTACAAAAAAATGAAATTTACTGGAATCCAGTAAAAAATGAAATCGAGTCAGATAAAATGGAAGGATTTGATGCCATCATTCATCTTGCAGGTGAAAGCATTGTGGGACGATGGACTGAAGAAAAGAAAAAAAAGATTCGGGAAAGTCGCATTCAGGGAACCACATTCCTTTCAAACACTCTTCTGAAGTTAAAAACCCCTCCTCCAACTTTTTTGTGCGCCTCCGCCATTGGATATTATGGAAATCGAGGCAATGAAACCCTTGATGAAGCAAGTAAAGCAGGCAAGGGGTTTCTCGCTGAAACCTGCCAAGAATGGGAAGCTGCCAGCAAAGTCCTCGAGGACAAGGATATCCGGGTAATCCATTACCGAATTGGAATTGTTTTAAGCACTCAGGGAGGAGCGCTGCAAAAAATGCTTCTTCCTTTCAAAATGGGCTTGGGTGGAAAACTTGGAAATGGAAAACAATGGATGAGCTGGATCAGTCTCGAAGATCTTCTGGAAGGAATTTTATTCATCCTTCAACATAAAGAAATCAAGGGACCTATCAATGCAGTTTCTCCCAATCCTGTTCGTAATGAAGAATTTACAAAAATATTAGGCAAAACTCTTCGTCGCCCCACCCTGCTTACCACACCAGCCTTTGCTTTAAAACTCACGATGGGTAAAATGGCAGAAGAAGTCTTACTGGCGGGAGCCAAAGTACTTCCAAGCAAACTTCAAAAAGCACATTACAATTTCAAATACCCTGATCTCGAAATTGCATTAAAAGAAATTATCCCAAACAATCTTTAACTTTCATTAACAAATCTTTGTAGTAACAGCTCTCATTCTTCGAACCTTTTCGCCAAATTCACCGATAATTCGTGCATGGGGCAATGCACGATTAACAATCAAAGACCACCTCTTCAAAGCAACATCCAATATAGTTTTGAATATGTTCGGTTTCTGGGACATAAAATTCCCGTGCCTACCGCAATCGGCATGGCAAGCCTGTACGCCAATCACAAAGATGGTTTTCTGGGAAAAGCCACATCGACCGGAACCACCCTCAAGGCAAGCAGCAAAGTTGGAGCCACTCAAGCTTTTCCACTTGCAAGACTTTGGGGGAAAAATCCCTTATTACTCAGAGTCACTCGCCTCGACACTTCACAAAGTGTAAAAGTGGCTGCAGACGACCGGGGTCCTTATGAAAAAAGAGAAAACGGTAATACTTGTGAATTTATAGCTCATCGCCAAAGAGCGATCGACCTTACCTTTGCGGCGGGGAGACAAATTGATTTTTCTGATGGCGCTTTACGAGTAAAAATTCAACCCGAACTCGGCACAGCCTGGCCACCCAGAAATCAACAAGAATTGGATGGGTGGATTGCCCGCTTTCCTGCTTTCCAAACTGCCGCCGGCACAAAAGCTCTTCAAGCTCTTAAGGAACTCGATAAAAAACGGAAAGACATCCGATACTTATAATCAGGACCTGCTTCGTTTCATTGCCTTTACCATTTCACGGCCTTGTTCACGACGTTTGATGGTTTCACGTTTATCGTAAAGTTTTTTTCCACGACCCAAGCCTAACTCAACTTTTGCACGTCCTCGCTTAAAATAAAGCTTCAGAGGAATCAGAGTAAAACCTTTTTCCTGGGTTTTACTTTCAAGTTTCACAATTTCACCCTGATGCATCAGAAGTTTTCTGCTGCGCATGGGTTCATGGTTAAAAGGTCCGGCGTTCGGATAAGGACTAATATGACAATTTAAAAGGAAGGCCTCATTGTTTCGAAAATGGACATAAGAATCTGCGAGATTTGCCTTCCCTTCACGCAAGGATTTCACTTCCGTTCCTGTTAAAACAATGCCGGCTTCCAACTTCTCAACAATTTCATAATTGAAGTGGGCTTTACGATTGGTCGCAATAATTTTTTCACCTTCAGGTTTGGCCATACGCTAACTTAAATAGCCCAAGAGAAGGTGTCAATTAATGAGTAGTTGGGGTAGGACTTGAAGGAGAAGAAGGTCTTAAACCTAAACTTCTTATAGTAGGCTGAACATCTCTTCCGCCCGGGGCCTCACGCGGTGCTCTTAATTCAGATGTTGGATTGCTCGAATCTGTCAAAGTAATCTGAACAGAATGACCTCGATCCACAGCATTTGCACTTGCATTCACACTTGTTGCAGAGAGGGCATTGCCCAAGGTTCTTAAAATAAAACTACGGGAAACAGGATTATAAACCAAGGCAGAAACAGGTCCTTCCGATGAAAGATCCGTAACATGACTTAATTTTACAGCCTGCAAGGGGATTGTTTCACCAAAAGTATAATCCACGTAATAAATTTTATCTCCATTTGAAACTGCGAGAACTGTCGCCTCAGGATTATCTGCAATCATTGTAAAATCTTTTGAAGCCTCTGAAAAATCGAGAGTTACCAGCTTTTCTACTTTGGAAGCATCAAAATCCGGATGGCTATAAAGATCTGCATAAGAAGCATAGGTTGGAATTTCATAAAGATAAACTTTTTTACCTGCAATCAGTGCATAACGATTTGCTTTGTAATTTACCTTTCCTGAAAGCAAGTCGACACTTTTATCCCCGTCTGTCAATAACACCACAATTTGTGAAACAGGATTGCTTGAGGAAAAAGTAAGTGGTCTTTGAAAAGTAAAATTTGGATCCAAAATCACATCGTCCAAAATCAAAGAGGCCTGATTATTCATCCAAAAAGCAGAAAGAACATTATTTCCCCTCTTGCCAGAAGCGGTGGGTAATGCTGCAAGCTGACCTACTTTGGTGGTGTAAAAAGAAAGAGCCTTGTTCTTGGCACTATATTGAAGAAGTCCCTGGGGAGTATAAAAATAATAAATCAAATCATTCGCATTATAATCCGATGTAATCTGATTGATTGTAGCGGAAACTGGAAAACGCAAAACATTTTCGATAATCCATTTATCAGGCTGTGCTTCTTTCAAAATAATTGCATTATTTCCGGCGGCGATTGCCAAATAATTTATATCCGGCGGTCCTTTGATTTGTCCCGCTTCAATCGCATTCAAGCCCTTGCAGTAAGGAACCGATAAAGAGAGTAAATCTTTTCCATTCGCATCGGTTTTTGAAAGATCGCAATAACCTTCGTGAGGCGCTGTACTCGGCTTAAAAGAGCAGGGACCGTTCTGGGGACAAGTAACATCATTGACACTTTGCACAGGGATATCATCTGCGGCATAGGCAGTTGAAATAAACAAATCGAGTAAATTCCATTTTTTCGATGAAGCTCCCTGAATGGTCCAGCCATTGCCGTTTGGATCCAGGGTCATTTTCATTTTTGAATTAAATTTTTGTTCAGATGCTGGAACAAAACCACTCGGATGTGTGGGAACATTTTGGACAGTATCCATAATTTCCAGACTATACTTCAAACCCGTTTTCTGTCCGATGGCCAAACGATCTCCCACCATTGCCTTAATCTGAGCCACAAAAGAACCATCTGCATTTGCCTTCACTACCACTTCATCGCCCAAGCCCGCATAGGCTGAATTGATCCATGCTTTCTGATACCAACTCATTTGAGGACCAATATTACGCACTCGCACATCGGCTCCTCCGATGGCAGCACCCGAAGTGCCTGTGACTGTAACAACACCGCTCGTATCAGGGGCGCTGACGGTCACATTCACCATATTCAAGGCTTCGGGAGCAGGAATTGAGAGAGGAGGTGCAGCACCATTCCCACCACTTCCAATGGAACCTCCTCCACCGGTTGCACCGCCGCCACACGCAAAAATACCCGTTCCCAAAAGAGCCAGAAGCAAAGAGGAAAAATAAAAAAACTTTTTAATGATTTTGAATTTTTTTGAGGAAAAGGTCGTGTGCCACATCATAAGATTCTACCTTATTAAGAAATGAATTACGAATACCAAAGAGTATTCTTCACTCTTGGATCCTTTGATGTGTGCCCTACCATTATAATTATCGCCTATTAGCGCTTTAAAGTTGAGTCTTTTTTAAAAAAAATATCATCCTATTTCATTAGAAACCCATTAATTAACAACACTATACAAAACTGTACTTTTTTTAAATATATATTATTTGTAAAATAAGCTTTTTTTACTTTTTATACTCATATAAAATATAAGCAAATCGGCTATTGGTTAAATATAATTACATGTATTTATTTCAAATACACATCCATCCATGCAAATTCATAACATATGGATATTATTAGTAATTTTAAAAATATTCGAAAACTAGGTTCTGGTCTTTCTGGAGAGGTGTTTTTAGTTCAAGGGAGCTCTAAACCTCAAGAATTCTACGCATTAAAATATTTAAAAACAGACAACCATTGGGATCAAAAAGATTTATATATACATAATTTTAAAGAAGAATTTTCCATTCTTAAAAACCTATACCATCCCCATATCGCTCTCATTAAAGATTTTGGTTATGACCCCAAAACGGACCGCTATTTTTACTCCAGTGAATATGTTGAAGGTGAAAACCTTTACGAATTTTGTCTTCATCAAAGTATAGAAGATATAGAAAAACTCTTTGTGCAAATATTGAGAGCTTTGGAATATCTTCACGCCCATTCCATTTTTCATTTTGATTTAAAACCTCAAAATATTTTGGTGAAGCATGAAAATCAGAATATCAAGCTGATTGATTTCGGTTTAGCAGGATACAAGCCGAAAGGAAATCTTGCAGGAACTCCTTCTTATATGTCTCCTGAAATTATTCTGGGAGAAAAAGCAGATGGCCGGGCAGATCTCTATTCTTTGGGGGTTGTTCTCTACGAATGTCTGACCCAAAAAAACCCATTTCGATCCAACACTCTCTCAGAAACTCTTCAAAAACAGCAAAGCCTCATTCCTCCTCCCCCGTCCCAATTTAGAAAAGAAATCCCGGATTATCTGGATAAAATCATCTTGAAGCTTTTGCAAAAAAATCCCCAAAATCGTTTTACGCAAGCAGGGGCAGTCATTCAAACCCTGAATCAACTCTCCAACAAAAACTACAGCTTAGAAACTAGTGACACGCTTCTTTCCTATCTTCCCGGAGAAGGAATCTTTATTAATCGTCAAAAAGAAATGGTCGCCTTTCAAAATATTTTTAGTCAGTTTCAGAATGCTTCACCTCTTGTGCCTTTAAAAAGTTTCATTCTTATAGAAGCGAATGAAGGAATGGGCAAAACACGGCTCCTGAAAGAGTTTCGATTTCATGCCCAACTGAATAATGCCCGTGTTTTCAGCTATCGCAATGAACTTCCCAGCGAATCCCAATCTCCCCTGGTGTTTATTGCTGAAAACATCGATGCAAATCTTTACAAAAAATTAAAAACTTTTTTCAAATCTTACCCTCACTCCTTAATACTCATCGCCTCAACCCAACAAAAATTAAATATTTCAGATGAAAGCCTATTATGGAAACTGGAAGCTTTTACCACAAAAGAGGTAACGCAGTATCTGAGCGCACTGACCGGTCTTGAAAAACCCCCTTCATTCTTGATTGAAGAAATTACTCGAAGAAGCGAAGGAAATCCGCTTTTTATTTCCGAACTCATAAAAAAACTCATTCAGGAAGGTCTTCTTTTAGACAAACAGGGGCGTTGGAAGGCAAGTACTTTCGAAGATTTTAAAATCGATTTTTCAAAAATTGATATTCCCAAAAATATTTTCGATTTTCTCAAAAAGGATTACGAAGTACTTCCCTCATCCGAACAAGAAATTCTAAAAATACTCGCTCTCTATAAATACGCCCTCTCCTCTCCACAATTAGAAAAAATTTTGGGAAAGAGTTCACTTCTTGAAGTTCTCCAAAGTCTTTGCAACAGGGATTTACTCTCAAAAAACGAAACAAGGTTGGAATTTGAACTCAAAAATCCACAACTCTCAGCGGTTATTTCTCAAAGCATTTCACAAAAAGAAAGTCATGATCTTCATTTTAAAATTGCCCAGTTTCTTCAAGAGGATTCTAAGCAAAAGGAAAGCTACCTTTATCATTTAGGAAGAAGCTCCGATAACGAAAAATCTACCAAAGCACTAGTCAGTTTAGGTGAAATATATCTTGAGGAATCAAAATTTTTAGAGGCTGCGGAAAATTTTAAACTGGCCACAGAGCATCACAGCATAGATCCCCTGGAAAAAATCGAGATTAAAATAAAATGGGGAGATGCCCTCTTAAAAAATGGTCAAGTGGATGTCTCAGGAAAAGTTTTCGAAGAAATCAGGGAAGAACTGAAACAGATCAAATCTTTGGAGAAAAATATCCCGGCAAAAATTGATGCTCTTGAAAAATTGGGTGTCGTCTATCTCAAAAAACAGGAATTGGGAACTGCTCGAGAAATATTCGGATCTGCCTTAAGTCTTTTAGAAGAGCATCCCTATTCTAAAAGCAAATATCTCGTTCTCAAAAATTATATCGGTCGAGTTTTACTGGCCGAAGGAAATCAAAATGAAGCCTTAAGCTTATTTTTGGACACAAAAAAATCTTGGGAAGAAAAACTCAGTAAAGATGAGCAAAAGCAAGTCATCAACAACGACCTCGCAAGTGTCTATCTCATCCAACAGAACTACCTTTCTGCTTTCGAGCAATTTCAAAAAGATCTCTTATTCTATGAGAGCATCCCTCATTACTACTTGACAGCACGAAGTCATTACCATCTGGCTGAAGTCAGTTCTTCTTTGAAAAAAACGGAACTCACAGTCAAACACTACAAAGCTTGTATTGAAGTTTCCCAGAGCCACCATTTCTACGATCTGCTTTTAAGAGCCTACAACGGGCTTGGAAATCTTCTGAACATTCATAAAGATTTTCAAAATTCCATCACTTACTATGAACGCGCCCTGACTTTGAGTCAAAAAATACAAGATCTTAATTCACAAGCTGCCATTTCAGCCAACCTTGGCATTCTTTACAATGAAAGAGAAAACACAGATGCTGCCTTTGCAAATGTCTATCAAGCAATTTCACTCATAGAATCCTTCAAACAAAAAACCGCTTTTCAAATTTATTTTCTCATTCGTGCAAAAATTGAAATGGGAGACATCCTGAGAAAAATGGGAAAATTCGAAGAAGCACGGGACAAACTCCAGCAATCCATTCAACTTATTCAGGAACATTCGCACCAACAACACCAACTATTTTGGGTACATGCCAACTTAGCAAAACTTTATGCCTCACAGGGCAGGAAGGAAGATGCCGTGAAAGAATTTGATGAAAGTAAAAATCTTTCCACAGAAAACGATCGGGACCAACAAAAGGAACTGGAAATGATCCAGAAAATGTTGGGGAAAGATCCATTTCCAGAAAGCATAAAACAGCCTACTTCTCCGTCTCAACAAATTAAGGAAATTTCCCATTCTCCCCAGAACTCGTCAGAAGCCCCTATTGAAAAAGCCTATGAATATATCTTTCAACTGACTCAATTTTTAAATGCGGAGCATAATCTAGATTTTCTGTTTAAAACCATCCTGAATTACGCTCTCGATTTATCCGGAGCAGAACGCGCTCTCATTCTTTTACTCAATTCAAATGATGAACTTGAAATCAAAGCGTCTCGCAATATGGAAATGACCAGCAATCTTTCAGAAATTTCTTCAAATATTGCCCAAAAGGTTTTGCAAAGCGGAGAATATCTCGAAACAGATGATGCCTCCGACGATTCACGCTTCAATGCCTATGAGTCCGTTCTCATCTTGAAACTTCGATCGATTCTCTGTTTACCCATTCATTCCAGAAATAAAACGGTGGGAGTGCTCTACCTTGACAACCGATATCGTCCGGGTGCTTTCAAAAAATCGAATCTCAAAGTTCTTCAAGCATTTTGTGATCAGACAGGAATCGCAATCGAAAATGCAAAACTGATCAATCAATACGAAAGTATTCAACAACAACTCAAACAAAAACTCGCCAAAGCGGAAGATGAAGCATCAACATATCAAGCAATTCTCAAAGAAGAATCCATCGATTTACCCACAAAATATTCCTATGAAAAAATCATCGCAAAAAGCAAAGCGATGTTCAACATTTTCCGTTTACTCGATAAAATCACAGAAACCCAGCTTTCGGTTTTTATTCACGGAGAAACGGGAACTGGTAAAGAACTCATTGCCAAAGCACTTCATTATAATAACAAACAACGGAATGAAAAACGATTTGTCGCTTTAAACTGTGGTGCAATCCCTGCCAATATTATGGAAAGCGAAATCTTTGGTCACAAGGCCGGTTCATTTACCGGTGCCATGAAAGACAAAAAAGGCTTATTCGCGGAAGCAGACGGCGGAACTTTGTTTCTGGATGAAATTGCCGAATTGGATCTCAATCTCCAAGTCAAACTACTCAGGGTACTCGAAGAAGGCGAATACACTCCCGTTGGTGATACAAAATCTTACAAATGTAATGTTCGAATT
>CAYPXN010000008.1:0-3108 GCA_964414715.1 uncultured Pseudomonadota bacterium | reverse complement strand
GAGAATGCTGTCTTGGATGATGTTGGTAGATAAAAGTTTGTTTTTGAGAGATTCTTTTTCGGTGACATCTTGTTGTATGCCCACGAAATGGGTGGTTTTTTGATTTTCGTCCTGAATAGGAGAAATGAAAAGTTCGTTGATAAAGCTTTCGCCATTTTTCTTCTTGTTTTTTATGAGAATGTGGCAAGGTTTTTCATCGTGAATAGCCTGACGAAGTATTTTTCTGTTTTCTTGATTTGGATCTTCTGCTTGCAAAAAACGGCAGTTTTTACCCAAAGCTTCGTCTGCTGCGTAGCCTGTAATGTTTTCAAAAGCTTGATTCACATAAATGATAGGATTGTCAGGTAGGCGATAGTCCGTGATGATGATTCCGTTTTGGGTGGCTTGCAAGGCTCTTTCGAATATTTTTAGATTTTCCTTGAGTTTCTTTTGATAGGTTATTTCTTTTTCAAGATGTTGTGTTTGCTTGTCAACTTCGCGATGAATAAGAGCGTTTTGTCTTAATAAAAAATAAAGATAGTAGGTCAGAAAGAGAGTGCTTACGAGGCCTGCCATGAGGGCGGAATAGGCACTCCAGTTTTGTAGCCCAATATTTTGCGGATTGCTGGATATGCTGATGAGCCAGTGCTTGTTTGCAATGCTTATCATTTCATCTTTTGTGAGAGTGTTGGGTCTTGTGCTTTTCGATTCTGGCAGCGTGCTTTCATACAATAAATTTTCTGCTTTTTTTTCAGTATCACAATAAAGGTTGATTTTAAATTTTGGACTATAATCTTCAAAGACGTCACTTGCGATAAGATTTGCTTTGATGACAAGAGCGATGAAACCTTGAAGAGCTTCATGAGGATTTTGAATGCTATCAAGAGATTTGTCTTTAAGGTAAATGGGAAGGAATAAGAATGTGGCGTTTCTGTTTGAGTCGTTTAATCGGTGAAGTCTCACTTTTGCACTGATAACGGCGTCACCCGTATTCCATGCTTCTTCCATTGCTTTTGATAAAGTTTGGTTTGAGGAATAGTCCATTCCTAATACCGATTTATTTTTTTCGAAGGGCTCTGTGTAGGTGAGAGGTAAATAGAAGTTTTGAGAAGGAGAGGGAATTCTCTTGTCTTCTTCAGAATAGGCAAAAATTTCAAAGTTAGAGGGAAGATTGTATTCTTGTTTGAACTGCTTGAGTTCTGTGGTCTTTACCAGGGGAATCCATTCGATTGATTGGATTTCGGGATGTCTTTGGATGGCGTCGAAGGTGAAGGTCTTGAATTCGTTTGCATCCACAAAGTTACTTCCCTTGTAAAAGCTGCCTACAGAATAAAGAACTTCCAGGTCTCGGTCGATTTGTTTTTGAAGATTGTCCTTGATGTCGCCCGCCACTTCCTCAAAAGTAGCGATTTTTGTTTTGTTTTCCCAATTGCGAACACTTTTGAATAGATAAGTGGAAAGTAATAAGCCGATTCCAAATACTACGACTAAGGACATGATTTTGCTTTTTGAAATCAACATATAGTGTAGATTGAGAGTCTTGAAACAAGGGAAAAACTTAAAAAATTAATGAATGTATTATAGCCTAGTAATTTTAAAAACCCCATAAGATTTCCAGAGATAGGAATATTTTATTCTTGCTTTAAGTGGGGTCTCTGTGTATGCATAAGCCCTTCTTAATCGGGTTGTACTTATAGGTAGTGGGCTGAAAGCCCACTTTTTTTTTGATGATTTTAGGCGATTTAAAAAAAATTGAAGAACTGTTAGAGCCCATGGCAAAAGCTCAAGGTTGTGACTTGGTGGCCTGCGAATGGTCTACTGAAGGAGGGCAGCGCTCACTTCGTGTTTTATTGGACAAAGCAGGAGGGGTGAGTCTTAAGGATTGTGAAGATTTTTCTCGTCTGGTGGATCCTTTATTGGATGTAGAAGGATTAATTTCAGAGCGCTATAATCTTGAAGTTTCCTCTCCCGGTTTAAGCCGGCCTCTTCGCAAGAAATCAGATTTTGAAAGGTTTTGTGGTGAAATGGTTTTTGTGAGGACTCAGCATCCTCTGGAAGGCCGCTCGAACTATAAAGGATTATTAAAGGAAGTAAGAGAAGATAAAGTTTTAATAGAGATTGACCAAAAACTTTTTGAGATTCCTTTGAATGAAATATCAAAAGCAAACCTGGAAGTAGATTTTAATAAATTGTTGAAAAATAAAAAATAAATACTGGAGTAAATAAGTTATGGCTGCAAAAAAGCGAAAAACTGCCAAAGAAGGCGTAAAATCGATGTTCATTAATTTGAACAGCGTGATTGAACAGGTGGGGAAGGATAAGGGAATTCCCAAGGAAACCTTGGTGGAAACCATTGAATCTGCCATGCTTTCGGCAGCTCGTAAAAAGTATGGGATCAATTCAGAACTTGAAGCTCATTATAATGAAGAAATGGGTGAGGTGGAATTGTTTCAGTTTAGAACGGTTTCCGAATTTGTGGAAGATCCGGATACCCAGATTTCTTTGCCAGAGGCTCAAAAGCTCGATCCAGAAGCATCTGTGGGAGATAGTTTGGGGGAAAAAATTGATTCCAACCAATTCGGGCGCATTGCAGCTCAAACCGCCAAGCAAGTTATTATCCAGAAAGTACGCGATGCAGAGCGGGATATTGTTTACAATGAATACAAAGATAAAGTGGGTGAGTTGGTCACGGGTATCGTGCGTCG
The DNA here is from genome assembly GCA_964414715.1 of uncultured Pseudomonadota bacterium. Classification (GTDB taxonomy): domain Bacteria; phylum UBA10199; class UBA10199; order JADFYH01; family JADFYH01; genus CAYPXN01. The sequence goes on along the minus strand of CAYPXN010000008.1, from coordinate 424 downwards.
TAACGAAAAAGGTAATTTGATCGTCGATTTGGGTAGAACCGAAGCCGTGATGCCCCTGAAAGAACAAGTGCAAACTGAAAATTATAAGGTGAACGATCGTCTTACAGCCTATCTTTTAGACTTAAAGCGAGAAACTCGCGGTCCTCAGATTGTGCTTTCCCGAAGAAATCCGGGTTTGATCAGAGCGCTTTTTTACATGGAGGTTCCTGAAATTTCAGAAGGGATTGTGGAAATCAAGGCGGCGGCAAGAGAACCAGGTTCTCGTGCAAAAGTGGCGGTTTATTCTACTGACAGTGATGTCGATCCCGTGGGCGCTTGTGTGGGTATGAAGGGTTCTCGTGTTCAGAGTGTGGTGCAAGAGCTCAAAGGTGAAAAAATTGATATTGTGAATTTTGATAACGATCCGGCTCGTTTTGTTTGTAAT
>CAYPXN010000007.1:0-19378 GCA_964414715.1 uncultured Pseudomonadota bacterium | reverse complement strand
AATGAAGCTTTCATTTTGGACAGGGTGTTTATCTTTGATTTTGAAATAGGTGAAATCTTGTTTGTCATCCAACTTCATATCGTAATTTGTGCGTGTGAAATTTTTGAGTGTAAAAGGCAAACCTTCTCCGTGCAAAGGATTAGCCTGATCGATGAGCTGAAAATGCAAGTGCGGCTCGCTGGAATTACCGCTATTGCCGAGTAATCCAATGAGCGCCCCCTCTTTCACAAGATCCCCCACTTTCACTTTTTGGGAACCCGGAATCATGTGCGCATAAAAAGCATAAATACCTGGAGCCACTTCCTGGATAATGTAATTACCACCAATCGTTTCGAGATTAATCGTCACCGCCATTTCTTTTTCGGTGGGCGTATTTTCAGGAATTCCGTCCTTCGCTGCGACTACTTTTCCGGAAGCCACAGCATAGATGGGCTTTTTGTAGGCGTAGTAATTTTCGTTTTTCTTCGGATCGCCTTTGTAGCTCAAACCTTTTTCATCTACCTCAATCCAATCCACCGCAAAACGTTCCGGAATTTCTACTTTTCCATCCATCGGAATCATCACACGGCGATGTATCGAAACATTGGAGGGTCCATTCGGTGTAAACCAGTTTTCTCCTTTCAAGGGAGAGGCAATCAAAGTTGCAGCCTTGGGAGCAACAGAAAGCGGAGCACTGCTCATCGTATAAGTTTTTTGTCCGGCGGCTCCTCTGCTTCCTACAATTTTATTGGTAACACTCTTAGGCAATCCCAGATTTTGAGGATAATCGAGCAAAACATAAATCACCCCTGCCTGACCTGCTTGCAAGACAGGGTCTTGCGGCTGAGTCGGCAAGGCAGCGATGCCCGAATACATCTTTTTCAATTCTTCTCTATTAAATTTTCGATGCGTCACTTTTCCAGAAGGCCAGATTTCATCCACTTCCAAGCTTTGCAGGTTCATCGGATTATTTTCAAAATTTTCAAGAGAGAGTTCATACAGCAAATTATTTTTTCCCTTTGCTGTAAAATAACTTGCTTCGGAAGGTGCAGGCTGGATCGCCAACTTCAGGGGCATATCCATTCCTGCAAAAATAGAAAACCCAAACAAGCTTTGGATAAATACAAGTGCTAATAAAATTTTCTTCATAAAGAGTCCCTTAAAGAATTTATTTAATCTCAGAGATTTTTTTGATAAAATAATTTAATGAATAAAAAACTTCCCAGCACCAAAACACTCGCCCTACTTTCAGGAATCTCCTTCGGAACCATGATCATATTAAGTGTCGTGGGAACCATTTTAGAGCCCATGGTCAAGCCAGGAAGTCCCTTATATCAAAATATTTCTATTTTGATGAAAGGTATTTTTTTCACACTCTTTCTGGTTTTAGCATTTTCTCTCAGTCCTCTGATGATCCGGGCATTTTTTGCTCTTCTTCCTCTAGTTTTTGGAAATCTTCCCAACAAGCCCGCCTTTCTTCAAAGCCTGATCCAGAATCGAGAAAAAATTGGATCGATTGCCACTCTCATCATATGGGGTACTTATTTACTGGGCTTGTTGATCAGCTCTCCTTTTATCTTGCAGTTACTCAATGAATAAATTGTAACTTCCTTCCCTCACTTCACTTCGCTATACTATTTACATGTCTTCTCGTAAGATGAAAAAAATTCATTCCAAGGCCCAAGAAACCGCAAAAGACGCAGTATTACTTCATCGACTGGCAGATCAAGCCCTCAAAAAAGCGCATCAACACCGGGTGAATATTCCTGAACTTTGGACAGGGGTCAAAACCCTCATTCGACTTGTAAAAGCCTGGGTAAGCAGGGAGTACAAAGCCATCCCCTGGAAAAGCATGATAGCTGCCATTGCGGCCCTTCTTTATTTTTTAGATCCTTTTGATCTGATCCCCGATTTTCTTCCTCTGGGTTTTTTGGATGATGTTTTTGTTCTCACGAATGTATTGGCACTCATCAAATCCGATCTCGATGATTTTTTAGTCTGGGAAAAAAAGAAGAAGTAATGTTACAATAATCACTTATGAAAAATAATAAATCCTCCCAAAGCATTTCTTCTCTTATTCATTTTTTGGAACAGTCTCCCACTCCCTTTCATGCAATACTCGAAATGAGTCGTTCTTTGGAAGAAGCCGGCTTCGAAAAATTGGATGAAGGAAAAATATGGACTGCCCAAGCAGGTGGAAAATATTTTGTCACACGGAACGGAAGCTCACTCATCGCTTTCAAGATGGGAAAAAAATATCCGGAAGAAAGTGGCTGGAAGATGCTCGGCACCCACACTGATAGTCCCTGCTTAAAACTCAAGGCTCAAGGAATCAAAAAATTCCGTAACTATACGCAAGCTGGGGTCGAAGTATACGGTGGAGCCATTCTTCACACCTGGTTTGATCGCGATCTTTCTTTGGCAGGACGGATTAGCTGCCTTTCCGAAAAGGGCAAAACGGAATCACATCTTTTGAATTTCAAAAGACCTATTGCCATTATTCCGAGTCTTGCCATTCATCTCCATCGCAACGTGAATGAAAATTTTTCCGTGAATGCACAAAAAGATTTGCCGGCCATTCTGCTTCAAAGTGAAAAAAAACTGTCTCTTGAGGAAATTCTTCTGGACGAACTGAAAGAACAAAAGCTGGCCAAGAACATCAAAAAAATTCTCGCTCACGAACTTTCTTTCTACGACACCCAAAGTCCTTCTCTCGTCGGATGGGAGGAACAATTTCTTGCCAGCGCACGCCTCGACAATCTCCTCAGTTGTTGGATTGGACTACAGGCCCTTCTGGAATCGAAAGGTTCAAGCCCCTGTTTGCTCGTATGCAACGACCACGAAGAAGTGGGTTCTGTTTCTGCCAGTGGTGCAGAAGGTCCTTTTTTGAAATCCATTCTCCAACGCATCAATCCCCATTCCGAGGATTTTGCACGCGCCATGCATCAATCCCTTTTTATTTCCTGCGATAATGCCCACGGAATTCATCCCAATTATCCCGAAAAACATGATGAACAACATGCTCCCCTTTTAAATGCGGGTCCTGTGATCAAAATCAATTCAAACCAACGCTATGCCAGCAACTCAGAAAGCAGTGCAGAATTTGTTTCACTTTGTGAGGAAGAAAAAATCCCTTACCAACATTTTATGGTACGTTCGGATATGGCCTGTGGTTCCACCATAGGTCCTCTCACCGCAGCCAACTTGGGAGTAAAAACGGTGGATATCGGCATTCCCACTTTCGGAATGCATTCCATTCGCGAAACGGCAGGAGTGGAAGATATTGCATCTCTCCAAAAAATCCTGACAACTTACTTTTCATCTTAGGAAAGCAGGACGGGATGCTGACTTCGGGCTTTTAGAAACTCTACAATTTCCGCATGGCTACGTTTGTTATTTCCCAGATCCACAAAATAATCGGCAAGCTTGTCGTATTTTTTCAGCATCAAATAAATCCAGATCTGAAAATAATCGATATGTTTAAAAACCACCGCATCCTGTTGGGCATAAGTCGATAAATTCTCCTGAAAGTTTTTTGGCATTTCCGTCCAATGAGCAGAGGGTTTTAAATGATGTTCAATATGATAACCATCATTAAAGCAACGTCGATTATAAAGAGAGTTGATGCAGGTAATGCTATTCTTATATGAGTTTTCCGGATCTTTTGAATCCACAAAGGCATGCTGAGCCCAATTACCATTCATCATCATAAATCTCGTAAAAATAACAGGAACCACAAAAATGAGTAAGGCAAATTTCAAATTCCAAAAACAAAGCATAAAAACCATGAGATAAAAACCCAATTCGCCAATACTGATTTTCGTAAATAATTTATTCCGTTTGCGATCCAAAAAATATTTTGAAAGATCGTAATGACTGAAAAATAAAAATCGAAAGAAATATTTCAGAAAATCAGAAAACTTATCTCTTCGGTAGGCTAAAGTAGAACTCAAATCATCCTTCATATTATTTTCGGGATGATGCATTCCGATATGATGTGCAAAATAGGTTTCAGGGGTTTGTCCCATGAAAGGACCCAAAACCCATGGAATATAAAAGTTGAAGGAATCAAATTTGTTTTTCCAGAAGGGGCGATGAGACGTATTGTGGAGCATGAGGATGTAAGGCCCCAGAAAAAAACCTGCCAAAGCATAATAAGGTAAAATCCACCAACCTGAAAGATGAGGATGCATCAGCAAGTAAAGGGCATAAGGAATAACCAAAAAAGTGATTTTTAAAATCAGGTCGACAAAAGGCAGATCACGGGGATCACGGATAAAATCCAGGGCAAAATTATCGTATAAACGACTTTTTCGTTTGGGAAAATTTACAAACTCCTGACTGGGAATATCCTGTGCCGGCATTTGACAGGAATAGTAACAAAAACAATCCCAGTCCAGCATTCATTTTCGGGTTGTCTAGGGCTTTCTGAATATCGTATGGACAGAAACTCTTTCATTACCATGGACAAAAAAAGGACTCTTTTATGGCATTCATCAATGAAAATTTTTTAAAACTCAAGGCAGGCTACCTCTTTCCCGAGATTGGAAGAAGGGTAAAAGCATTTCAGGAACAAAATCCCTCCGCTTCCATTATCCGACTGGGTATTGGAGATGTGGTTCTTCCCTTGGTGCCTGCAGTCGTTCAAGCCATGAAAAGTGCCATGGATGAAATGGCCTCAAAAGAAGGCTTTCGGGGTTATGGACCTGAGCAGGGCTATGACTTTCTCATTGAAGCCATCCTCGAACATGATTTCAAGGCCCGTGGGGTAAACCTGAAAAAGAGCGAAATTTTTGTTTCAGACGGTTCCAAATGCGATACCGGAAACATCCAGGAAATTTTTTCCATTCAAAATAAAATTGCCGTCACCGACCCGGTTTACCCGGTATATGTTGATACCAACGTGATGGCCGGCCGCAGTGGGGACATCCAAAGCTCCGGACATTACGAAGGCATGGTGTATTTACCTACCACCGTAGAAAATAATTTCTGTCCTCCTCTCCCTCTTGAAAAATGTGACATTGTTTATCTTTGCTCTCCCAACAATCCCACCGGCGCCACTCTTTCGAAAGCAGAACTCAAAAAATGGGTGGACTGGGCAAAGAAACACGATGCCGTGATTTTATTCGATGCAGCTTATGAGGCTTTTATTACAGATCCTGCCATTCCCCATTCTATTTATGAAATTCCCGGTGCAGAAGAAGTCGCTATCGAGTTTCGCAGCTTTTCAAAAACAGCCGGCTTCACAGGAACCCGTTGTGCCTTCACGGTAGTTCCCGAAAAACTGATGTGCAAAGACTCAAAGGGAAACAAAGTTGCCGTCAATCCTTTATGGAACCGACGTCATTGCACCAAGTTCAATGGCGTTTCTTATCCGGTTCAAAAAGGAGCTGCCGCCTGCTTTAGTGAAGAAGGAAAAAAGCAGATTCGCGAACAAATTTCTTACTATCTCGAAAATGCAAAATTGATTCGTGAAGGTTTGAGCAAAATGGGAATCGACGTTTATGGCGGCGTAAATGCACCTTACATCTGGCTTAAAACTCCGGGCGACCTCGATAGCTGGAATTTCTTCGACAAGTTGTTGAATGAATGCAATGTCGTGGGAACTCCCGGTGCAGGCTTTGGTCCCGCGGGAGAAGGTTATTTCCGTTTATCCGCCTTTGGCTTCCGAGAAAAAATCCAAGAAGCCATTCAAAGAATTCAGACAAAATTAAAAATTTAACACTTCACCTGAGGATTGTCCGGCTTGCAAATTCCGCCTAACTTATCTTCAATTTCTTTTTTCAAATTTTTGGGAATGCCGGGCAGGTCCTTTGCTTTTTTATATTTGTCCACAGCAAGCTGAGTTTGTCCATCCCCCTCTTCTATCAAACCCGGCCAATACAGGGCTTCTCCCGCAAGTTGAGGGTAAACATTGGTATTATTCACCACTGCCTTCGCAAAATATTCCTTTGCTTTTGCTTTGTCTCCCACATCCTTGAACAAACGACCTGCATGATAATAAGCCAAAAACAGATAGGTTTTATTACAATGGGAAGAGCTACTCTCACACCATTTTGCAAAATCGAGATACCCATTTGCACCTTTTGTTTTATCCTGTCTCTCTGCAATAACTCCCTGTTTGAATTTTAGCTCCGGATTATTGGGGAATTTTTTCTGAAGCTCTCCCAGATAATAAAGTGCCTGATCATAGTTTTTTTCATGATCCATGTTAATGAACATCAGGGCATAGAGCCCATCATTCACAAAAGGATGATTCCCGCTCAAAGACTTCTTCAACTCCGCCAAGCCCTGATCTTTGCTTCCTTTGATACCCAGCAGGGCTTTGAAGGGAGCCAAGCCCGGAGAGCTGCTTCCTGCCAGATAATGAAAACCGCCCAATGAAAGCAATCCATCGGTTCGATTGGGATCTTTCTTCAAGGCTCCTTCCAAATATTTCTGACATTTTCTCCCCGTCAGTACTGCTTTGAAATTTTCACCCACATCCGCATATTTTCTAGCCAAGAAAATATCCGCATTTCCCAAGTCGATCATGCGATCAATATTTTCCTGATCCTGGTTCCAAAGTTGGAAAGCATTATCCGCGGCCCTTTCATATAATTTTAAAATTTCACGCTGAACACTTCCAGGATTTCGACCTTCCACTACAGCTTTCCACTCCAGCACCACCCCTTTGACAAAATAGCCGTTTGGATCCAGGGGATTTTCGAGCATATAATCATTAATCAGCTTGTCAGCTTCCACCACTTTGCCTTGATAAGCCAACTGGGAACTTTCCAAAAGACGCGAATCCCAATCACGAGCCTGTAATGGCAGGCTGAAAAAAAGCAGTAAAATAAAAAAATATTTCCTCATAAATTATTCGCTCCGACTTCTCATTTATTTATTATATAATCATTTTCAATGAAAATAAAGCCTTTAACTGACAGCAAATCCAGTAAACACAAGCGTTATCTCGAAATCGACTTCTTACGCGGTGTGGCAATTCTCATGATGATTGTCTTTCACTTTCGCTTCGATTTAGCTCTTTTTAAAATAGCCAATTTCCCGATTTTTTCTAATCCCTTTTGGCTGGTTTACCGGGAAACGGGCGTATTCATTTTTATGTCTGTCAGCGGATTTTGCTTATACCGGGAACACCACGAAAAAATCCTCTGGAATCGGGTTTGGAAACGTTTTCTCAAGCTCATGCTCGCGGGCGCCTGTATTACAATTGCCACCTACTATTACAGTCCCGACAAAACCATCTGGTTGGGCATTCTCCAATTTTTTGCCTTGGCCGGCCTTTTGGGACTGTTCTTTCTTCGCTTCGACCGATTGAATCTCATCCTGGGAGTTCTCATCATTGCTTTTGGATTTATTGGTAAAGTAAATGAAGCTCCCAACTACATGGGACCTTTGTTCACCTGGGTCGGATTTGGCACCATGCATCTCAACACTTTCGAGATATTTCCCATCGTCCCCTTCTTCGGTTATTATTTGATTGGCATTTATCTCGGGAAAAAATTGTCTGAAGCCAAGGATCAAGATCATTATCTCATTCACATCAATCCTCATAATGAGTGGATCCGATTCATCGCCTTTTTTGGCCATTACTCCCTCTTAATTTACCTCATCCACCAGCCCATTTTATTGGGAATTTTATATCTCTCTCAGAGATAAGCCTTTAAAAACACCCCTGTTTTTCAAGTATTTAAGAAGCAACTTTTTATCTCGCACGCCGATGAGCCCTTGTTATTAACCAGGCAAGGGGCACATGCAATGTCAAATCTTTTGGAGCGCAGGGCGAGCTTAGGCTTGTCTTCGAGCTCTCATTTAACATCCGTTCAACGTGAACAAGACGAAATCCTGGAAAACTTCAGTCATGAAGCTTCTGACTGGAAGAATCTTGCCGCCATGATGGCAGGAGGTTTTGCTTATCGTCTCGGGAATATTGCTTATCTGAAAAGTATTCCAGGAAGCCTTGCCTCTCTTTCAAAACTTGCCCCCGCCACAGGACTCTTTGCAGAAGTCAGCGCGTTTCGTGGAGTAAACAAGCTCTTGCGTGAGGATGCAGGCGACGTATTTTCAAAAAAAGAATTTCTCAGTGATGTGGTCAATTTTGGAAGCCTAAAAGTTTTTGGAAAAATCTCACATGGCCAGAATCCCATTCTCAGTCATTTCCTGCAAGATGCGGGGATGGTGGCAGGCCATCATTTGGCCTACAACTTGGGACTTGCAAACCAGGCTCAGGGTTCCCTCACCCAACAACTCTTTCACGCAGAAGCCACCAATATCGCGCTTGCAGCAGGAAATTCACTCGCACATACTCTGACTCAAAACAAACTCCTCCTGAAAGAAAAGACTCTCGAAGTCCATGCTGAAGCGTTGGAATCGCACCTTTTCCAAGCCAATATTTTTGCAAATACCCCTGCGCTGTTGAAAATGGCAAATCCAGGCAGCGCAGATGCTTCCTACAAATCACGGATACAGGACATTCTCGGAAAATTAAACCCCGTTCAAATCACCCAAACAGAAAGCAATCTTCGAAGAGAATGGGAAGCCTGGCCGGACAAAGGAAAACGTAAGGCTTCAAGTTTGGGAAAACTCGATCTCCTGCTGCCGCATTATAGTCGTTTTGCCCAAGCGCATTTGGGAAAAGAAACCCCTCCCTATCTGCCTTTCATTCAGGAAGTCTATGAAATGGCCGTTGCACAAGTTTCACGTGAGAGAAACGACATTGTTTTCGAGGAAGGAGACCGTTCCACCTGGATTCATTTTCTCAGCTCTCAGGAAGGACGCAAGTCTTTTGGAGAAGTGAGTGAAGCAAATCCTTCCACAGAAACTCTGAGTCGCAAAAAAATGGAGGAGAGTCGGCAATTCATGGGAGACCTCTCTCCAAAATGGGAAGAGCATCTTGAGTCAAACAGTGAAAAACTTCCCCAGAGTACTTTTAGGAAAGCCCAAATTGCTCAACGTGCTTTGGCCCTCATGCATTTTTATGTTTTGGCACTGAAAAACAAGGTTCCCGCGAACCAAGCATTCTCCGAACTCGCCTTTGATCCAACGATTGCAGGTGAAATTGTTCAGGCAAATGCGCGACACCCTTTCCCCGAAGAAAGCATTCAAATCTTCATTTCATTTTTTCAAAATATTTTGGGACAGGGGGATGCAAAATTGGCAAGCCTTCCCAAAGCTTCTTCGGAAGAAGTGGAACTCGAGGCCCAAAACACTTCATTTCCTCCGATTCTGAAAGCTGAAGGAAAAGAAAGCTGGGCAGAATATCTTACCCGATCCGGACTCAGTAGAGGCCAGCTACGGGCCGCGGATTTGGGCGTTGCGGGTATGACCATTTTCAGTTGGGGAAGCTCATTTGACACAGAAGGTCGTCTCGCACCTCCCGGAGATATTCTCGATCTTTTGGGCGTGGTCACTTACATCAACACAAGTCACGAACACGGAGTGGATCCTTTTGAAGCGATTCGACTTACCTTACCTACTCAACTCGCCGAGTTTAATCCCAATGCAGAAGGTGTCGTGGAAATCTGTTATCCGAAATCTATGGAAGGGCTGGATTATGCCCATTTCGGATTGGGAGCTTTTTTGAGAGCGCACTTGCGTTCCATGCCCGAAGCTCAAGACATCGATCTCGCACATCAATGGGGAGTCAGCGAAAGTACGGTTTCCGAATTTCGTCGCGGTGTGGTGAGAAAGATGCGCCTTGAAACCCTTGAAAAAATGGCACGAAACTTTACCACTTCCGAGGCACAGCGCATTGAAATGCTGAAATTTTTGATGTTCCTACGATATCGGCCCTATTTTGATGCCACAATTTCTATCAGTGATCAGGACGGCTCTCCCTTGAATCATCAAGCACCCCAGCCTTCCCGTGTCAAAATCCTTTTACGACCCAACCAGGGAGAACTGACTCTGCCCGATATCACTCAGCGTATCCGTTTTGAACGCGAACCTTTTGCATCTGTGCTCGATGGTTCCGTCGATTTTGCCTTGAAACTCCTGGAACACAAGGCCCGAGAATTTGATCTGGTTCAGGCCGATGCAATTCAAATAGGTTCAGAAATGTTCCCCTTGGCGAACATCCGAGAACAGCTCATCGCCTTACGTGACCAACATGTTACCTACTATCAAGTTCTCAATGCCCATGAAAAATCTCCGGGCGTGGTACGACCGGGAGAATTGCGCGAAATACAGGAATTTTATCGTAACTTCTTCCGTTTCTTCGAAAGATTTTATTTACACACTTATCCCGTCGGTAGGATGCAAGTTCGAGGCAGAGAGATACATTACAAAATCATTCCTTCCACCCAGAATCAAAGCCGTGGCATTCGATTGCATGTTCCCGCAAATCCTGCGGATGCCGTCGAAGCACATGTCGTGGTAAACGATATCACTGAAACAGGAAGACAAGTCGATTCGAAAGATTTGTCCGAGTTTCTTAAGCTGCGTATTGCAATCCGTTACCTGACAGAAGAAGGCTTGTTACAAAATGGCCCTGAAGCGGAAAACGAAAACCGTACAATCATCAGGGAACATCTTGAAGCCCAGGGCTATCAGGGAGACAATGCCGATGCCTTTCTTCAGAGATATTTTATTTTTGAAACCACCTGCAGTCAGTGGGCAGGACACCTGATCGACCCTTCTGAATCCGCCATCCTGCATAAAATCACCCGTGGACATCTTTCACAACCTGCAAGGGAAAGAAGACAGATCGCATGGAATGAAGAGCTTGGAAAATACATAAAGAGAAATGATTTAAATCCTATTGCAGATCCCCTTCAGTGGACTTTTACAGAATATCTCAAGAGAGTCCCCCAACCTTATCGTACTTTCGATGAAAGCGCATTCCAGGAACTGATGGGAAAAATCCGTGCTGAATGTGGCGATGAAATTGCCACAAAAGTCCAAAACGCTTTATTGCAGTTCATGAAACTCCTGGGAGTAGCTTGCGAACTGACACCGGCTTCTTCCCGAAGTGTGAGCGTAGACAGTTTTGCAAACTCCGCATTTGCAACTTACCTGAAACGCTTTCAGGAGCTTCACAGCATTCGTCAAAAAGGTCCCTTGGTGGAAGATGAGGTCCTTATTGAACAGGTCGTCGAAGAACGCTTGACGGATTTTCCGCATTTAAGCTCACAAAAAACAGCCATTGTCAGAAAATTAAAATCCAATATCAATGACTACAACCGACGTCAGCCCCTTCTAAAGGTTTATGAAATTGCAAAAACCGGAAACACCTTTCAGGAGCCGTTTTCCCAGGGACGTTTTACTTCTCTACTCCACGACACTTATGAAACTTTCCAAAGAGAATTCCCGGCAGCCTCGCTTCCCTCCAGAGCCTTAATGATCGCCGTGTTGGCAGAAGCAAAAGAAAAGCTTCGCGAAAGAAAAACTTTGGAAGAAAATGAGATTCCTGTTCTTGTTGAAACTGCAAAAGAAAAACTGGGCAATCCACATGATGGCAAAAAAGAAGCTTCCGAACAGGAATTTTGGTTCATCAGAACCTGGACAGACTCCATCGTAAGAGAGCTTCAAAGTCTTGATCGACTTGCAAATGCTATTTCAAGCTTCGTCACCCGGGAACGTTTTGAAAGTGGCCTGGATGCTTCTCCCATTCTCGCCCACGAAGTCCTGAGAATTTACCAACGGCATGTCACTTCTTATCTCCTGGATGAAACTCCTCCTTCATTCCATACCATCGTCGCAGAGGAGCTCCAGGATCGTTTTGCTGCTTATCCCCAAATTTTGGAAGACGTTGCCCAGGGAATCGATATCATTTATATGAAAGCCTTGCTGGGCCTGGAAATCAAACATCAAAACCTGGATACCGCCCTTGATCTTGCTTTTCTAGAAGTGGAAGCGCAACCCAACAGAAATCGTTTCCTTGCAGAATTCAGAAGACAAAGAATGGCAGTAGATCCTGCACTTGAAGAAATAAATGCCTTCAAACAAATGAGCGGAGATCTTGAAGTATTGATGGGAATGAGAACACATGGCATCCCAGAAACTCTTTCCGAAAAATATGAACGCCTTCTTGCCAAAGTGGAAAGACTTGAAGAAGAGAAACTTGCAGCTCGTCCGCGCGTTCATGCAGATGAACTTCTCAAAGGCACACTCAATACGGAACAAGGAAATAAATACCCGGAACTTTATCTTGTTGCCGATGAAGAAATTCGTACAGAAATTGAGGGAAAGGAACACAGGAGAAATCTTGCTGTAAAAGAAGCAAGACCTCTTGTTCATTTGCTGATTCTTCTTTGCAAATACAAGATTTCTCTCACAGATGATCAACTTGCCGTGGCAGATGAAATACTTCTCGATATCGAAACCAGTGGAGACTCTCTTGACGTCACAACCGAACGATGCCTGAATACTTATCAACAAATTCAGGCCGAGCTTGTAGCACAAATTCCTCACGTCGACTATCTGGGAACTCTTCCTGAAATCAGACGGGAAAACAAGGCTCTCAGAGGCGCAGAAGTACATAAGGCAATTCATTTCTTAATCACACGTAAAACGCTTCCACGAAACATCCAGGAAAAATTTGATAACAATATTAAAAATGCACTCCAAAGAGATTCAGCACCAGACATAGAATACTATATAACTTTAGAAAATATTTATCTCGAGCATCGAAAGGAAATTCTGGCATCTCCCGAAATGAAATTGTCAGCCGATGTAGAACCTCAACAAAGAATGACGGATGTTCTCGTTCAAAGTGCTCGTGAAAAATTTAAAAGGGATTTTCCTGAAATTCAATTGCTCGATGTAAATACATATCGTGAGGAACTTGCCGCACTCAATCCTTCCTTATACCAAATTTTTACATCTGGCGAAAAAGGTCTTGAGCTTCTCTTTATTCACGGAATTTTCAACCACCACATGGCAGGCATCTCGCCAGATTCAGCTTTGCACAAAGTCGCTGTTGAAATCGTCGCTCATTTCCGTCGCCTCACTTTATTGGTAAATGAAGGAGGAAGTGTTCCTCATCTTGTCAGAGATACTCAAAGCAAAATTCTGGAATTGTACCGTAAAAACCACTCTCTCATTCTTCAACACATCGCCGGGCAAGTAGGTGCAGCCAAAGTAGTGGATCTTCTTCCCGAAATTCAATCGATGAATCTTGATGCCCAAAGCGGTTGGGGAAAAATAGAAAATTTTACACCCATTCTTCTCGCCGAACATGAACGCTTTCAAAAGGTGGTATGGAAACTTCAGCGTGGCCTCAATCGGACACAACACCAAAGAGAATTGGAAGTGATCCTCTGGAATATCGACACTCCCCCTCATCCCGTTTTAAGTGATGAAGAAGCCAGAGCCCTTGCCGCCCCCATGGAAAATGAGCTTTATCTTTTCTATCTCAAACACCGCGGAGACCTTTCACCGACCCTTCATTTACAAGCGAAAGCTCTTCAGGACAGGCGCAACTATGATGCTTATTGGGAAACCAATGTCACCAGCGAAGACTACTATAAAGACAAAAAAGCTAGAATGCTTGCAGACTTCGCGGCAGCTTCAAGAAGAGGGGCAAATTACTTCGTGGAAATTTCCGCCGACTCAGGAAGCACCAGCAAATTAGTGACAAAAGAAGAATTAGAGACACTTCGAACTACAGCAAACATCTCTTATGAAGCAGAACTCACGACTTATCATCGGATGTATTTGCTAAGCACCGAATTCTTGCCCAACAAAGTGAGAGATCTCATCGATAATGCAAACCGTGCCAGAAAAGCAGGCAAGCCAGAAGCCGCAAACCGTATTATAGGCGAAATATCTAAAGCGACTGCATTATTAGTTTACGGGACAGATCCAGCCTGGGTTTTTGATCGCCTCACCCAAAAAGTTCTCGCCATTTACGATGAGCATCGCGAAGAAATTCTTTCCACCATTTCCTTCAGAAATTTTGTGGCACGTTTTGAAGAGGTGCTGGGAGTGCCGGATTACGAACTCGACCGACTTGCTAAAATATTCAGCAGTCTGCAATCCTCTTCTCTTGTGTTAAATCGTGAAAACGATTTTTTCCTTCGCATTTATGCGATTGTTTGCCAAAGCGGTCATGACGACAAAGCCGTCACGCAAATGCTTCGTGGAAAAGGAAGCCGCAACGAAAATGTTCCCATTGAAGAGGTGAATGAAAACGCGGCCCGATATTATCTGGAACATCTGCCAGAACTTTTCCGTAAATTCCGTCCCTGGCCAATGGCAGCTCCTGAAGAAATCGAACGCTTCAAAAAACATCCTCTCCTGAATCTTCCTCCAATGTCGGAGGTAATCGACAGGGCGATCCCACGCCCTAAAATCGACGTACAAGATCCCGAGAATGAACTTTTTCTGAGAATTGTGGCTTGCGTGGAACATCCTGACGTTCCTCGAAATATTCAGGGAGTTTTCCGCCAAATCTGGGCTTCTGTAAAACCCCAAAGTGGCCCAGCCCTGATGCATGCCGCCGTGAATTTTATGATGACCCATGAAGACACCCTTCAAGCGATTTATACTCGCATTCGCCATTAAGTCCTTGTCATTATTAAGCAACTTTGGCTCTTATTTGCCGAAAAGGTCGACACTCAATACTAGACACTAGGCACTATTCACTGTCTTTCGTGGGGCACCCGAGAATGACGGGTTTTGACGAGAATACAATTTTTGTCATCGCGAGCGAGTGATAACGAGTGTGGCGATCCCCATAGTGCACTCACGGGATGGCCACGCTTCGCTCGCCATGACCTACAAATTTCATCTTCACAACTCCAGCTCGATGCTGCCTTGGACTCTTTTGCTTCACAATCCACGGATATATTTTCAATTGCCTCGATGACGGCCGCGGGACTGGTCGGAAAATTGGCGCGGCTGGGAATCTTATCGGCGTTTTCAAGAATATCCGCCTCAGGCGTACCCCTGCAAATTTTTATTTCTCATCTGGGATCGGTGGCGGCGGAGGCTGCTACAATTACCGGCATCAATTTAGGGCAGGGACGGGGACCTGCCCATACGGAAGAATTTTTCAAAAATTTTATCAACTTCGGTGGGTTTCGATTATTTCATATTTCCACACAAAATTCTGTCGTGCAACATTTTGTCCAATCTGCTGCCCTGATGGCGGGACACCAGATAAGCGCCTCTTTAGGTCTTGAAGAAGTTTCACAAAAATCTTTTGCTGAACAATTCTTCGATGCAAATCTGACAACACTACAAATCTCTGTCGGAGGAAGATTAAGCGCAGAAATCACGGGAGGAAAACTGCAAAACCTGGAACGGAATCTGGAAAACATCTCCCATCACACTTCTCACGTCTCCCCACTCTTTACCCATCGCTTCTCCATATTCCAAGCCGCCTCGGCTGAAGGATCCTTGCCCCATACAGTCCTGGAAGCAAGGCTTCAGGAGGCATATCGCACTTCACCTCTCGAAGCCGTACAGGTACAAAGAATTACGGAGTGCATCTGTTTTATCCTTCGTTTGAATCCCGCACACAGTGCGAGCGGAAGTTTCAAGAATGCTCTTTTGCAGCGCGCCATCGAAGGTGCAGCAAGAATAGAAGATCCTTCTCAAAGAATTACAGCCTTCCAAAATATTTTCTCTAAAATGACAAGAGGTTCTTCCTACTCGTCTCTCGTAGCTCTTAATCTTCAATATGCAAGCCCGCCATTTCAATGCAGAGCCATCCCTCAATTCTCTTCCGAGTTTTCTTCCCGATATTTAGGAAGCATTCCAAGAAGTGGCCCCCATTCATGGGAGGCTTTCGGGCTGCGTCACAGCACGCTTCTGCTCAATTATATTGAACATGTTGCAGGAACAAATCCCGAAAGAGTGCGCCGACTGATTCAGCTTTATGGAGAAGCAAATTATCGTTATCCCCAGGATTTAATTCGATCAGTGTTGGAAAATGCACTCCACTCCCCGATTGGGGAGCGCATCCTCGAACGTTTCACCTACATTTTGGTAACACAAGATGTGGCTGCAAAACTTCATGAATTAAGAGATCTCTCTTCAATGCGCGTAGATGAAAGCATTCCCACTTCACAACTCGTTTATGAAATGTCGATGCGAGGGATGAAACTTGAAAAAATTGCCATGGCTCTGAACGGAAGCATTCACACTGCCTATCTGGATGACATGCGCATTGCTCGAAAAGTGACCTCCTTTTATCGTGATCTTGAAAACGGAAAAAATTTACCCCAAAAACGCATTAAGGCCAAACAACACATCGTCAAAACCTTTAGAAATCTTATTCTGCCTCGTTGGCAACAAGGGTCCAATTTCACCGTCCAAGACTTAACGGACCTTTTAGAAAGCAATCCTTCCGCTATCACACAAGAATTTATGGGAGCTCACCGAAGGGGAGAATTTGAAATCCAGATTGCCGAGGGAGCAGAATTCGATCGCATCGTTGCCAGTTGGGGAAAAGCAAATAATTGCACTTATTCTTACTTTATTCAAAAACCCGCTCCGGAAAAAGCGGTCCTGCTCATTCGGCATTTCAATCCGAGTGAGCATCTGCAGGATCCCTCCGATTGTATTCATCAAATCGTCTTTCGCCTTCATTACATGATTCACGAATGGGAACATTGGCGACATTTCACAGGTCATTTTGGAAAAGATGAACAAGGAGGAACGCCCTACCTCGCTTCCATGGATCGGGGCAATCGTATGGGATCCGAAATGCTCGCCTACCTCGAAGAACATCGCTGGCTCACCCTGCATTGGGGAGATGAAGTCTATGAATATGCGAGACTCCTGGGAGATCCTTTCATTGTCCATCTGAGAACTTTGGGAGATGTCACCTACTACACAAAAGTAAATAATCAATTAGCGAGAGAAATAATACCCTAAGGAACAATCTAATCTAAGGACTTGTTAGTGATTTCGACGAGTAGGTGGATGGGGAGGAAGCGTATTATCCGTATGAGCAGCTTGGACAAGATTCCCGGAGCCTTGTTTGACCAACATCCAGCTACTTCCATTCATTGAAGTCACCTGAAAACGTTGTGCGCTACGCTCATTGGGGTTAGCACCCAACACCACAACATCTCCTGCCTGCAAAGCATGGCTGGCATTGGGAGCCAAACGTATGTAGCGATTTTCCCGATGACTGAATACCCACACATGAGAAAGATGAGGATGAGGATTGTCAACAAACACCGTATTCTGCGGTCCTGTAAATACCCGGGCAACTTCACGTCCTGAAATGGAGAGAGTCTGTTCTCCCTGAACGCTTAAAAGATCTAATGAAGACACATCCACTACACTTCTTTGTGAACCTGAAGGTCCCAATGCAGAACCCACCAAAGTACGTTGTGCGACTGCGGGGCGCAAGGGAAGTGTTGCCGCACTATCATCTACGATAGTGGCATCAGGTCTTGCTTGTCTGGGGTTCACCATAATCGTGGCAGGATCTGCAAATTGAGCCATTCGTGAAGGTGCATGCAGATAAGCCGCCAGACTGAAATTATCCGCCTTGAAAACCGTAAGAGGTTGAGCGGCTGTGGGAGAATCATACACCCTTCGACGAGAATCGATATAATAGCGACGCCCTTCCCGTTCAAAAATTCTACGTTCCGCATTTTCCGGACTTCGAGGCAG
This sequence comes from uncultured Pseudomonadota bacterium, assembly GCA_964414715.1. GTDB lineage: Bacteria > UBA10199 > UBA10199 > JADFYH01 > JADFYH01 > CAYPXN01. Next base: position 1,822 of record CAYPXN010000007.1, on the reverse strand, counting down.
CAAGCCTGCATGCAACTGACGCACCACCTCCATACGTTGGTGCGCTTCGACACTGAGCACCCGAACTGCAGCCGCTGCACTTTCACAATGACGAATCAAAGCAGCCACTTCTTCACTCGAAAAGAAATTTTCCCAAAAACCATCAGAACCACCCAGCACCAAATCGCCTTCCTGTAATGCCAATCCATTTTCATATTCTCTGGCAGGTCTAACCTCGTTGGCAGAGCTGGCGATCTCTCCATCTTGCGTGTGGCGCACTCTAAAATTTTGGGTTCCCAGACCATTGACGACCACATTTGCTTGATCATTCAGACGAATCATCATCGTTCGTTGAGCACTCAACTGTTGCACATCTGCCTGGATGGCTCCCAAACCTTCTTCACGGGTGGCGTAAACCCTCTGCCAATTTCCCTGAGGGTTTCTTCTGAACACTCTGACCGCTGCGTCCCCTGCAAAACGGGTATGTAATACCGAGGGCATTCCGGCAGCTGAAGGGGCCACCACACTAAAACTTACCGCACAGGCTCCGCTCCCTCGTGGACTCGCCATGAGATCTGCAGGAATTTCTCCCCGCTGGATCAAGCTTTCCGCATTACTTCTTGCCGTAGCAACATCCACCCCTCTTGCCTTTTCATGGTTAAAATAATTGATGGCCGCGTTTGCCAAAACCCAAGCCCGTTCCTCATCACCCGACCTTCTTAATTCCACATCAAAAGCCTGTAAACTGAGCTGAGCAGCGATATCTCCACCTTTATGGCCACCCATTCCATCTGAAACTAACAGGGTTACTACTCTCTGACCCTGTGCATTGGAGTACTGATATCGGCCAATGGCATCTTCACCCACCAAATGACGAGGATCGATACCCTGAGTCACCAAATGAGCGTAATCACCGCTCTCCGTAAAATGTTCTTGGACTTGAGGAATCAACACTTCGGTAATCAGGCGATCCATGTTGATTGGTCTTTGAGTATTTGAAGCCTCTTGAATTTCTTCAGTTAAAACAGGATGGCTCTGCGAATCTAGCCGACTCTCAAATGCGAGACGACTCCGATCTACCCTTCCATGAGGGGAAGATACCTGAGGAGGCATTTGTACTGCGGGCATTTGCTGAACAGGATGTCTTGCATTCACAGTCGGTGGTAAATTCACTTGAGGAGGAGGTGGTGAAATATTTTGTTGTTGTCGTTGTGTATTTCCCTGCCGACCTCGAAGTAATAAATATCCTACAGTCGCCAAAGCACTCACACCCAACACTGCCAAAGCGCCCGCTCCCAAAACTGTTGCTGCATCCGTTACATCCATCACTTGTGCAATGGCTCTGTTGGCATGGGTGATGATCGCACCCGATAAGGCAATAAGAGAAGGCGTCGGCACTCGCGGCAAACTCCGTCCGCTTTCCTCTGCTCTCTCACTTCTCACTTCTCCCCTTTCTTCTACTCCGCTCAAATCTACCGAATGTCCATCTCCCAACGCCGCAGTATGCGCCGCTTGGGCATAAGCAGGCGACACTTCTGTTTCAGGGATTCGAATATTCACTCGCATTTGAACTCCCACGCGAATACCTTGTTCGCCCGGCGCTAATATCTCACCTTCATCGGGAATTTGAATGTGAGCATCACCACCTCTATATATGGGCATTGCCATTCCGCTGGAAGGCACATGAGGAACTATTCGATAAGCATTACCTTCTCTCATAATTCTAAAAAGTGGCTGTTGATTCGGAGGAGTACCATTAAGCACCACATTATTATTTTCAAAATCAATACACACTGTCACTTCACGCTCAGCGCTTTGATTTAAATGTGCAATAGGATCTGGT
>CAYPXN010000006.1:0-11121 GCA_964414715.1 uncultured Pseudomonadota bacterium | reverse complement strand
TGTTAGCTCTGATTCCGGAGGCATTGCTTGTAGCAACTCGAGCGGAACCTGTTCAGCCACCTACAACTCTGGCAGCACAGTCACTCTCACAGCGATTCCTGCCGATGGTTATGTTTTTCATGGATGGTATGGAGGAGCCTGCACCGGAAAATCTCCCATTTGCTCTCTCACCGTTTCTTCTGCCACAACAGTAAAGGCCGCCTTTACCATGGTTGCCTTTAGTTCTTTCAGAAATTTTGACACTCTCGACACCTCCCCGGCAGAGCCCTGCACTAACGTTTGGGTCATGAAAAGTGACGGAAGCAATTTGACAGCAGTTACAAAATCCGTCACTGCCTCCACGAATGTTTCCAATATTCAGTGGTCACCCGATGGTACCCTGATTGCTTTTGAATCCAGGAGAAATTTGGATGCTAACAACAATAGCCCGGCAAACACTTCCAGCAATGTATGGATTGTCAAAGCAGATGGCACAAACCTCACCGCTCTTACCCAAAGCACCACTGCATTTGCCGACGATATTGACTGGTCACCCGATGGCAGTAAAATTCTTTTCAGTTCGGATCGAAATTTAAACAAGGCAAATGATGCAAGTCCTAATCCTGCTTCAAACATTTGGACAGTAAGCACGGATGGAAATGGCACTCTCAACTTCTTAACCCAGATCACTGCCTCTCACGCAGATTCCTATGCCGCTAAATGGTCCAAGGATGGCAGCAAGGTTCTCTACAACTCATACCGAAACTTAAATGGCAGCACCGATAGCTCCATGGATGTACAAAATATCTGGGTCATGAACGCCGATGGAAGCAACGCTACCCCTTTGACCCAGCTCAGCACCTTGGGAGGACTCTCCCGATTTCCTTCCTGGTCACCGGACGAAAGTAAAATCATTTTCTATTCTGATAGAAATCTTGACGGCAGCAATAATGGTTCTCTTTACTTAATCTACAACCTTTGGATTATGAATGCAGACGGAAGCGATCTCACTCACTTGACGGATTTTACAACAAATGCCTCTCTGCGATATCCTGTTTGGGCACCCGATGGAAGTTTCATCGCTTTTGAGTCGGATCTTAATCTCACAAGCGCCAGCGATAGTGATCCTGTCAATAACGCCATCAATATTTGGGCAATCAAGCCCGACAAAAGTGACCTGAGATCCATCACACAATCCACTACGAGCGGAGCCGACAGCAGCTCCATTGTGTTCACTGCGGATAGCGATACAATCTTTTTTCAATCAGCAAGAAATCTTGATAAGAGTAATACAGGATCTGTGAACCCAAATAACAATATATGGAAGGTAGGATCTGATGGATTGAACTTGAATCCCGTCACCACCATCTCTGCAAGTGGTGTAGACTCCAGAGATCCCAGACTTTAAAATCTCTTTCTTCATTTTATCCCCGTACTGGGCCCCCAGTACGGGATTTTTTTTGCACAATTTCTCCCTTGACCCTCTTTAAAGTAGTCAGTAGTTCAGTAAATAGTAGTTCAGCATTTCTACTGACTACTGACTACTGAACTACTTATGATAAAACCTCGCTTAAGATTCGCTCCTTCACCCACTGGCCACCTCCACATCGGAGGTGCACGTACAGCATTGTATAATTGGCTCATCGCTCGCAAAACCGGTGGCATTTTTGTATTACGTGTCGAAGACACCGATCGTGAACGCAGCACCCAAGAATATGTCGATTCGATCATGCAAGCCATGACCTGGCTGGGATTGAATTGGGATGAAGGACCTTTTTTTCAAACACAGCGCCTCGATATTTATCGCGAACACAAAGACAAACTTCTCAGCGAAGGAAAAGCGTATCGCTGTTACTGCACTGCAGAAGAACTGGAAGAAAACCGCAAGAAAGCAATGGCAGCAGGTCAAAAACCCAAATACAACGGAAAATGCAGAAAATTGAGCGCTGCTGACTGGGAAAAAGAAACACGCCCTTATTGTATTCGCTTCAAATCTCCTGAAACAGGTTCAACCTTGGTTGAAGATCTTATCCGCGGAAAAATTGAATTTCAAAACACGGAAATGGACGACCTCATCATTTGGCGCACCGATGGCACTCCCACTTATAATTTCAGTGTAGTGGTAGATGATGTCACCATGAACATTACACATGTTATTCGCGGCGATGATCATCTCAACAACACGCCACGCCAAATCCTGCTCTATCAGGCTTTTAATTATCCCACTCCCATTTTTGCACACGTTCCCATGATTTTGGGAGCAGATAAAACTCGCCTCTCAAAACGCCATGGCGCCACTTCCGTAATCGCTTATCGAGATATGGGTTATCTTCCCGAAGCCTTGCTCAATTACCTTGCCCGCCTCGGTTGGGCCTGTGGCGACAAGGAAATCATTCCCCTCAAGGAAATGATCCAGCTTTTTGATATTGAAGCCGTGGGGAAATCCCCCGGTGTTTTCAATCCGGAAAAACTTTTGTGGCTCAATGGAATTTATATTCGCGAATCCAAACCGGAAGATTTGCTACCCGAAGTGAAGCGAATTTTTGGATTGCGTGGAATTGAAATCAAAGATGATAAGAAGTTATTGAAAGCCATCAAAGCCTCGCAAGAAAAAGAAAAAACCTTGGGAGACATGGCGAATCTCGTCCAGTTTGTTTTTGTCGATGAAATCACGCCAGACGAAGCCTCTCAAAAAATTCTGAACCAACCAGAAAGCAAAGTGCGCTTGCAGAAACTAAAAGAAGCTCTGCAAACTCTGGATGTTTTTGAACATGACGCTTTAAAGGCTCTTTTCGAAAAGGTGCTTGCCGATTTAGGCATCAAGCTCAAAGAACTTGCACAGCCTACGCGTGCTGCCCTCGTCGGAAAAACAATCAGCCCGGGAATTTACGATATGCTGGAACTTCTGGGAAAAGAAAAAAGTTTGGAACGGCTCCAAAAATTTTTATAGCTATGTCATTGCGAGCCCCAAAGGGGCGTGGCAATCCCCCGAGTTCACTATCGAGATCGCCACGTCCGTGCGGAGCACGTCCTCGCGATGACAAAATATTATGCCTTCACTCCCTTTTAACCCTGCCAAGATTTACCTAGACAAATCTGTCTCTTCACTTCCTTATACCCAAAAAATTCTCGCAAAATTCCACGACATTCAAATTGAAGAAATAGAAGACATCAAACACTTAAAAAAGCCTGCTGAAATGACAGGAGCAAAGAAAAATCTCCTTCTGACGCGGATGAAAGCGGATCCTTTGAAAGAATTTCATGCAATGAGTTCCAGCAGCAAACGTCCCTACTTTTCACTGAATCTGGTTTCGAATTGCCATCTAGAATGCACTTACTGCATCCTCCAAAGTTTTTTATCAAATAATCCCCTCATTACTATTTATACCAATATCGAAGAAATTTTGGAAAAACTTGAAATTCAAATTCAACAACTTCCTCCTAAGAGCATTATTGGAACCGGGAAAATTGCGGATTCTCTCGCCTTGGAACCCATCACGGGATATCACCAACATCTCATCCCTTTCTTTGCCAAGCAGGATAAAGTTCGTCTCGAATTGAAAACCAAAGCCGATCATGTCGATTCACTTCTATCTCTCAAGCATGAAGGTAAAACAGTGATCTCTTGGTCCATAAATCCATCTCAGGTAATTAAAAGAGAAGAATTCAAGACCGCCTCTTTTGAAGAACGACTCACTGCTGCCCGTAAAGCCGCAAAGGGAGGGTATCCGGTAGCTTTTCATTTTGATCCCATGATTGTGCACAAAAACTGGAAGGAAAATTATAGAAATTGTATCAAAGAAATTTTCAAAAATATTTCCTCAGATCAAATTGCCTGGATTAGCTTGGGACTCCTTCGTTTTCCCCACCGCCAGATGAAAATCATGAAAAAACGTTTCCCCAAAAACGATCTCATCTTCAAGCAACTCACTTCAAGCTCTCTCAACTTCATGCATTATCCGGATGATCTCCGAGAAGAAATGTATCAATGGATGGAATCCGAACTCAAAAATTACTTTCCTCTGGAAAAAAGTTATCGCTGTATGGATTTTGGATAAATTTATTTTATTCTTCTAAAATTCAGATAAAATCTTTATAATAAAATAAATAAAAAAATTAATTTTATTAAAGAAATCATCACCATGAGCATAAAAATTAAATTTTACTCTTATACCTTTTTAATAATTTTAGGATTATTGATTATTGGTCAAACAGGGTGTGGAAGTTCCAGTAACGGAAACTCAAATACCAATACTGCCACTATACCACAAGCAATGGCCTTATTACTGGCTTCCATCAATTCTACGACTGTTGTAGGTTCTGACTGCCCTAATGGTGGAAACTATACAACCAGCGAAGGTAACGTAACCTTTCATTCTTGCGCATTTGAAAATTATTCTATTAGCGGCTCTGGAACGGCAAGTTCCACTCCAAACACCTTCAATTTCGATCTTACCGTCAACTCCACATTAGTCGGAACATTTACCGTTACAGGAACCGAATCCATTAGTGAAGGACAAGGAGGAAGCAACAGTTTCGACAATACTGGCAGCTTTGGAACTATCAACGCAAACATTACAGGCACTGCTATAGGAGGTGCTGAACAAAGTACTGTACAAAGTGCTAATTTCAAGGTTGTTTCTAACAATTCAACCATTTTAACATGCACCATTAACTCCTCTACGAATGTCTACAATATAACTTGTGCTAACATGGCAGCTTTTTGCAATGTAAGTGTCACTGAAGCCTGCCAATAAATACCTGTTCTTTGTTTTTTATATTTTTTTAATACTTGTTTTTTTTGGATTGTTCCACTTTGTAATCCAGATTCATCCACAACAATCTTGAAAATCGAATCATGAAAGGCTGAATCAATACCAGAATCAAAAGTGGAATAGTGATAAATACCGAATAGGAAAATCCCAACACTATCAACAAGAGAAATACGGGCATCACGATAAAACCACTCAAGATATAATTAATAAACCAGGACATCACAAAGTATCCGGATTCTCTTTGAAATAAATAAGAGCAATGGGAACACTCTACATTCATATCTAGATAGCTTTTAAAAACCCTTCCCTCTCCACAACGAGGACAGTCATTATCAAATATTTTTTGCAGGATATTTTTGGAAGCCATTATTTTCCTTTAAAAATTTCAAACAACATTACAAAATCTGCCCGAAAACTATAAAGAGGATATTGAAACGTTGCAGGTTTATTCTTTTCAAAAAAGAAATGCCCCACCCAGGCAAAAGCGTAACCCAGCACAACAGGAAGCCAAAGATATTTCCATTCTTCGTGCCAAATTATCCAAAGCACAGACACAACACCTATACTCGTGCCAATACGATGCAAAACACGATTCACTTTGTTCGAATGTTGGGAAAGATAGAAAGGATAAAATTCTTTAAAGTTTTTGAAAGTTTTTAACATGACAAGTCTATTTAGAGACTTAACCAGAACTTTCAAACACTTCCACTAAAAACTATAAGGATTTTCCTCCTGAAAAAAGATCCTGAATTTGTCCTGAATACGTTCTTTTAATTGTCTTACCCGTTCTCTGGAAATGCCAAATTTTTTCCCCAATATTTTTAAAGTATCTTTTTCTTGGGGGTCATCTTTCTGCATGGGTCTCAATATCATTCTTTTAAAAATCACTTTTTCTCTTTGATCCAAGCTTTTAATAAATCCTGGCATTTTATTTCTTATTCTGGCTTGCAAATCAGATTCTTCATAAAGATGATGTGCGGATTTATCCGAAGATTCCAAACTTTCAAGAATCGTTCTGTCATCTTCATCTTCTTTTCTGGGTTCTGATATGCTTTTTACCAAACAGTGCCGTCGTAGTTTGCGAATTTTCGCAATATCTTCAGGAGTAATTTTACTTTTTTGTTTGCTCAAAACATCTTGAACATTCTCATAGCTTTCTTCTTTTTTAAACTTTCTCAATCTTCGGAGAGCCATACGCTCATTAAACTGTTCTGCCAAATTTTCATTACTGGCTTCCAGGCCTCGATCGGTCAACTCTTTTGAAACATGACTCAAATTCCAAAAAGCATCTCTTTGGGCTCTTGTGGTAAGTCTGATTCCTGAATTCTCAAGGATAAAATTCAACATTGCCCCCCTTGCAGACCTGCTTGCATAATTCGAAAAAGCCACCCTTTTCCCCAAATCAAATCTTCTCACGGCTTCCATCACTGCTGCATTTCCAATAAAGATAAGCTCTAGCTTAAAGTCTGGATGTCCGTAAAATTTGTTCGCCATGGCACAAATACCGGGAAGATGAGGATTTACAAACCGAGTCATCAAATGCCTGTCTTGAAAATTGGAAGCCTGGAGTTTCTCAAAAAGAGCCGCTTCTGTTTCCATGTCTGGAAGCGGAAAGTCATGTGCCATTTTCCTCATCTGAGATCTATAAGCAGCCCATGAACTTCTGAGATGCTCTGCAGACATAAGAACAACATGTAAAACTTCGGAAGAATTCTTTTTAAATATGGGGGTTTGAATGGAAACATTTTGCTCCACACTGTTAAATATGTTTCTTGAACTGAAATGGAACAAAGCCATACCCGCTTGCATCTGAAGATTTAACACTTCTGATCTCATGAGTTGATAGACAAGAGAATCCTGACTTTGGAAACCATACAGCATCGCAGAGGACAAGTGATTTGCTGCCAGCGAAGCAACATCCTGCAGAAGATGTCTCAACATAATATTATATGTTGGTAATAAATATCCAAATAGCTTGAGAGTTCCAAAATTAACAAAATCAGACATCCAGTTTTTTGAAAAAATGCCATGAGAATCTTTATCCAAAGCTTTGTTTGATATTCGATAGGCAGTCACTTCACTAACAAGACCTACAAATGCAGATCCACGACAAAGGATAGAGGACTTAAAAAACTGACAGGCTTTGACAAAAAAATTATTTCCAAAACGAAAAGCAAAAGATCCCAGACTCATTGCCAAAAGACTTTTCCAATCTGCTGCCTCATGCGTAAACGAATGGAGCATATCATCCATTTGAATTTGTTTTTCATTCAGATGAGAAGGAAATGTACGATAAGAAGTAGATCGCTCAAGCAAGGTCAGCACAAGGCTTTCGTCTTTCTACCCCTTCTTAATTTTTGAAAATTATTTTTTATTCTCGTTTGAAATTGTGAAAAGTTGCTAAGGCGCTTGTACTAATCAGACTGTTCCATAAAGTTCTAAATCACCCTATGATCTGCTGTTTTTTTGACACATCAGAACAATCCGTCCCAAAAATATGATTATCAATTCTTAACATTTATTAACAAGTCTTAATACTTTTATCGAGCATGCTTCTTGCATCTTGTTTAGTATCAAACAGTAAAATTTGCGTTTTTGGAGGTTCGTGTCATGTTGCAATTTCAAATAAAGAGAAACTTCTTTATCTGCTTAAGTATTGTTTTTATCTTATCGTCTCTTAGCGCTTGTGGAGATAACGACGGCAATACTCCCATCACACCTACGAGTACCCAGATTTCAGGAATTTCAAAATTTATATATCTTCCCAATCCTATGGATCCGATCAAAGCTTCCACCGCAACTTCTTCCAATGTTTCTTCAGATACAAATAGCGGTGTTTTAAATTTAAACCAGTACGACGATAATACTTTCAATGCCCAAAGCTCTCTTCTTGCTTGTGAAACAGCCAGTCAAAGTATTACCGCTTTTGAAATTTTAAGCACGGGAAGTATCGGATACTGCATGCTCCAACAATTAAATGACCAACTCACAACTGCAGTACCCGATTTGTATGACGGAAAAGATCATGTTCTTGATGTTGTCCTCACCATGAATGGACAAGAAAGCAAAGAAGGAAGTGCAAGAGTAAAAATAAAAGTAAATCGAGAGGAAAACATTATCAAGTCATTTAAAATGTATATCTGTGGTGTAGATGAAAATAATCAAAGCCATCAGTTCAATTATATCACCCAGACTATTTCCGATAATAATTTTTGGATGCAATATAAAGGAACAGACGGGGGTGGAAGTGGATGGCATAATGCTATCATTACAGGAACATTACAGTTCCTAGAAGATGCCAATGGCAATACTACAGCCCAATTCATCAACACCAAAAACATGACTACTCAAAGCACAACTATACGTTCAGAACAAAGATACAGTGAAATAAATCTTCAACAAAGTATCAACACTCTCTCTTATAAAGGTTATCATGTAGTTGCTTCTGACATGGGTACACAAAGTTCCCAAACAAATAGCATTACACAATTAATTGACAGGAATGTCAGCGGTTCCACCTATGACATAGGACTTCTTGCCTTGGGAAATGGACAAGGTGAAAACACCAGCATTCAATCACTCACACCCAATGGAGAATATGATTATAACGTTACCACAAGTGAAGGCTGGAGTGGCGATACCCGAATGACAGATCCACAAATTACCAACATTGATCTCCCCCCTCCTCCACTTCCTGGTACTCCACTCACTGAAACTTTAAATTCATTTAATGGGGATGAAGCAGATGATTGCACCACTGATTCCACAGAGATTCCAAAACTCACAATCGAAGTTGCAAATCTTCAGGGCTCTTGCCTGTCGAGTTTGAATTGGGAGAATGCGGAATATGTGGATTGCTACAACAAAACCCAAGGATTCTAAATAATTTCGGTCAACATTAGGAATTTGAAAACCTCCTTCAAAACTTCAATACCTTGGATGACGAATTACAAATTCTAGCCATTAAACTCTACCCAAGCTACAGACTTAATCCGAAGGCAGGGAAATCCTATAATTTTACAGTAAATCTTCAATATTGACATTAGGCACACATCGACATACATTTGAATATGGCTAAAGAGCTTGAATTTGAATATGATATTAAAAAAAACACCTCCCTGAAAAAGGAAAGAGGCATCAGTTTTGAGGAAATTATTCTTCTTATCGATGAAGGTCACTTATTAGATGTTGTCGAACATCCAAACAAGGCTAAATATCCAAATCAGCAGATCTACGTAATTGATGTCCAAGGGTATATTTATTTGGTTCCCTTTGTAAGAGAGGAAAATAAAATTTTCCTCAAAACGATTTACCCCAGTCGCAAAGCGACGAAAGCTTATTTAGCTGGGAAGGAATAAAGTATATGAAAACAACAAACGAAGAAAAAGAAATCTTGGAAGCCTTACAAAAGGGCAAACTCAAAAGATCCAGGAATGCCGAAAAGGAAATGGAAGCCGCCAAGGAAGCGGCCACGAGTTACCTTAAGAAAGATGCTCGGATCAACATCCGCTTATCAGGACCTGATTTAAAACTCATCAAGCGTAAAGCCGCCGAAGAAGGTATTCCTTATCAAACACTGATTGCCAGTGTGCTGCATAAGTTTGTCACAGGCCGTCTTTCTAATGCCAGCTAGAGAAACTTATAAAACCCATCATACTCCGGCGAGGACGAATAATTTCGGGAACTAGGATTATCCTGCTACGCAGGATCAATGCAATGATAACCTTCGTCGCCCATGACATGGGCACCCGCCTCAGGTTATCTATAATAATTTTCTCCGTTGGAGAAACACATTGTCGAACCGTCGGTTCTCATCCACAACTTGAACAATTAAAAACTCCAGAGAAGCTGAAGTTTTTTATTGTTCGGGAACTAGGATTCGAACCTAGATTGACGGAGTCAGAGTCCGTAGTCCTACCATTGGACGATTCCCGAGTTATCGAAGCTTATAAATTTTGCCAAAATTTTATGGCGGAGTAGTCGTCAAATCCACCGTGGAAGTATCTTGGGTGCTCGTATTATTAGCGAGGCTCGCTCGTACTACTGCGGTTGAGTTTTGGCTAATCGTTGAAGGCGCCGTATAGAGGCCTGTCGAATCGATGGTACCATTCGCATCCCCACCATCCACACTCCAAATCACAGTAGTCGTCGTATAATAAATAGTGGCATCAAATTGCTGGGTTTGGCCGGGACCCAAAGTAACGGTAGTCGGCAATATAATAATGCTGGGAGTACCCACAAAAGGGGCATTACCTTTACTGCAAGCCACAAAACCCAAACACAAGAAAACAAAAATCAATTTTTGAATGAAATGTTTCATAAAACTTTGCAGGCTCTATCAGAGGAAATCCGGGGATACAATCCAAAAAAACTAATATAACAAATACTCTCTTCTCTGTTTGAGCAAAACAGACTTTCCTTCTTCATAAGATTGAACAATTTCCTTCCAAGAGGCTGACTTTATTAACTGTTTTCTAAACAAATCCGAACCCGTCAACAAATCAATAGCAGGAATTTCTCTTACAAACTCGTAAGGTTTTTCACGCCATGAAAAATTTGAGGAATACAAATCATGAATTGCCTTCACAATCGCCAGGCCTGTTAAATAAGGTTTGAATTTTTTACGATCTGTCACATGAATTTGAAGTCCACCACAAATCTGACCTGCACATTTTTGAAAACTCGGTTTAAAAAACAAGGGTCTGAAGTAAACTCCCTTCAATTTCAGATCATTTAAATAGTTCTTTAACTTTTCTGGTTTAACATAAGGTGCCCCAAAGATTTCAAAAGGACGAGTAGTTCCCCTTCCTTCAGAAATTTCAGTAGCTTCCAGCAAACACATTCCTGGATAAACAATGGCCGTCTCCAAAGTGGGCATATTGGGAGAGGGCAAAACCCAAGCGGCATTGAACTCATCCAAATATTTTTTTCGACTCCAGCCCTGAAGCTTGAGAACAGTTAAATCCGCTCCAATCTCATGGACCTCATTTAAATAAACCGCCATTTCACCCAAAGTCATTCCGTGTCGATTGGGTAAAGAGTATAAACCCACAAAAGATTCGTAACCTTTTTGAATCTCACCCCCTTCTACATCCATTCCATTGATGGGATTGGGGCGATCCAACACATACACGGGAACTCCTGCTTGGGTGCAGGCTTGCATCATCAAAGCAACAGAATAAATGAAGGTGTAGTAACGAGATCCCACATCCTGTAAATCACAGATGACCGCATCCAAACCCTCCAACCATTCACTTCGGGGTTTCAGGCTTTCCACATCGGAACCGTAAAGACTGTGCACGGGAATTTTTGAAATAGGCTCCAAATCACGTTCCACCGCTTCCATATCCTGAGCCACTCCCCAAAT
>CAYPXN010000005.1:0-22826 GCA_964414715.1 uncultured Pseudomonadota bacterium | reverse complement strand
TGTTATGGAAAACCAACCAGTTTCTTTATCCATCTTATTTTTACAAATCCTGCCAGTGATGCGGGCTATAAGTTTCATGGAGTTCCCCTTCATGCCTTTCAAGTATATGCGATGATCAATGCGCTCTTCTTGTTTGGAATTTTACATTGGATTTCAAAACGCCAGACTTTTCATGGCCAGTTGGTTTGGTCTTTTGTGATTTTATATGGCTTTACGCGAGGAATGTTGGAGTTTTTACGAGGCGATGCGGAGCGTGGAGTTTATTTACATGGAGCGATTTCTACCGCTCAAATCATGGGAATTATCGGGATCACTCTCGGAACAATTTTGTATCGCTATTGCAAGAAACATTATCCTTTAAAATCTGCATGAGTGTTTCTCCCAAGAAAAATTTTATTCAAGCATGGATTGTATGGGCGGTAGTGATTTTTCTGGCGAGCCTTGCCTTTCATCTTCAGTTTATTTCTTTCATTGGAAATAATTTAACTCTCATTACTAGCGCCTTGTTGGTTTATGCTCCCGTATTTGCACTCCATCGAAATAAAGAGTCGTTCGATTTTTTTGAAAAAAATTGGAAGGAAGTTTTTTATTCTCTGAAGATATTTTTTCTGGTGAGTCTGGTAATTTTTATTCCGCTGTTAATTGCGAATCACTATTTTCAGAAAATAGCTTTTCATGCGCATTATTTTCCCTCTTATAAAAATTCGTCGCTTTGGATGACTTTCACTTTTAATGTTTTGGTCGTGGCTTTTCCGGAGGAATTTTTCTTTCGGGGTTATTTACTCAAGCGTTTTCAGCAATATTTTCAGGATCAAAAAACATTTCTCGGTGCTCAGATAGGAAAGGGATTTTTTCTCACTGCCTTTGTGTTTGCTTTTTCTCATAGTCTGATCACGCTTCGTTGGTGGCATTTTTCAATTTTCTTTCCTGCCTTGGTGTTTGGCTGGCTACGTGAAAAAACGGATGGATTGATTGCACCCATTCTTTTTCACGCCCTTTCCAATGTTTTTGCATCTTGGGTAGCACTTCATTATCGAATTTTTTAACTCCCAAACGGTTCATTCAAAGTTAATACCCTATAGGACTTTGCTGGATATCTCCTTCAATTCATGAGATAATATAAAATGGAGGATTTATGCTTGAAGCAGAGGCCCCTTCAGCAACTCGCAAAGATTTGCATTTAGGAAGACGATTACTCCACATGCTCAGTGGCATGATTGTGGTGACGGCTTACAGCCTTCTTTTTACTTATCCTCAGGCCGTTCAGCTTTTGGGTTCGATTGCGTGCATTGCTTATGTGGTGGATCGTATCCGCGTGGCTTATCCTGAAATTTCCCGTAAGCTGGAAGGAATCACCAATTTTTTTCTGAGAGCGGAAGAACGATTGAAGGAATCGTCCATGATTCCTTATGTGATTGGAATTTTGCTGACTATTTTAAGTTTTCCAAAACCCATTGCCTTGATGGCAATTTCAATTCTGGCTATCGCGGATCCTGTTTCTGCAATAGTAGGCATTTTGTATGGAAAACATCACTGGGTGAAGGAAAAATCTGCCGAAGGTTCATTTGCTTTTTTCACGATCTCATTTTTGTGTTCTTTTATTATTTTGTTTCGAACAGTTCCGATAGCATGGTGGATGATTGCTGCATTTTCTTTTTTGCTTTCTCTTGCCGTAGCTGCTTTTGAAATGCTGCCGATCAAGCTGGATGATAATCTTACCATCCCTTTGTTTACAGGATTTACAGCCTGGGCCCTCTGCCTTTTGATGGGGATTCCTGTTTAAATTTTTTTAACCTTTCTTATTTTTAAACTGTCTCAGCCTTCAGAAGTATTTGCTCATCTTTGTTTGGCAAATCTTAACAAGTTTTAACAAAATTTGATGAAGGAGAAAGTTATGAGTATGAAAATTAATCCGGTAGACACAAGTAATGAAGATTATTTGGATCAGATACGAAGACAGGAGGCTAATCAGCAGCCCGTTACAAATAGCCAGAATTCAGGAAGTGCTCAAACGGTCAATAACCAGGATCCCGCGAAGCAAGCTCATCATCATAGACATCATGGGCATCATCGACATAATTCAAATGATCCGAATCAGCAAAATGTGAATGCCACCACCTATACCACACAAGCACCTGAAGATGTGCAGAAGGTATCTGCTTTGGATAATTTGCAGGGAGGGAATGCCCGTAAATCTTAGTATGTCTAAAGTTCGCGTTATCACTACTTGAGACAAAAGAATTTGGATGACGCAATATTTTGGGTGATTTGTCGATATTTTAGATTCCCGTTGATTTCCTTTCTTGCCACTTTTTTGCGGCCTTTCGGACGATGAAAAAGAAAAGGATAGCCGAAGGAATTCCAAGTACCAATCCTCCTATAATTAAAGCTTTCAAATTAGGTCCGCTTTGATGAAGCAACCACGAAATTGTGATTTCATGATGGGATGGAAGTTGAAAGGGGGGTGCTCGTACAATTTGGCGTCCCACGAATACTTCCGCAGCAAGTAAAAATGGAATGATCGGGTAAATGAGGAGGATAAAATTATTTCCGATAAGACAAGCTACCGTATTAGCCCTCACGATGCGGGCAATGAGTAGGGCAATAAGGGTGTCCAGGATCGGTACAGGATAAAAAGTGGCAAAAAGGCCGATAGCAAAACCCAGAGCGATGGCGGTCGGAGTGGCATCCTGTTGAATAAGCTTCTGCCAAACAGATTTTAGTTTATTGCGAAATCCTCTCATCTTTTCCTTTACTAAGCAGAAACAAACCTACTATGCATAGCTGAATTTATGAAGCCTGAAAGTCTTTATGTGTGTTCTTCTTGCCAGAAGAAATTTTCCAAAAACAAATTCTCTTGTGGAATTTGTAAAGCCTTGCTTTGCAAGGACTGCATGCAGATTCTTGAAGAATCTTTTTTTTCTTTTTTGAAGGAGATCCCCGAAGATCTTCAGCATGCGATCTATTGTATGTCTTGCTTTCAAGACAGGGTGCTTCCCGCACAAAAATCCTATTTGGAAAAAATGGAAGCTGCAAAAGGCGTTTATGTCTTTTTCAAAAAACATCATATTCCTCTGGTGAAGCGCTCTAAAAATTTAGTCAGTGTCAAAGATTGTCCCGATAAAGAGGAAGCTTTATTGCGCTTGGCTTTTCAGGCTGTGGAACAGGGATTTAATGCTTTGATAGAAGCAAACTTAGTTTCAAAAAAAGTGTTTGTGAATGCTTATCAAAGTCTCAATTGGAATGCTTCCGCATATCCAGCTGAAATTCGGGCTGAAAGTTTGGAAGAGAATCGATTGAAGGCAAAAAAAGATCAGCCCCTGCCAGAACTTATCCGTAAAAAGAAAAAATAATATTTTTAATTCCCTATTTTCTTAGCGTTTTTAAACACAGCTACCGATCCTGAATAAGAACCGGGAGAGCTTCGATGGGCCATTTCCCATTCCATTTTTAGAGTAGCATGACAGACTTGTGTGTTGGTGATGTTAAGAGCTACTGGATTGCCAGAAATAATTGCAGTGACAGTGGAAGGATCTCCTCCGTAATGGATTTCGGTGATTTGAACTTCTGGGTTTGAAAGTTTTTTTACAGGAAAGCCACAGGCTACAGAGGCAATGTCTCCGTCTTTTTGCAGTTCGGCCTTCAAATCTCGAATTACACCCTTTTGCCCACATCCGTTGAAATAAAAAAAGAGGATCAAAACCACAAGGATGATGGAAGTAATAATAACTCCCTTTTTCATAATTCCCCTTTCATAGAATTTGTTACTAGCTGTTACACAATAATCTGTGGGTATGAATATGTAAATTAATCATTTTTTAAAAGCGTTGAGTCATCTATTGGAAACTTCTAAAACTTTTCTTTTTTGGAGAGGCTCTGCAGAGGCTTGTGTGTTCACAGGAAGGAGTATGGTGGGTGTGCAGATTTGATTTTTTCCTCGTGACTTCCCTGGAGGCTTCAGGCAAAATTTTCTTCCATCATCCAAAATGAAAGGGAGAAAATTATGAGGTTATCCCGTCAAATCAAAGTCTTGGGCCTTTGCGCAATTTTAGGAACTCTTGTCACTCCTCGAATTACATCCGCCTGTTCGGTTGCTTTCTGGAACAATAACAAAGAAGCAAAAACGGTTGCAAGAACCATGGACTTATACATGTCGGATGAACCCCTGATGCTTCTTTATCCCCGTGGCATGGAAAGAAAAGGAAATGTGGGAGATAATTCTGCCCAATGGAAATCAAAATATGGAAGTGTGGTGGTTACGGCATTTCATTCCGATGCTGCATCCGATGGAATGAATGAAGCCGGTTTGGCAGGACACATGTTGTATTTGGATGGAACCGAATACGAAAAACGAGATGCCTCGAAACCTGCGATTAGCAATGCTTTGTGGCTTCAGTATGCGCTCGATCAATATAAAACAGTTCCCGAAGCCATTGAAGGTTTGCGCAAAGTTCAGGTGATGTCTGTGAAAATTGGCGGAAAAGAATGGCCCATTCATTTGGCTTTGGAAGATGAAAAAGGTGATTCTGCTATTTTTGAATTCATTCACGGTAAAATGATTGTGCATCAGGGACCTGAATATAATGTGATGACCAACGAGCCTGCTTTTGAAATCCAGTTGGCAAATCTGAAAAAATATAAACTCTTTGGCGGAAAACTACCGATGCCGGGAGATGTAAACCCGCTCAGTCGTTTTGTTCGAGCAGCCTCATATTTGAAAACTTTGCCACAACCCAAAAACTATGTGGAAGCAGTCGCGGGAGTGATGTCAGTGATCCGAACCACCATGGTTCCCTTCGGAGCGGAAGACACCTCCGGAGCTAAGTTTGTCGATTCATGGCCCACCCGTTGGGTTTCTCTTCAAGATCTCACCCAGAAAATTTTCTATTATAATTATACCCAGGCACCCAATGTATTTTGGGTAGATTATAAAAATCTCAACTTCAAGGAAGGATCTCTCGTGTTGCAGCTAGACCCTACCAGTGTGGCGCTGTCGGGGGAAGTTTCCAACAGCCTTAAGCCTGCCAAGTAATTTTGCTTACCAAGCCACCCGACTTGAATCCGGAGAAATTGTATCTCCATAAAAACGGATCATGTCTGCGGTGGTCGGTCCCAATGGATTTTCTTTTCCGGGCAATTGAGATCGAATGACTCCCAAAATACTTCTCCAATGATAACGGAAACTCAAAGTGCTTAAACTTTGATTATTCATTTTGTTTCGGTATTGGGTCAGTAAAGTCTGAAAAGCATTATTTGCTTTTGTTTGAATGCTCGTCCAATCGATCGGATTTTGTAGCCCGGTGATTTGCTGAAAGGGATAAGTAATTTTCAGTTTGTTAATAAACCAGGTGACGTCACTTTGGCTGATGGGGAAGTCGTAAATCAGATTTTGATCGAGTGCTGTATTCAAAAATCCGCAAGCAGCCTGAATATTGGTGGAGTATCCTCCGTAACCATCCAAGCCGCAATCCTTGATGGGATCCATTGTGGGCGTACAGCCTGCGAGATTAATTCCGGTGAAAAGCCCACGATTGTAGGACCATAATGTTGCTGCGAATTCTAAACGGTCTTTGTCATCCGTGTTTGTGCGTTGATCATAAGAAGGTCGAAATCCCATTTGGGGCAATCCAAACAACGCGCTGTAACGATAGCGCAAATCAAGGGCGGTGACGATAACGGCTGTGTAATAATCTTGTACGAGTTTGTCGTGTAAGGCACGCAACATGTTTCCGTAGAAAGGTTGTGCGAGATTGTTATCGGTGGTGATCACTGCTCCGTAATGAAGAAACCCGTAATTGTTTCCATCTTTTCCCGTAAGATTGATGAGAGGATCTGTGAGACTGCTTGCAGCATAATTGCAAGCTTCGGAACTTGAATAAGTACAAGCGGCTAAAATATCCAAGCGTTCCGGAAATCCTGCGATGAGCGTACTGAAGGAAGGAGTTTCCACCTGAAAAGGTCCGTCGCCATTTCCATCGGTAAAATAACCACGATTATTGGCGGGAGTACTGTAAGAGCCATTGTAAAAATCATTCGTGTTATTGACGAGAAAGTAAGAATCATCGACACTATTGCTGATCGCTCCGAAAAAAGTTTCTTTCGCGGCCATGCTTTGAAGTAGAAGCGGATTCAAGCCATAAGCGTCCTGAGCATAGGCCAAAAACATTGCAAAATATTTATCAGGTAAACGGATTGTAATATCCGGTGTATTAGAAATATTGACGACTTGGCCATTGGCAGGTCGCCCAATAAACATTTGAGTTTTGTTATTGCTCAAATATTGGGGAATGCGAATGGAGCAAGCACGTGTCGTGGGCACGTTCAAATTTTTGAAATAATTTGCATCATAGTAAGAAGAGCTTTGCGTGAGTGTGTTGAGGTCGCTTGCTAATGCAGCATCCGATTTTGCCGGATCAAAATTGAGTGAGGGGACGCTATAGGCAGGTGGAACAAAAATAGAAGTGTTACCTGAATTGCTATTTCCAGAGCTGCCTCCAGATCCTCCGGAATTTCCACCCGAGCCTCCGCTTGCAGAAATTAAAGTAAAGTTTGGAATGCGGATTGGCGAAATTGTAAAACCAAAAGCATAGGTGGCACCTGGATTCAGCGTGTTCTGATAAGAAGGAAGTTCCATCACGGTTTCGGTGGCGCTACTGGAATCTGTTTGCATGCCCCAGAAACTCACCGATGAGCCAACATCCACTTTAATTTTTACTTGTTGTAAAACATGAGGACTGGTGTTGCTTAAAATGACTCGATAACTGGCGCCACTCCAACTAGTTCCTTCACCCCATTGAGAGTCGACAACTACATTTGCGGTCAAATCCGGAGAGAGAACTTGAGTAGCAGATCCATTAGAGGGATTAGGTGATGGTGTGGGTGTGGGAGAAGGTGTTGGTGTTGGCGTCGGGTTTGGAGTGGGTGCGGGTGCAGGCCCCGTGACAGTAGCGCTGACGAAGTACATTCCTGGATAAGCGGTTTGATTGAGCACAAATCCAAAATCAAAGTTTGAATTTTTATCGAGAGAATTTTGCCAGGTGGGCATTGTGAGTTCGATGTAATTTGTTCCGGGCGTCATCACCATATTCCAAAGACTTCCTACTACTTTAGGTGCCACAAGAAGTCTGACGTGGATATTTGAATAAGAATTCTGACCACTCGTATTTTTTAAACTGGCAGAGAATTGGGATCCACTACTCCAGCTTGAAGTTTGAGTGATCGACATCGCTAAGTCAGACGGAAAACTTCCATCAGAAGAAGTAATATTTGTGACGGTTTGTGCCTGGATTTTTGGAACATCGAGGAAAATTGAAAAAACAAAAGACAAAAGTAGGTAAAGCGATAACCTATTCTTTTTCATGACTCTCTCCTTGAGCTAAAAAAAATTTAGGATCAACTTGAGATTATAAATTTTGAAAGTGGAGAAGGCTATATGGAAAATGAATCCTGTGTTGGAGAAGGAATACTTTTTGAGTCGTTTTCAATTTTTGATGAAACGTTTCATGTTTTGAACAGAGAATAAAGTATCTTTCATTTGTCTGAAAAAATGAAAATACAGAGGTGATACAAATTTACTCAGAGAGTAGGGTTGTTTTTGACACTTGAAAGTGAATTTGTAGGAAAAATTCTTTTACTTGTTTTTACTTTTGCGAACTTCTTTTAACAAGTTTTTTGCGCACTCTTTTTGCATATTTTAATTCCATACAAAATTCATTCGCATTTTTTATATATACAGGGGGCTGTTTATGCATTTACCTAAGTCTCAAAAAATTGGGGTGAAGTTATCTCTGTTGCTCATGGCTTTGTTTCTGTTTTCCGGAGCATGGTCTTGTGGAAGTGGCGGTTCCACGGTTTCGGGCCAAAGCACCAGTGTTGATGAAGCGGGAACAGACGTGAGTGCTTGTTTGAGTGGCCCAGCCATTGATTATACATCGGTTTTTGGAGGACCTTGTGAGTTGCACCCGGGTGATTCGGGATCGCATACACCGAGTCAAACAATTTCTTATGCAGATCTCTTGTTTATTGCCAACAAGGAATCTGTGGATGGAAGCGGTCAAGCTGTAGTCGATTGTGTGGCAAAAGAGGCTTATTGTATTGGAGAAACACAATGTTTGACCGTTGCGAGTATTTGTCAGTTTGCTGTGAATTGTGGAGCTGATCAAAATCCTTGTCAGGATGGAACGGGTGCATGCAATGCGAATAAAGTAGATGATTGTCATGCAATTACTTCCAAGGACACATGTAATACCTCTTATCAGGATAAATGTTTTGATGATGCGGGGAACTATGTTCCTTGCGAGAACGCCACCAAGATAGATCAACACAACTGTTTTTGGGGTGTGGATCACGAAACCAATAAAACAGGATGCTTTTCCTATGGTTCAGGGTATGGAGATTCTACCTGTACACCTCAATAGTAAAAGCAAAATATAAAATTCTTTCTTTATTTTCAAAACGGGGCTAGCCATTGCGGCTATGTCCCGTTTTTTAATTCCATCCGACAAAATCCGTTGTTCTTGGTGTGAAAGCGATCCTCTCTATATTCAGTATCATGATACAGAGTGGGGAGTTCCTGTTCATGACGATCAAAAACTTTTTGAATTTTTGATTTTGGAAGGTGCTCAAGCGGGTTTGAGTTGGCTCACTGTTCTTAAAAAACGTGAAAATTACAGGGATGCTTTCGATCATTTCAATGTAGAGAAAATCGCGCGTTATGATGCAAAAAAAATAAATTCCCTGCTTCAAAATCCGGGAATTATTCGTAATCGCCTTAAAGTAGAATCTGCCGTGAAAAATGCTCAAGCATTTTTAAAGGTGGTAGAAGCGTTTGGAACTTTTGATCGCTATCAATGGCAATTTGTGGATGAAAAACCGATTCAGAACAAAATCAAAAACTTGAAAGAAATTCCTCCCCGCACAGAAATTTCCGATCGTTTCAGTAAGGATTTAAAAAAACGCGGGTTTAATTTCGTGGGTTCCACCATTATCTACGCCCACATGCAGGCGGTGGGAATGGTGAACGACCACTTGTTGAGCTGTTTTCGTCATGGGGAAGTGTAAAATAGAATTTGAAAGAATTTACCTTCATGAGAAGTGAGGAGGTAAAAAATTTCAAAAATCAGACAGAAAATAGCCTGTTTATTTCTTTAAAACTGTTTCAAGTCATTACTTTTATTAACAATTTTTACATTTTTAATTCTGGCACAGCCCTTGCTTATGCCCTCTTGGGTAATTTTTTATTCATTTATAAAGGAGCATATTCATGGCGGGCACACAAGGAGTATTAAGTCAAAATAGTTCAAACATTCAAATGCCGGAAGATCATTTGGTTCCCTCCGTTCAAAGAGCTAAAGAAACGTATGAAACAGCGGGAATGGAAAGAAATGTATTAGAATTACAATTGAAAGCTGCAAAAAATAAGGGAGATACAAATGAAGTAGATCGACTCACTCCTCTTTTAGCAAAAGCACAAGAAAAAGTAGAAGCAGCGCAAGCGGAATACAAAAAAGAGCTTAAGTTGGCGTCTGCTAAAGAAGCACCTCAGAAAAAGGCCGAATCTTCTCCTGTGGCAAAAAAACCTGCTTTTGAAAAAAGCCCACCTAAAGCATTCTTCTTTGAAGTAAAGCGAGTGCTGATCCACCATAACTTATTCAATGATTCTGCCATAAGGAAATTGTTGCAGAAAACTCCTCCTCCAGCGGCGTATTTCGAAGTGATACAGACTCTTGAGCTTCCAAAAGCCACTTTTCATAAAGTGCCTAAGCACTAAAAAAAGGTTCGGATCGCATTTTTAAAAAGAAGGAAACGAATTTTTTGTTTCGTTTGATTTTATGACCGATCCCAGAATCCATACACGCTATTGCGAACTATTTTACTCCTCCGGAGCAGCGGTGTCGCATGCGGATTCTCGAGAGGAAATTCGAGTTTCTTCAAATCGAGATCGTTTGGATTCCATTTGTAGAGAGGAAGAGGCAACAAAATTGCCTGATGCAGCGCCGCGTTTCACTTCTCTTCTTTGGACTCAGGCTTCCATGAAAGTTACAGGGAGCAATATTGCGCAGGCGGCGGTGATCAAAGAAAATCCGGATCCTTCGCAGAATAAGCGTGTGCTGATTGTTTCAACAAGTTTTGTAGGAGAGTCCGATAAGAAAAGCGATCGTTTCGATGCCATTTATATAATAAATGATTTGGCTACTTTTATTCCCGGAGCAAATTTGAAAGATCTTTCAGAAAGGATGAAAGCTCTTGGAATTTTTCCGGAAGAGCTTACTTTGGAAAGTCATGGGCAGAGAGCGGAAGATGGGAAAAATGAAGGATCCAGAATACTTTTATCACCTTCTCCTTTGGAAAAATTTGTGGATGAAAATACGGACTTTTCATTTTTTCCTTCAGAAAAATTGAGAATGATTCGATGTGTAGCCTGTTGGATGACGAGGTCTCTTGCCAAACATATTGCGCAACAATGGAATTTTACGGGAGAGTTTATTTTTGGAAGCGACGGATTGAATTATTTTGATCGAGAAGGAAAAGATTTGTCTGGATCTCGATTTCCAATGATAGATCTGCAAAACAGTTTTGATCTTTTACTGACATCGAAACAACCCTTTGGAGTTCGACAAAGCATTGTATTTGTGAATGGATTGGATGTGTCGGAAGCCCTTGCTTTGTCTCCTGTGTTGGAAGACGAAAAAGGTCTTTTTACTCAGAATTACCGGAAAACTTTTGAAGCTTTGAAATATACGGGCTGGGAAAGGGAAATCAAGGCGGATCTCTTGAACCGCTTGATCCGTCATTTGGGACCCGAAACGGATGAGATTTATCTTCGAATTCCGAAAGCCGTTCAACTCATGAAAGAAACAAATTGGGATTTTACACAAGCCCGTCTTTCTACGGCTCCCCACCTGATTTTAACTGCTTATTTGCTAGAAATGAGTGAAAAGGCGCAAGGTAAAGCCGAGTTTTTATTGGCAGATCAATATGAAAAAATGGCTTGTGATTTGAACCCGCAAAACCCTTCATTTTCTTTTGCTTCGCGAGAAATGTATCTCCTATCTTTGGATGCCTGGAAGGCGGTGTTAAAAGAAAATCCGAAGAGTGTTTATGCTACTTTTGCCCTGGGAATTACTTACAAAAATTTGGATCAAGAAGAACAAGCGAGGAAGTGGCTTGAAAAAGCCAATCGCATGAATCCTGCCCATCAGGATAGCCTCTGGGCTTTGGATGCCCTTTATTCCCAGGAAGAGAGAGCAGAAGATGTTATTCAGCTTCGCAGGGCCTGGGTAGAGAAAAATCCTTCGGGAGAATCTTATTATTTTCTTGCCGAGGCCTTAAAGGAGAATTGCAAGGTAAATGAAAGTTATCTCCAAGAATCGGCACATTATTATGACTTGGCCATGCGGGAAAATTTTAATCCTGCAAAAAGTTTCACAGCCATAAAGCAGATAGCAAAGCTTGCTGAAAAAAAAGACAAGTCTCGTCTGGAAATTTTTTGTTATGAGTTGTTAAGAAGTTATGAAGCAAAAAATGTTTCGGTTTTAACATCTTTGGGTTGGGCTTATTGGAGAGCGGGAGAATTTGAAAAAGCTCAGCAATGTTGGGAGGAGGGAATTGAAGTATCCCCCGATAATGAAACCCTTCTGTTTTATCTAAGTCTGGCGAATGATCCGAAAATCAATCACATCGTCAGTTCTACGATTGCCAAAGTCGCTACCTGGATCGAAGAATTATAATCTAAATTAACAAGGCTTTTTTTTAACCTCAAATAATCCTTATTGGGAATGTATGGGGTGGGAGAGAGTTACTTTGAAAATTTTTGTCCCTAAAAAGGCATATCGGCACCCAGCTGATGCCAGGTGCCGATATAGAGGGCTATGCAAATTACAAAACTGTATATAAGCAAAGAGGATGCCAAGTTTGTTTTGGTCTAAAAGTGCTTTATATTGCTTCTGAGCTTTGTTCGAGGCTCTTTGGATGGAAAATTTTTTCAAAAACGACAAAGTTTTTTTCAAAAAGGTAAAAAATATTCTTCGAGCTTATGAGAACTGACATTATACTAAGCAATTTCCTGCAAAAGCTTTCATTTTGATGGAACATTTTTTGGCACCTTTCTTGCTTATACTTAGAAGGTATTCACGCGTTTCGCGCTAACTTTCAAGATGAGGGCACATTCATGAAAATGAAATTTTTAAAAATAATAGGTTTGGGATTTCTGTTTTTTCTCTCGAATTGCAGTAATCATGGACAAGCCCCTCAATCAAATCCGGGAACGGGTTCCTTGGTGTCGGATGATCAAAGTCCGCATCCGCGATTGTTAATTCGTAAAGATGATCTCCCCGAACTGCGACAACGCTATAATTCAAACAACTCAATGAGCAAAGCCTTGCAAGCTCTGAAGCAGATCGCAGATTTTCGCGCAAAGACGGTCGCCAAGTTTGATACAGGAAATCCTCAGGTAGTGATGGATCCAGCGGCATGTAAAAATCTTGTTCAAGCTCCCAGCCCCAGTGATCCCAATAAAACGATTAAGGTCATTCCCTTTTGCGATTGGGGAAATTTTCAGATGACCAATGATAGCACAGAACAGTACGCCTTGTTTTATGCCTTGATGTACTTATTGGAGCAAAAACCTGAAGATGGAAAAATGGCAAGAAACATCGTGATGTGGGTGGCCAATCAGGTAGCTCAAGGCTTTGACGATTCTCAGCCTTTTCGGGAATACACTTTTCCTTCCAAGAATCGGGGAAGCGAAGGATTGGAAGGAATCATTTTAGCTTTCGACTGGGCCTACGATGCCTTTAGTCAGAGTGATAAAGAAACTCTCAATCTGGTTTTTACCATGTGGGCAGATTCCATTACGCATGGAAGTTATGGATCAAGTCTTTGGCAGGATATCAAAGGAAATGTTGCGAATCTTCTCACGAGCGCCCAGTTGTTGGATATCAAAGATCATCCCGATCATATGGCGAATTATATTGTGACGGATCATCGTCGTTCCCGTTGGGGCATGAACAACTATGTTTCGGGTGGAACCAAAAATCTTTTCCTGATGGTGCATGCAATGCAGGGTTTGGATTTTGATCCTGTGACTATTAAGAATGCGAATGTAAATCCTCCCAAACAGGTTTTTCAAAAACTTTCCGATTACAATCAAATACTAGAAGGGGGAGCGCTTGCGAGACTCTATGCATTTTTTACCCAAGATGGAGTCGGTGGTTTAGCACCTGAAAGTCCCTATGGTTATGGGGAAATCACGATGAAAAATTATTTGATGCTCCGTATTGCTCTTCAGACTTTGGCCTCCAAAGGACTTTACACACCTCCTCCCCCCTTGGATCAGCTCACTTCTTTGCCGGCTTGGGATCGGGGCTTGGATGGTATTATTGCAGGTATCGCAAATATGCCAGAAGGGGATAACCTTCATTGGCCTTATTCTTTTTATCATGTGGCAAGTATTTTTCAGCAGGACTCGGATGTTTTTGTTTCAGGTCTTGATAGTGTTTTGGCGGGTTGGGCAGTGTATGAGCATCTTTTAAAAGGAGATCCTGTTCACGATAAAAATTACAAGAAGGCCTTGTGGACTTTGACCAACGCTTCTTTTACGGGACCTAATCATCTGTATAACAGAGTGTCTCAGAGTTCCGGTAGTATTTATTATGGTGGAATTTCAGGTTATCTGCCGGCCCTGATGTTTTTAGCCTATGATTTTAGTTTTGATCCTTTGGATCAAAATGCCTTGCCGGATCCCCGCAATACGGGAGATATCCCTTTGAATTTTCTGGATCCGGGTATGGGACGAATCATTTCTCGTAATCAATTTGGTGCCAATGGTTCCTGGTTTCATTCCAATTGCAGCTACGCCAGTATCGATCACATGGGTGTGGGAGAAATTGGTGGTTTTTCTCTGAATCGAAAAGGGGATTATGTTACCAAGGTGTTGACGGGTTATTCCCAGAACTTTGAGTTGGATAAAGCGGGCTACAACAATACTTTAGCCTTGTTGAATGGTACCACTTATCCTCAAGGAAATAATTTCCAAAAAGTTTTTTTTGATTCCGGAACCCAGCTTACCGGCGATCCGGTATCCACGGTGACATTGGATAATAAGTATATTTACTCCCAGTGTGATTTGACGAATGTCTACAATCAGAATCTAACCAACACCCCGGATTTTTTAATCCAGAAATATACTCAATCAGGCCTTTTGGTAGATAATGTGACCCATGCCAGTCGCTCTTTGGTGTGGATCAAACCGGACAATGCAAGCAAGTCTGATTACATTGTCGTGTACGATCGGGCGACTACAAAAGATCCGGGACTCTTTAAGCGTTTTAATGTCACCTTGTATCCGGAACCTGCGCCCAGTGCGCCTGTAAATGGAATGGTTTCGGGACAGACCAAAGGGGGACAAGAAAAATCTTATATTCAAAATCTTTTACCCAAGAATGCACAGGTATCCTTGGCGGATTTGCCCGGGGAAAAAAGAGGGGATGGGTCTGATTTTGTGCCGGGTTTTGAACCGATTATGATTAAAGATACTTCAGTGACACCCGCTAAAGTGGTTTGGCCAAAAGTATTTCAGGCAGAAAGTACCGACTCCAATGTTCAGTTGCTGAATGTGATTCAAGCGTCTGATAACCTGCCCGGGGTTTTACAAACAAAAATGACTTCCATTCAAAGTAGTCCCGCTTCTAATGAAGCTTTTGATGGGGTGCAAATCGGAAACATGGTGGTGATGTTTAGAAAAGATATCACATCGAACTTGCCCAATAATTTAACACTTATTTACACGGCATCAGGAGCTCAAAGTCACATGATTACAGGGCTCGAACCAAATACGGTCTACCAGTATAATATCAGCGGTAACACAGTCAGTATTGGTGGAGGAGCCCTTCAAGGGACTACTAACAGCGAAGGAGTTTTGATTATTGGAAGCGTGAGCTCTCCGGGATAAAAATATGTAGGATCATAGAAGTGATGATCAAACAGTATTTCATGAATCTAGGATACTGATTCAATATTCTAAAATTTTCTTAGGATACCAGAATTTTTCTGGTTGAGACTAGGATAAGTTGATTTCAAACGATTGGCCTATTTTGATCGGGTAAAGGTAGGATTGCTTTTCTTGGTATACAACGAAAATGTAATTCTTTTTTTCTGAAGAAATCGGAAGCCTGAAAACGATTATTCAAAAGAAATTTTGAAGGAAAAATTTTATTAAAGAAGAGGCATATCTATGTTTTTAAAACCCTCGAAGGTTTTTGTTTTGTTCATTGTCGCAATGTGCAGTTTTCTTTGCACACACTGTGGTGAAGCAGGACTGGAGACTTCTCAAACTCAGGACATCCCTCCTCAAAATCCCCCCAGCCCAAATGATACTTCCACTCCTCCTAATGATGGAAATGGAGAGAACGATACGACTCCCCCTTCTTCAGGTAAATATTTTCCAGACAAAGCTGTTTGGTATCAGGATATTTCTTCTGCAGCTTTGGATGCGAAGTCCTCTTCTATTATTTCCACCTTGAATAGCCAAGGGGGTTGGGGAACGGGTTTAATGCGGATTGATTTTTCGATAGAGGTGCTGGAAGCAAATCAAAACACATCTTTTTACAACTTTATTCCCACGAGCGATTTTTTCCCAGAAGAATGCGACCAAGCTTCTGTGCCACTTCCCTTGGGAGGAGTCTTGGAAGGAGAAAATGGATATGCTTGCACAAGCAATGGAGATTGCCATTTGATTGTTGCCGATTTTTATAATCAGCATCTTTATGAAATGTGGCGAGCGAATATCCAGGGGAAAAATTTTTACGGGGGTTGTCTTGCGGTTTGGGATATGAGTCGGGTTTATCCTGCTTCAGGAAGAGGAGAACAATGCACGAGTGCGGACGCAGGCGGCATGCCGATTGCGCCTCTTTTGTTTAATGCGGATGAGGTGGCAGAAGCTATTCAGAATGGTGGAAATTTGGGTCATGCGATTCGCTTCATTTTGCCAAACAACAGGATTGGAGGATTATACGGCAAAGGAAATGGACACCATTTTTATGTGCACCCCGCTACGCATACCACTTATCCGACGAATGGAGGTCTGAATGCGATTCCTTACGGAGCACATTTACGTTTGAAAAATAATGCTGCGGTCAATGCGAAGATTGCACAACTTCCCACGGAAGGAGCCAAAGTGATTGCTCGCACCCTGCAACATTACGGGATGTTTCTGGCCGACGGTGGTAATATTGCTCTTACGGCCCAGAGCGATCGTTTTACCCAGCATAAATGGAGCGGTCTTTTAGATACTTATTCCTTGAAAAGTCTTCAGGTGACAGATTTTGAAATGGTCGATGGAGGCACCCGCTATCCTTATACAGGTGATTGCGTGAGGAATCCTTAATAAAATAAATTATTATTTTTAGATTTAAGTACGTGAGTAACCCGTTGGCGGCTGTTTCATTGTGGAAATTTTTTCTAAAAAATACAGAGAATTTTAATAGTGTGAGCTCTCCGGGATAAGGGAGTGAAAATTTAGAGACTCAAGCCTTCCTCTTTTAGGGCTGATTTTACACTTTCTCTTTCGCCGATTTGCTTGAACAAGGCAGAGAGTTTTTGATTTGCGGAAAAATCGATTCCCATCTTGGGTGCCCAGCTGAGAATGACGAAAAGGTAGGCGTCGACGATGGAAAAATCGTTTCCGAGACAATAACTTCCCTCAATGCGTTGTTCTACATTCTGGAATAATTTTATCAAATTCTTTTTTGCCGTTTCTTTCAGATCCGAAAAATATTCAGGATGGCTGAGATAATATTCTGGATGAAAAAGGGGAGAAAATCCCTTGTGCAGGGAAGTGGAGATGAAGTTCATCCATTCAAAACCTTTGAAGCGTGACTGTCCCGATGCTGGAAAAAGGGAGTTGGGTTTCAGTGAAATCAAATATTGCTGAATGGCGGGACCTTCCATCAGGATATATCCTTCTTCTGTGATAAGCGTGGGAACTTGTCCCAAGGGATTCGCTTTCAGAAGTTCCGTACGCATTGCTTCATCACCTTTTTTTACTATTTTTAGCTCGTAAGGAATCTGGAGTTCATTAAGAATGATGTGCGGGGCGAGTGAACAGGCACCGGGCATGGCATAAAGTGTCAGCATAAAATTTATCCTCTCATGATTAAATTCCCACAGACAAGATTGTATTTCCTGAAATAGAATTCACTTCAGCGGAGATTTCAGAAAGTCCCCCATCCACTCCTGTTGCCAAACCCGTATTTGAAACGGTGGCGACACCTATATCGCTTGAACTCCAGGCAGCTACATCGGTTAGATCGAGTGTAGAACCATCTGAAAAAGTTCCGAGAGCACTGAGTTGTAAAGTACTTCCTTGAGGGACAGCAGGATTTGAAGGCGCGATCGTGATCGAAACCAGCATGGCATCTGTGACGGTAAGTGTTGTTACACCGAGAATACTATTCACCTGGGCTGAAATTTGTGTGGTGCCTGGTGCTACGCCATTTGCAAGACCCGTGTTTGAAATTGTTGCAACACTCTGATCGCTGGAAGTCCAGTTAGCCACATGGGTGAGATCCAGTGTAGAGGCATCTGAAAAAATTCCGAGAGCTGTAAATGGTTGTGAATAATTTTGGGGGAGCCTTGGAGAAACAGGTAATACTATGATGCTAGTGAGTGTAGCATCAGTATAAGTAAAAGCATTTCCATCGATTCCGTTTCCAACGATATTGCTCACAGCCACATCCACGATGCCTGCTGCATGTGCAGGAGTGACAGTAGTGATCTGAGTATCGCTATCGATGGTGAAGCTTGTTGCCTCCACGCTTCCAAACTGCACTGAAGTGACGGTGGTGAAACCTGTTCCAGTGAGTGTCACTGTTGTGCCACCTGCTGTAGGTCCAAAATTTAAAGCGACATGGGTGACCGTGGGTGCAGCGATGTAGGTGAATTGATCGGAGGAATTTACAGCACTGGTTCCGTAAGGAGTGGTGACAGTGATATCCACGGTGCCTGCAGATTCGGCAGGAGAAATAGCCGTGATAGAAGTGCTGCTATTCACCGTAAAAGAAGTGGCTGCAGTACTTCCGAAAGTGACGGCACTTGCGTTTGTAAAATTTAATCCAGTAATCGTAACGCTTGTCCCGCCCTCTAAAGGACCTTCCATGGGAGAAACTTGGTTCACCGCGGGTGTAAGATCTACCACAGAAACAGCGGTGCTTCCTGAAATGGAATCGAGTGATGCGGTGATCGTAATGGGTGCAGAAGTTTCCGAATTGCCTGCAGTGGCCAAACCTTCAGAATTAATACTTACAAAATTTGTATTGGAAGAAGTCCATGTGACGAGAGAAGTTACATCGGCTGTTGTATTGTCCAAGAAATGAGCAGTGGCGCTATACTGTTTCGTACTATTGATGAGGACGGTTTGATCTGTCGGTGTGATCGTCAGTGAACTGAGAGAAGGAGAAGTGTTTGTTCCGGCATTGCAACCTCCTCCGGTGATTGTGTTGGATGCGGCTGTTGTGAAAAAGAAGAGGGGGATCAGAAGAAAGAATCGAAAGAAAAATTTGCGCATACGGTATATTTTAACCGGATTTTTTATTTTGTCTCTCTTAAAAAAATGATAAAGTGTGTAGTCTATGATTCAAATAAAAAAGCTTTCCCTTTATCTTCGCTTATTTTTTTATCTCTTTCTTTTCATTTCTTTATCTCATGTCCAGATGGCCTGCGATAGTACATCTGCTCCCGTTTCATCTTTTTCAGTAGGTGGAACACTGAGTGGCTTGTCAGGTACTTTGGTGCTTGAACTGAATGGCGGAAGCGATCTCGCACTCACAGCCGATGGAGACTTTGTTTTTTCTGGCACGCTCGAAAACAATGCTTCTTATTTGGTGAGCATTCTCAGTCAACCTGAAGGTCAAACCTGTTCGATCACCAACGGCACAGGTACTGTTCAGTCTGCAAATGTAACAAATGTTCAAATTACTTGTGCGGCAGGTGCGGGTCATACGATCGGTGGTACGATCAGTGGATTGGTCGGTACGGTGATACTTCAGAATAATGGAAGTGATGATTTAAGCTTGGTGAGTGATGGACTTTTTATTTTCTCCCAGCCTGTGGCAGCGGATGCATCCTATAACGTGACAGTCCTTACCCAGCCGACAGGATATACCTGCGAGGTGGCGAATGGCAGTGGCGATAATGTGAATGCGGATGTGACGGATGTTCAGGTGACTTGTGCCATCAATGAATACAATGTGGGCGGTACGGTTTCTGGTTTGTCGGGACAAGTGGTGATTCAAAATAATGGTTCAGGCACTATTGCTTTGGCAAGTGATGGACCTTATTACTACACCTTAAGTTATGGGAGCCCCTATTCCATAGCTATCGCCGATTATCCTAATGATCAGACCTGTGAGATTACGGGCTGTTCGGAGGGGACGCTCAGCAATGGAGTCTGTAGCGGAACGGCCACGGGTGATATTACGGATATCAATGTGACTTGCACCCACTTTAATCTTTACGCCTATGTTTCCTCCGACAGCAACAATACGATTTATTCCTGTGGCATCAATTCCCATGATGGCAGTTTCCGAAGCTGTACTGCCTTCACCCAGGGAACTTCCTGGGCACCTTTCGCGACGGCTTTCGCCGTGGCCAATGGTGAACAATATATTTATATCGCAGACAATGATGCGTGTGATGTTCCTTACTGCACCCTGAATAGCAGTACCGGCGCTGTCAATAATGATTGTGGTATTGCGATAGCACCCGAAGACGAACCCGGCTTTTGTCCGGTGGGAATTAGTATGGCCACGGTGGCTTCCACTACCTACACCTATATTTCAAACAATGTGACCACCGAGCTTTACAAGTGCGGGATCAATGGCAGTGGGCTTTTTGGCAACTGTGCTGCGACTCCTCCCGATCCTCAAACTTGGAATCCTTTTGCTATCGCCTTTGCGACGGTAAATAGCACCCAGTACGCTTATGTAGCGGGCGGTGGTTATCAGGTCGTCTATCGATGTTTGGTTAGCTTAAGCGATGGTACACTCAGCGACTGCAACCCAACTCCCTCCAGCGGAGCACCTACTTGGACTGTAAATGCTTTAGCCTTTGCGACCTCGAATGCTACGCAGTATGCTTATGTGGCAGCGAACAACACCGGTATTTACCAATGCTCTGTGAATAGCTTGGATGGAATGCTTAGTGCTTGCGCTCTCACGCCTTCTAGTAGCGTACCCTGGAGCGATCCTCGAGGAATTGGCTTCGCGACAGTGAATGGTTCGCAATATGTTTACGTGGCCGATATCAGCGGGAATATGTATCAATGTTTAGTAAATTCTAATGATGGAACTTTCAGTGCTTGCGCTGCCGCTCTTTCCACCAATGTGCCTGGATGGAATCCGCGTGGAATCACCTTGGAATATATTCAGTAGTAAAAGAATTTTCTACCGCCTCCTGAAAAACTGGTCTTGAAGGATGATCAAGTGAAGGTCACTATTTCTTTAAGTAAAACGAGTGTGGAGTTTTTTAAAAAAGAAGCCAAGAAGCATCACACTCAGTATCAAAAAATGATTCGCGCTTTACTGGATTCTTACCGCATGCGGCATGAGTGAGGGGTGTGAGCACTTTATTTAAGGAGCAGGGAAGCAACTCACCTCAACATTGGTTACATTCGCGGCTGAAATTGTTCCAGTGCCCAAGAAGACTTGGCATTGTTCTGTAGTGGGTTGCACCGACAGAACGGTCACCGAATAAGTGGCTCCATCTGCAAGAGCGGTTGGAAAGGTGAAATCGGAAGCTTGTTCGGTTTGTCCGTTGACAGTGAGGTTATCGCCTTCATTATTTTGGAGTACTACGGAGCTACCGTTTTGAAGGCCTTCTACCATTCCTCCCACTGTATAAACATTTGAACAAGTTACAGTTACATTAGTAACGTCTGCACTGGCTGTTCCTGTCCCATGAGCGACCACGCAGTTTTGTCCCGTGGGTTGAGTGAAGACTGTCACATTGTAAGGATTTCCCTCCGAAATCATTTGATCAAATTCAAAATCTCCATCGGAATCGAGAATGAGGTTATCTTTTCCATTATTTTGCAGTACCGCCGATTGGCCGCTATTTAAGCCGCTGGCAGCACCGCCGATCGTGAAGGTAGGAACTGTATTATTAGTCGCGGGTGGAGGGGCACAAGCTTCCAAGCCCAATCCAATGATGATTCCTGCGCAAGACAAAAGAAGGCCCAAACGAGCCAGTAAATGAGTTTTTTTCATAAGCTAAAATTATAAGGAAAATGGGGGAGAGGGCACAAGCAGTTTATTTTTGGATAGTATTTATTACTGCGCCACATACTGCAGCGGCCAAGAGGCTGTCGTGAAATTGCTGGTCGGGCCGAGGTCTGCGCAATCTGCCACCTCGCGAGTCCAAACGCCCGTCGGCTGATTAGCTTGATTGGAGTTAATGGCAAAGAGTGCGAAGGTCGAGAGATCGGCAGAAACTTGAGCACCGCTTCCCGTAGTATCCGAAGGAGGTGTACTGGGGTCACTCACTGTGCAGAAAAAATCGCTGAGGTTGTTGCTTAAAATACTTTCACTAAAGACGAAAGGTGTTCCCGTGAGGCTTGCATAGGCTACGGCAGCAGGGCCATCATCACTGCGATGAGGTTGAAATTCAGCCCAGCCGGCGGGAATGGAAGTGAGACCCGCAGGAAGATCGGGCATGAAAACATCGAAGCCAGAGTTGGTTGCGAACCGTGCATCCAGCGGATTGATTTCAAGGCTGCTGGGATCAATGCGGTAGCGTCGGTAAGAAGTAAAAGAAACGTAGGTTCCATTTCCAATTTGAGAATAATTATCTGATTGCGAAACTGTGAGGTATTCGGTCGGAGACTCGAGATTCATTCGGAAGCAAAATGCCTCCCAAGGACTGTTTTTATCTCCGTTCACATATAATGTATAAGTTCCATCGCTCGGACGATTTCCAGTTTCTGCAACTGCAGCGCTTTGTACTTCTTTACAAGTTTTTGGATAGCTTGCATCAGGTGTTGGCGTCGGAACTGGAGTAGGAGCGGGGGCAGGAGTAGTATCTGAAGTTTGTGTTCCACAACCTCCTCCGCCGATGTTGCTGGCTCCCATCAGCAAGGGGATCATTGCATAAATGAAAAAGAGACTAACAAAAACGTAAGGCTTAATTTTCATAAGGTTTTATTATAATGAAAATGCGCTTGCTTTAGCAAGATAAGACGGCCTGTAGACTATTTCCTTTTCTATCTTTCTTTCTCGTCTCTACAATTAGCACTCGATACAAAAATTATATTTTGTTTTATCACTTCTAAAAATAACTCGGGATTAGTGCAAACCCGGCCGCCACGAATATTTCGGTGGGTTCGGGAAGGGCTCAAAGATTTTTCATGGAACAATTGGGAGCGAGTTCTGTAGCGAGTGCTCTTCGCAGGATGTTTTTCTTTTAGTGATTTTCCTCGAGGTCTTTTGCTGATCTCTATATAAAAAATTTGCCTTGTTTTGTAGAGGAAGTTAAAATCTGAAATTATGAAAAATACTCATGAGAAACAAAGTATGAAGACATTTTATCACCAAAAACGATTTGATTCTCATAGTACTACTAGTCGATCTATATGTGAGCATGCTAATGATCGGCTGAGTAAATTCCTTCTTTTTTTTCTCGCGGCCTTTTTACTTTCTTTAATGGGTGGCGCATGTGGAAGCAGTAATAATATGTTGGCTACCGCTACCGTGAACACACCTACTTACAGCACCGGCGGAACTACGGAAATTACAGTCACGAATACTTCTGCAAATCCTATTTTGAATCCAAAAGTA
>CAYPXN010000004.1:0-16949 GCA_964414715.1 uncultured Pseudomonadota bacterium | reverse complement strand
CATGTTCTTCCTGGGCAATTTTTGCATAATAAAGAATGAATTTTTTATAACTCGCCCACCAGGCATCAAAATCAGTCGGCTGAATCAAACCCCGCCAATCATTTCCGTTTCGTTCTTCCAGGCGGATGATGGGAAAGATGGTTGCCTGCATTCCTACCGAATGAGCCTGACTGATCACTTCCCGGAGTTTTTTGTCTGAAATAGTATAGATATCATTTTTTCCATCATACTCGAGAGGCCTTAATTCATTCGCTTTGATGTCATGCTGATACCAGGAAACCAGCAAAAGAATGTGAGTGATTCCCATCTCCCGCATGGCCTTCAAATCATCGAGATAAGAATAATTTTCATCCTTTGAAAAAAGACCCAAAGCCATTCCCTTGTGCTCAAGAGCGTGAAGAGGAACAATTGAAGAGAAAAAAGTGAAGAGAAAAAAGAAAATAAGTAGGTAATGGGACTTTTTTGCCATGCAGGGCTTCTACACAAAGCTAGTGATCAATCTCAATCATTTTATTTCGGGAGTTTTCACCCCTCAAAATCCGGATGGAGCTCTTGCGCAATTTGAAATATTTGGACAAAAGCTCGATCAAGGCTTCATTCGCCTTTCCATCCACCGGTGGGGCAACAAGCTTCACCTTTAAACTTCCTGGTGCATCTTCTGTTACCTTGTTTTGGGAAGAACGAGGCAGAACTTTTACTTGGTAAATTTTCATGAACTATATTGAGATATGTCGAATTTTTTCAGACTGGCTCATCCTATAAAAAGAACGGATTTCCGGCAAAATCACAGTCGGATCCTCTTTCAAATGATTCACCCTCAAATACTCGCAATACTGGGATGCAAATTTCACGGCAGTTTCATATCTTTCCTTTTCCATATCATTCAGTGCCGGATTCCAGCTCACGCCCTCAAACAAAGCTTTCATAACTGTTTGAGAAGGCATTTTTTCAAATAGTTTATCCAACAAAATGAATTTATCCACCTCTGCCTGTAACTCAAGTTCCAACTGGGTCACATTCATATTTTTTTCTGCACGCCAAAGCAGATACATAAAATGACTCACCCCTTCAATCAGGGGACCCAATTTATTCACCAACTGCAAATCATTTTCGTGTTGCAAATCATCCCAGTCATTTTTCTCACTCCAGGCCAGAAGTTCCGGATTCAACCAAAGACCGATATCCAGATGTTCATCCGATTGCTCTACCAACAAGGCTTCGTCACTATGCAGAATCCAGGGATTTTCTGCCACGGAAGAACTTTCGATTTCCGGAAGTAAAAATTCCTCCACCGGTTTCGAAATGGGAATTTGATAGAGGCTTTCCAGTTCATGTTGGATTTGATGTAACACTCGTCCTCCTTTAGGGAAGCTTTTAGAGTTACAAAAACTCGCACCTATTGGTGCGAGTTTTTCATTGTATAAAATCCGTCTTCAAACCTTGAATGGGAACAATGCCTTTTTGGGATAAAAGTTCTTTCAAGCGATCACTTCCCGTGCGCAGCCATTTTTCATAAAGTCTCAGCAAATTTTGATGGGAATTCATATGGCTCGCTTCGCTCACTTCCGAAATCACATCTACCCACTTCACAAAATGATCGGAAAGCTCCGAAAAAATCTGGCTGAACAAGGCCTGTTGTTTTCGATAGAGACCCGGCGTTGAAAGCTGAGAATAAGCCGCACCGCCCATACTGATATAATAATCAATATCCACAATTTTTCGACTGAGACTGTCCTGAAAAAAACCGGAAATCAGCAACGAAAAATCCCCCAGATACTTCAACAAACGGGTTTTCACTTCAGGACTCTCATGCTGGGCCTGACAAAACAAAATGGCCAAAGGGGTTTCTTCGCCGTCTTCACGCCTTTGAATATTTTCGCTTTTGGTAAAATGGGTTAAGAGATTGACGAGATAAAAGGCGATATGTTCATCCGCCTTGAGATGTTGGTGCTGGATGGCATCATTCACCAACTCGTGGAAATAAAGTTGAAGATTCGGAAACTCTTCCACCAACTTTTTACTGACCACCATTCTTTGCCTCCTGCAATCAAAGTGAATTTAAATCCCCCATCACCCGGATATCAATCGGCACACTTTCATCTTAACACACTTTATCAGAAGTCACCAAGAGCAAATATAGGCCAAATGCGGTGCAGCGCGTTATATACTTGGAGTCATTGCGAACGAAGTGAAGCAATCCTGTGAGTGCACTCACGAGATTGCCACGCCCCTGTGGGGCTCGCAATGACATAAAATTTACAATATGATATAAAAATAAAAATGTTTTCTCTATTTAGAAAAAAACCAAATAACGCCTTTAACAAGTCGAAAAAACACTGCTGCGTTTGTAAGGAAATGCTTTCTGGAAAAATTATTACGGATACTTGGGGCAATACAGCTCATCTCGCTCATGGGATTTCATTTTGTGGAAGCTGCGATCGCATTTTATCTCGGCATAGTTCCGGAGGTGGCTATCAATATTCCGACGGCCGTTTCATTTGTGGTTATTGTAAAAAAACTTCGGTAAGCGACGACATCACCGCCAATCGTTCCCGTCGAAAAATTCTGGATTTACTAGAAAAGTGCGGCTTTCAAGATATCCCCAAGAATATCAAGATTGTTTTGACTCACCAACAACATCTTTCTTCCCATTCCCGGAAAAGAAACACGGCAGGCCTTACTCTCACCCAATTTCATTTTAGCAATCACAAACGCGTAGGAACCACTCATCAGATTGGAATTTTAAGCGGACTCCCCAAGATAGAGTTCGAAGCCATTCTTGCTCACGAACTCCTCCATGTTTGGCAGCACGAACGTCATGTGAAGTTTTCTCCGCTTTACGCCGAAGGTCTTTGCGAGCTGGGAGCTTTTGCTTTATACTCCTCCGAAAAGTCGGATTTCTCTAAACACAAAATAAACAAAATGTTCGAAAATAAAGATCCCATCTACGGAAATGGCTTCCGCCTCTTTTACAAAAAACTGGAAAAACTCGGCTGGAAAAAACTGCTTCAGGAAATTTTGGAAAATAAAAGTGGTTATGAACCTTCTTTAATGAAGAAGATATTTGGAGTGAAATGAATGAGCTGGTCGCAATTTGCGACCGGCTCTACCACTCATTCCTCCCTAAACATTTCCCGATCTACTTTATTCAGGAAAATCAATCCACACAAGGCTTTGTAGGCATAGTTCGCAAACATCCAGGAAAGAGACATTGCAAAAAGAATTTCTGAAGGGCTTACTCCGGTAGATAAAACAGGTCCTCCAATATGATCTTTTAACAACTCAATTGTGGCTGCCTGAACAGTTCCCAATCCTCCCGGAGTCAGGGGAATCGTTCCAATCAAAAGCACCACAGGCACCGTACCCAGAATCGTTACAAAATCGAGCGTCGCTCCAAATACCGAAACCCCAAAATAAAAAGAGATGATAATCACTACATGCAAAGGCAGCCGATAGAGGGCGATTTTGATATAATCGATCACTTGAGCATGATGGAAAGTCTGAAAAAGATGTCGACCCCGAATCCAATCTACCCAGCGCATTTTTACTTTCCAGGGAAAGAAAATTCCAAACCATCCTCTCCAAAAAGCCACGTTCAGCAACATTCCTCCAAACACCACAATCGCTACCTGGCGCACCCAATGACTCACATCCCAAGTTCCAAAGCGAAGCTGAATGAAGAAGGTTCCTACAAAGGCCCAAAGAACCACCCAGCACAAATCAATCACCATGATGAAAAAGATGGAACCCATGGCCGAAAAAAAGGAGGCATTTTTTGTTTTTTTGAGAAAATAAGCCAAGCCCGCCTGACCCGCATTATAATTCACCAAAGAAAGGAGATAACTCACTGCTCGGGGAGGAACAATTTCCCTAAAACTGATCTTCACACAAAACTGGCTCAAAACCTTCGACAAGGAGAAACAGTCGATCAGCATGACGAGCAGAAAATAAACAAAGGAATAAAGGAGAAAAAAGGGCAAATTCACATGGGAAAGGGCATTCAAGACTTTTTGGGGAGGAATCTTGTAAAAAAGATAAACAAGCATCAAAACTGCAAATACCCAAGGTAGAATTTTCTTCAGGATTTTTAACATTTTGAGGCCATTTCACCCAATAAGATCTATTTGACAAGAACAATTCCTGGGTTAAATGTCGAATAACTTATGCTCAAAAAAGTCTATTTAGCAGAATGCTCCAGCACCTATCGATCGCTTTTAAAAGGTCTTTTAAAGCCCTACACGGAAGAAATCGTGGATCTTTGGGAAAATCCTTCGTACCCGATCGAAGAACAAAGCCAATCTTTGGCCATCGTCGATGAAGATTATCTCGCCAAGGGTCCTGGGCCAGCCCGTTCGAGTTTGATGCAACTTTTCATGGAAGGACGCATCACCCAAATTCCCCTGATTTTGCTGGAAAGACGTGAAAAGAAAATCTCTTTCCGTATTTCCCCGCGGGCTCATCGTTTACGCAGACCTTTTTATTTTCAAAGCCTGGAAAATATCTTCCGACAACTCGGAATTTATGCTGAATTCCCAGAAATAACGTCTAGCATCGAGGCAGAAATTGCCTCCCAAGAAAACGAGGTTCTTATGTCTGACAACCCTCTTCCTCCTATTGAAGAAAATATCAGCGAAAAAATTGAACAGGCCATCGCAGAAGCTATTCAACAAGCAAATCTTTCTGCCAAGGCACAAGAAGTGCTTGAAAAAACAATCCGGGAATTGGTTCCCAGCCTTGCAGAAAAAATGATTAAAGAAGAAATTGAAAGATTGACGAAATGACTACCGAACTCGAAAAAGTATATTCTCCCCACGAAGTAGAAGATCGCTGGAGTAAAATCTGGATTGAACAAGGTGTAAGTGTTGCCCCAGAAAATGCAAAAGGAAAGGCCACTTTCTCCGTGGTAATTCCTCCTCCCAATGTCACCGGTACTCT
This sequence comes from uncultured Pseudomonadota bacterium, assembly GCA_964414715.1. Classification (GTDB taxonomy): domain Bacteria; phylum UBA10199; class UBA10199; order JADFYH01; family JADFYH01; genus CAYPXN01. The sequence continues at coordinate 12,014 of CAYPXN010000004.1, read as the reverse complement.
CCATCTGGGACATGCGCTCAACAATACTTTGCAAGACATCATCGTCCGCCATAGGCGCATGCAAGGAGATGCTGCCCTGTGGGTATTTGGAACCGATCATGCTGGTATCGCCACCCAAAACGTGGTGGAACGCCAACTTGCTACAGAAGGAAAATCCCGATACGACTTAGGGCGCGAAGAATTCGTCAAACGTGTGTGGAAATGGAAGGAAGAATCCGGCGGAACGATTCGATCCCAACTCAAAAAACTAGGCACTTCACTCGACTGGTCCCGCGAACGCTTTACGATGGATGAAGGATTATCAAAAGCGGTTCGAGAAGTTTTTGTTTCTCTCTATGAAGATGGCTTAATGTACCGTGACCAGCGCCTTATTCACTGGTGTCCGCGTTGCCAGACCTCCCTCTCTGATCTCGAAGTCGATTATCATGAAACGAACGGCCATCTTTGGCATATCCGTTATTTCTTTGAGGGAGATCCTGAACATTTTCTGACCGTGGCAACCACTCGACCTGAAACGCTGCTCGGAGATACTGCTGTTGCTGTAAATCCAGAAGATGAACGCTACAAACATCTTGTCGGAAAAACAGTGGTCGTTCCTTTTGTAAATCGCCTCATTCCTGTCATTGCAGATTCCTATGTCGATAAAGAATTCGGAAGTGGCGTGGTAAAAATTACTCCCGCGCATGATTTTAACGACTTCGAAGTGGGTAAACGTCACAACCTTGAACGTATCAATGTTTTGAAGGTCGATGGGCATCTCAACGAAAATGCCGGACAATTTGAAAACCAAGATCGTTTTGCCGCTCGTAAAGAAATTGTAAAGCTCCTGGAAGAATCCGGCGCGATGGAAAAAATTGAGGCCCATAAAAACAAGGTGGGACACTGCTATCGCTGTAAAACTGTTGTCGAACCCTATTTGTCGATGCAATGGTTTGTAAAAACAGAACCTCTTGCAAAACCCGCCCTGGAAGCCGTTCGTAGTGGCAAAACAAAATTTTATCCCGAACATTGGAGTAAAACTTATTACGCCTGGATGGAAAACATCAAAGACTGGTGCGTCTCTCGGCAAATTTGGTGGGGACACCGCATTCCTGCGTGGTATTGCGGCGAAGGTCACGTTACCGTCACCCGTGAAGATCCGAAAGCTTGCAGTGTCTGTCACTCTCCTGAAATTAGCCAAGATGCCGACGTCCTGGACACTTGGTTTTCTTCTGCTCTCTGGCCTTTTTCGACACTCGGTTGGCCTGAAAAAACCGACCTACTCAAAACTTATTATCCCACGAATGTGCTCGTAACGAGTTTTGATATCATTTTCTTCTGGGTCGCCCGCATGATGATGATGGGGCTGAAATTCATGGGTGAGGTTCCTTTCCGGGATGTCTACATTCACGCCTTGGTCCGCGATGCTCAAGGCCAGAAGATGAGTAAATCAAAAGGAAATGTCGTCAATCCTTTGGAACTCATGGAAAAGCACGGCACCGATGCCTTGCGCTTTACTCTCACTGCTTTTGCGGCTCAGGGTCGAGATATTAAACTCGATGAACACCGAGTAGAAGGTTATCGAAATTTTTGTAATAAAATTTGGAATGCGGCGCGCTTTCTTTACTCCACCGCACTGCCTGTGGTGAAAAGTGGGAAAGAAATTGAAGACGCTCAGCCACAAACGGAAGAAGATCAATGGATTTTGGTCGAGCTTTCAAAATGTGCAGAAACCGTTTCTCAAGCGATTACGGATTATAAATTCAATATCGCTGCTCACACGCTCTACACCTTCACCTGGCAAGTTTTCTGCGATTGGTATTTGGAATTAATAAAATCTAGGCTTTACGGAAAATCATCTCCAGTGTCATTGCGAGCGGAACAAAGTGAAGCGCGGCAATCCCCCGAGTACACTCATGAGATCGCCACGTCGTCCGGAGAACTCCTCGCGATGACACCCAATGAAGAACAAATTAAATGCGCCCGCTTCGCCCTGAAAATTTTTGATGGAATTTTACGTTGCATACATCCTCTCATGCCTTTCATCAGCGAAGAACTCTGGCAAAAACTTCCGGATCGAACTGGATCGATTGCTTTAAGCCCCTTTCCAAACGCTCTAAGCAAAACTGAATTTGAAAAATATGCTGCAGCTGCTCGCAGAACCGAACTTATGAAAGAGGTGGTTTCTGTCATTCGAAACATTCGGGCTGAAACAGGTGTAAATCCCAAAGAAAAAGTTACTGTATATATTAAAGCAAATGGCCTGCTTGAAAAAGAAATGGAAGCTTTGTTCCCTCGCATCAAAGAACTTGGAAAAGCAGAACTTGAATTTGTTTCAAATACTCCTGCAGTATCCGTTTCCAAAGGTTTGGCCGCAAATGGAGATTTAGTAATTTTTATGCTCTTAGGCGGTCTCATTGATCTCGACAAAGAAAAAGCACGCTTGCAGAAAAAGCTGGATAAGACCTCGAAAGACATTTCTCTGTTATCCAACAAACTCCAACTTCCCAGCTTCATGGAAAATGCACCGGAAGAATTGGTAATCGAAACGAAGCAAGAATTGGCGAATCGGGAAAAGCAGAAGAAGGAAATTGAGGAAGCTTTGGGGTTATTATGAGTGCTTCTTTCAAATTAGGTCTGGCAGAAAAAAAACTGATCGATCTTGCTCTGACAGAAGATTTTGGATCCGGCGACATCACAAGCTCCGCTTTATTCGGAAAGAAAGTGCCCAAGGTTCAAGCCTATTTTCTCGCAAAGGAACCTTTGATATCTGCGGGAATTGAAGTGGCCCAAGCGGTTTTCAAAAAAGTGGATCCCAAAATCAAATTCAAAATTCTCAAAAGAGACGGCAGCACTTGTGAAGAAGGTGATGAAATTGCTATTGTAGAAGGTGCTGCCTCTTCTATTCTCACCGCAGAAAGAACGGCTCTCAATTTTCTCCAACAACTTTCCGGCGTGGCCACTCAAACTTACCTCTTCGTAAAAACCATTGAAGGAACGGGTGCAAAAATTCTCGATACAAGAAAAACTCTTCCGGGTTGGAGAACTTTACAAAAGTATGCTGTAAAAGTGGGGGGCGGATATAATCATCGCATGGGTTTATACGATGCCTATCTCATTAAGGATAATCACCTAGCTCTTTACGGTTCGATTACAAAAGCGATCGAAGCTGTGCGTAAACACAATAAAAAGAAGAGAAAGATTGAAGTGGAAGTAACAAATCTTGATCAGTTGGATGACGCTCTCAAAGCAAAACCCGATTGGATATTACTCGACAACATGACTCTCGAAGATATGCGCCTAGCGGCAATGAAAAATAATGGAAAAGTGGTTTTAGAAGCATCAGGCAACGTCAATCTCGATAACGTCCGTGCCGTCGCTGAAACCGGCGTCGATTATATTTCCATCGGCGCTCTCACTCACTCTGCTCCTGCTGTCGACATCAGTCTTGAAATTATCTGAAATTTATTGGGATAATTTTGAGAAAATTTAAGCCGCAAATTTTGCTTAAAAAATCCAAAAAGTTTTAGAAACAGGATCTTGAAGTTTCGAAAAATTGTCCCAATAAATTTCAGAGTTAATATGTTTAAAAATCATCGGGGCCGTGGCGCCCAAGAAAATATCAAGAATCGTTTCGAAGAAAAAAGTTTTGAAGAAGAAATCTTAGAATTTGAAAACGATTCCGACGGTAAAATCATCAAAACCCAAGTCTTTCCCGACAAAACCAAAACTCTGCTCAGCAAAAACGATAGCCCTGATGTTCCTTTTGAGTATGGCTTAAATCCTTACCGTGGCTGCGAACATGGCTGCATTTATTGCTTTGCACGCCCTTATCACGAGTATTTAGGCTTGTCGGCGGGGCTTGATTTCGAAACAAAAATATTCGCAAAGTTCAAAGCTCCTGAGTTGTTACGCAAGGAACTGTCCTCTCCAAAGTGGGCTCCCCAAGTAATTGCCATGAGTGGAATCACCGATTGCTATCAACCCATTGAACGTCATTTAAAAATTACCCGGGGATGCCTGGAAGTCTTTGCAGAATTTTTAAATCCTGTCGCCATGATCACCAAGAATTCTCTGGTTACGCGCGATATCGATGTCCTTCAAACATTGGCAGCCCATCAAACAGTACAAATTTATATTTCTCTCACCACACTCGATTCTAAACTCCAAACAAAACTCGAACCCCGCGCTTCTTCTCCCCAAGCTCGACTCGAAGCGATTCACGCTTTGTCCCAGGCAGGAATTCCCGTGGGAGTTCTCATGGCTCCCATTATTCCCGCACTCAACGATTCAGAAATTCCAAAACTTCTTGAAGCAGCAGCCAAAGCAGGCGCTCAATTTGCCGGCCACACCATTCTTCGACTTCCTTACGGAGTAAAAGATCTTTTTCTAAAATGGTTGGAAGATTATTTTCCGGAACGAAAACAGAAAATCATTCATCGTCTGGAAGACATGAGAAATGGAAAGATTAACGATCCCAATTTCGGAAGCCGCATGAAAGGAAATGGAATTTTTGCAGATGAAATCCACAAACTTTTTTCGATTGTCTCAAAAAAAGTGGGACTGAATGGAAAAAGCTTCTCTCTTTCCACTGCTTCTTTCCAAAAACCCAAAGGGCCTCAGTTGGGTTTGTTTTAATATCGATAATAATCGGGTTTATAAGGTCCGTTTACGTCCACACCCAAATACTTCGCTTGTTCGGGAGAAAGCTTTTCGAGCTTTACGCCTAACTTTTCCAAATGTAATCGAGCAACTTCTTCATCCAAAATTTTGGGAAGCACGGTCACACCCACTTCATGCTTCTGGGTAAAGAGGGCGATTTGAGCGAGGACTTGGTTCGTGAAAGAATTCGACATCACAAAAGAAGGATGTCCTGTTGCACAACCCAAATTCACCAAACGACCTTCCGCCAAAAGAATAATCGAATGTCCGTCAGGGAAAGTGTATTTATCCACTTGAGGCTTGATTTCAGTCTTTTGGATTCCTTTATAGGCATTGAGCTGGGCCACCTGAATTTCCACATCAAAGTGACCAATATTGCAGACAATCGCGGAGTTCTTCATTTTTTCCAAATGATCAATGCGAATAATGTCCTTGCAACCGGTGGTCGTCACGAAAATATCGCCCACCTTACAGGCTTCATCCATCGTGGTCACTTGATAACCGGCCATCGCCGCTTGAAGCGCACAAATCGGATCGATTTCTGTTACGATCACGCGAGCACCCAAACCGTGCATCGCCTGAGCACAACCTTTACCCACATCGCCGTAACCCGCTACCACCACAACTTTACCGGCGACCATAATATCCGTCGCACGCTTGATTCCATCGGCCAGCGATTCTCGGCAACCGTATAAATTATCAAACTTTGATTTCGTCACTGAATCATTCACGTTGATCGCAGGAATTTTCAGTTCACCCTTTTCCAACATTTTATAAAGTGCATGAACGCCGGTGGTGGTTTCTTCACTCACACCTTTGATATTTTTCAAAAGCTCAGGATGCTTTTCATGAACGAGCTGAGTGAGATCTCCCCCATCATCAAGCAACATATTGGGGCCATCCGCAAACTTTAAGCTCTGTTCCACACACCACCAATACTCTTCTTCCGTTTCGCCTTTCCAGGCAAAAACAGGAATCCCGGCTTTGGCAATGGCTGCTGCCGCATGATCTTGAGTTGAAAAAATATTGCAGGAAGACCAACGCACCTGAGCACCCAGTTCCACTAAAGTTTCAATAAGCACTGCCGTTTGAATCGTCATATGCAAACAACCCACAATGCGCGCACCTTTTAAAGGCTGGGTCTTTTTATATTTTTCACGCACGGCCATCAAACCCGGCATTTCAATCTCAGCAAGCTCGATTTCTTTACGACCCCATTCGGCGAGATTCAAATCAGCAACTTTGTAATCATGATCGGAAAGTTTAGAAACATTTTGGGAAGACATTAGCTTTTTCTTTCCCCTCCTCTTAAGATTAAGAGGAGGATGGGAGGAGTTGTGAGCCTTGATTGCACTCTCTATTCACAACGCCCCCTAACCCCCTCTGATTCTTAAGAGGGGGAATTAAGGTTATAATCCTAAAGATTTCTTCAACGCTGCAGCCTTATCGGTTTTTTCCCAGCTAAATTCCGGCTCGTTGCGGCCAAAATGACCGTACGCCGCAGTTTTGGTATAAATCGGACGACGTAAATCCAATGCCTGAATAATCCCGGAAGGGGTTAAGGGAAAATGTTCACGAATAGCAGCCACAATCTTTTCTGCAGAAACCTTCTCAGTTCCAAAGGTATCTACAAATACACTCACGGGTTCCGGATAACCAATGGCATAGGCCACCTGAACTTCACAGCGCTCCGCAGCTCCCGAAGCCACCACGTTCTTTGCCACATAGCGAGCCATGTAACAGGCAGAACGATCCACTTTTGTGGGATCTTTCCCGGAGAAAGCGCCCCCACCATGACGACCCATTCCACCGTAAGTATCCACGATAATTTTACGTCCGGTCAAACCACAATCCCCTTGAGGTCCTCCCACCACAAAACGGCCTGTGGGATTCACCAAATAACGGGTCTTTTCATCCAGCAAATTTGCAGGAATCGATTTTTTGATCACCTCTTCAATAATCGCCTGTTTCAATTCCTCATGAGATACTTCCGGATTATGCTGAGTGGAAACCACCACTGTATCCACTCGAACAGGTTTGCTACCTTCATACTCAACCGTTACTTGGGACTTACCATCGGGTCTCAAAAACTTGAGAGTTCCATTCTTGCGAACTTCAGACAAACGCTGGGTAATACGATGGGCAAAACAAATGGGCATGGGCATTAATTCCGGAGTTTCATTGCAGGCAAAACCAAACATCAAGCCCTGATCTCCCGCGCCTTGTTCTTTATAAAGACCTTCCCCTTCGGTCACGCCCATCGAAATGTCGGGGGATTGCTTGTCAATCGAAAGCAAAATACCGCAGGTATTGTAATCAAAACCCTTGGCACTCTCATCATAGCCAATATCCTTGATCGCGTTGCGGGCAATATCGGTATAATCAACTTGAGCATTCGTGGTAATTTCACCCGAAATCAAAGCAAAACCTGTCGTAATCAGGGTCTCGCAAGCTACACGGGCCTTGGGATCTTGTTTTAAAATCGCATCGAGAACTGAATCTGAAATCCGATCCGCAATTTTATCGGGATGTCCTTCAGTCACAGATTCACTCGTAAAAAAATGACGTACTTGAGCCACAACTTTTCTCCTTGTTTTTTCATACAAACAAAATATAAAAACGTCGAGAAAATAACGTCTAATTACTAGTTAAAAACTCATTTAATAAAAATTGATCGCTTAAATAGGAGTTATAAATAATTACTTCATCAAGTGTTCCATTATAATGGTTTTGAGAAAATAAGGACCGTTGACCAAATCTCAAAGCAGTATTTTCTACCAAAGGATTTTCAGACCCATTTGCTGTCAAGCTCCCATCTGCATTAGACCACGTTCCTCCCGTTATACTCCCATTTAAATTCATTTTCATAGAAAGAGGATTCGCAAAAGTATATGTAGTAATAACATGACTCCACATTCCAGTGGGTACAGGCACATTACTAAAATAAGTAGGCAATATTGAAACACTCGTAGTTGAAGTATAAGAAAATAAAGGTCTATTATTTGATGACTTAATAATAAGACTGTAATTACCATGATATGAGGAGTTACTTCCTTTTGTAACAATAAAAGGGTTATTAGGATCTGAAACAAAAGATAAACTATTTAATCTTGTTTCAATACCTATCGAAGAACCTCCGGCAAAAGCCAAAGTCGGACTATGGTCAACTAAAACCGAAGCATTCACCCCATCAAATTGCAAGGCGCCGCCGAGGATGCCTGCCATAGGAGGTAACCATGCCGGTCCACCATTGGGAACTCCGTGGTTGTTATTCCCAGAATAATCACACACCGTTTTTCCAGAACCCATCGCTGCACCCGCGCACAAAGGTCCTACAGGGTTTTCATCAAATCTCCACCACCCCACTACACTATTATCCGTATTAAAATGTCTCACGGGGCTACAGGTCACACCTGCTGGATTATTACGTCCGTCATTGGCGCATACTTTCCAAGCATAATGAGAATTCGGTGCGAGAAAAGTTTGCATACCTGCATGCATTCCATTGGGTTGATATTGAGCACGATTATCTGTAGACGCCTGGATCACAAAGTGTGTGTCTGACACACCTGTGCGATAAGGTACTGCCCCTCCGGGTAAAGGATCCATCGCCCCAGCTACTTGTTCAAAATAAACATCATAAGTTACCGTGTCACCCACATCTGCGTCGGTAGAAGCTGCCCAGCTTAAGTAGAGGCGTGTAGGCGCCCAAGTGGCATTGTCTGCGGGCTGTGCATCTAACACAGGAGCTGTAGGCATATTCAAGTTACCCACATTATAGGTCCACACTGCGCTTTCTGCAGAGCGTCCATACATGTCACGTACTCTCACCTTCCATTGGTGTGAGGTTTGGCTCGTCAATCCATTCACTGCATAATTAGTGGCTGCAATACCTGTCGCATTAGGCACTCCTGGAACAGCAGCAACCCCGTCAAACACATCATACACAATGCCCATTCCTGCTACAGCATTCCAAGTGAGGTTCACTGAATTCATTGCAACAGAACCTGCATTCGCAGGCGCTGTTAAAACAGGCGCTTGTAAAGCTGCAATTGTACTGAAAGAACGCGTTGCACTTGTACCACTTCTTCCCAAAGAATCACGAGCCACAACACGCCACTGATAAGTAGTCCCCCAAGTTAAAGGATTCACCGTAAAATTCGTTGCGGCTTGACCGGTAGAAACTGCCATCGGTGCAGCCCCTCCCACTCCCAAATAAACATCATAAACAATTCCGCTTCCTGCCACAGCATTCCAAGTGAGGTTGATCGAAAGTTGGGTAAGACTTGCATTGTCTGCGGGAGCTGTCAAAACAGGCGCTGCCAAATCATCCTGAGAATTAATAGCCGCACCAAACACATTTTCAATCGTCGTACCGTTGGGAGTACCAGCCCACACCATCAAGAAATTATTCAAGTCGCTCGCCACTTCCGCTAAGTGATTGTTGGAAGTCATTCCCGATGCAGTACCCGGTCCTCGCAAGACCATAAACGAATCGTCAATCACAGCCCATTTCATGGCTCCACCTTGCTGATAAGCCAACAAGGCTCTTTGAGGGGCTGCTGAAGTCGGATTGCGCACTCCCCCCACCCCAACATTAGCACCAATACGAGCCTCGGTTTTTGCTCCACCAGCACCCAAATTAATACTCGAAGCATCCCCGCTACTCGTCACAGAAGTTGTATTTACATTCAATTTCTTCGCAAAAATATTATTCGCATCGTCATAAACAAGAAGTGTGTCTTGTCCATAAGCGGCAAGATCAGGATTATGATAAGTAGTTCCTTCAGCGGCATTGGCCACCACATCGCCTGCCATTGAGTTTGTAACCGTGGCATCATTACCATTGTTCAGGGTGATTTTTTTTGCTGCAATATCCCCTTTCGTCGCACCACTCGCGCGCGCATACTCAAATGCCACCACAAAGTCTGAACGGGTGCTATTATACGAAATACGGGGCAAAGAAGCCTTCATCACATTGTTTAAGGTAGGACAGGTTGCAGTCACTGTGGAAGGATCTGTATAAACCGCAAAAATAGGTTTGTTTGCAGCGCCTCCAGTCGGTGAAAAATTTTGATCAATGTAGCGTGCAAAAATTGAAGAAGAAGCACGTCGTGCAGGATCCACACATCCAATAAAGTCCTTATCGCTCTGCCAAGTCACCACAAATCCGTCAGCGCCCAACTTGGGAGCCACATCAGGATGGGTAGATTGCGCCCATGCTTGTACTTGAGCATCATTCGCAACAGGAGTTCCCACATTGGATGCAATCCATACTCGAGAAATCATGATCCCTTCTGCCCAAGCAGGTGAAGCAGGAGTAAGGTTATCGGCATTTACCACTTTCGCGATAATATTTGAGAAGTTTTTACCTGCATCGTTATTGGAAGCATCCGAATTATGTGCCACATCTGCCCGGCCATGAAGTTCCCAAGCTATCAGGTAACGACCATTATTATAAGCAACCGTAGGTGCAGAAGCCTTGGGACAATTGGTAGGAGTACTAATTGCGCCGTTATCGGTATCAAAAGCGGCATAAAAACAGCCTTGAGTTGTACGAGCAGAGCTGATCGTCGTCGGAGAACCCACGGGACTTCCATTACGATCTCTAAATTGTGCCTGAATATCAAAATGACCCGGAGAAGTTTCTTCTTCCCACACCACTACATAACGTTGATTCATGGGATCATAGGCGGTATCGGGATGCGTAGGATCCAGCCCAGGGTTTCCATCCGAAACGGTAAACACATGATCTGCATTTTCGTCATTGGTCAGACGCAAAATATTATCAATATTGATATTTTCAAAAACATTGCGTTGCTTCCAATCATTGCGCTGTTTGATACGATCATTCCAAGAGCTTTTCTGACTACCATCTACCGTAACATAGGGCTTACTTTCATCTCCATTAGGGATGAGCATTTGCTGAACAACATCCGGCTTTAAAACCTCCCAAATAGGGGCTGCCAAATAGTTAATCCATTGTGCATAATTTTCTGGATTTGATTTTGCAGAAGCAGACAGAGAATACAGGACACACGCTGCTATCAGAAGAACCGTTTTGAATGATTTACGCATGGCAAAAGCCTCCTCGAAAGGATGAATAATACGCCCCCACTACATATTGATTTAAAGGGATAATCGCAAGTTGAAACAATAAGTTGCTAAATCTTTTCATCTGAAATAGGTGTCTTTATTATAAGAAAAAGGTGCGAATTATTTTGGCTTATCCTAATTAAGTACTACTAGGGTCTTCATTTCATGTTTTTGCAATTTGGGAGAATTCAAAAATGTATAGATTAATGATATTTTCAATTGCAGTTTTCACTTTTATTTCACTAATTCCCGTTTATGCCCATGCGTATATCGACCCGGGCTCAGGTAGTTTTTTCATGCAAATGCTAGCTGCAGGATTCATTGGGGCAGTTTTTCATTTCAGACGTTTCTTTGCAAAAATCTTCTTTTGGAAGAACAAAGAAGATTCAAACTCACTCTCAGAAATTGATAATCCTTAAAAATACTTTAACTCAATGACTCATTTCCGTCCGACTGATTTCGCTGTTTCCTTCAGGGATCCTTCCGGTTTTTTCTGGATCAATGAAGAAGGACGTGCGTTACGCTGTGTTTTTCCCGACCAAGTCCAAGATATACAATTTTTACTCAAACAAAAACCATTTGAGGGATGGATTCAGTCTAATAAAGTAATCCAAAGTAGAATTCTTGATAATAAAGAAACTCAAGAGGTCATCCAAAATACTCCCTTTGCAAAAGACTTCCCCCTCATGTCAGAAGGAATTATTTTAGAACATCGCAGGATCTTGTTTCCTTCCTACCCCTACGAATGGTCACCTCTCATGCTTTATGAAGCAGGATTATTAACTTTAGAGCTTGCAGAAAAATCATTAGATTTTGGTTATTCCCTGAAAGATGCAACTCCATACAATATTCTTTTTGACGGAAATCCACCTTGCTTTGTAGACATACTCTCCTTTGAAAAAAGAAACCTGCTTGACGGAACCTGGAAACCCTATGCCCAATTTATAAGAAATTTTATTTTACCCTTGCTTGCCCAGAAATACTTAGGAAGCTCTTTAAAAGAAATTTTTCTTATTACAAGGGATGGGATATCCAGTGATCGGATATATAAAGAACTTAACTTCGTTCAAAAGCTTCTTCCTCGTTTTTTTAGCCTTGTCACACTCCCTCAATGGTTAGGAAAAAGAAAACAGGAATCAACATCCGTCCAGTATCAACCCAAACTCTTTTCTAGTCCCGAACAAGCTAAATTTGTTTTAAAAATGATTCTTAATAATCTTCGTAAAAAGCTTGTTCAATTAAAACCTAAATCTCAAAGCAGCACTTGGACTCAATAT
>CAYPXN010000003.1:0-26725 GCA_964414715.1 uncultured Pseudomonadota bacterium | reverse complement strand
AGGCTTTCCCACCCTTCCACAAAAAACCATCGAAAGTTTTGTGGGCCGAGGCATGATGTATTTGATTAAAGATGTCATTGGAGAACCCACGGAAGAACAAGCTCGCAAGGTGGCACAAAATTTCTGGGATCACTACATGGAAAATCTTCTTGTTGAAACCAAGATGTATCCGGGAGTCGCAGGGTTTCTTGAAAAATTTCCTAAAATTCCGAAAGCGATTGCAACCAACAAACCTTATGCCTTCTCTAAAAAAATTATCGAAGGACTCAACATCGATCAACATTTCAAATGGCTGATCGGAGGAGATAGTTTACCCTATCAAAAACCTTCCCCCAAAATGTTAGACCCGATTTTTGAAGATTTTAAAACAAAACCCAAGACGCTGATTGTGGGAGATTCACAAATCGATGTGGACTGCGGGAAAGCCGCAGGAATCCTCACTTGCGGCGTAACTTACGGCTTCAGAGATGCTGAAGAACTCGTTGCTTGCAAACCAGACTATCTTATACATAGTTTTGAAGAATTGAAGAATCTTCCTATTTTTTAACTACCAACATCGCCGCAGATTCGCCCATTTCCAAAAGCTGAATCTTACAACCAAAAGCTTCCAGCACCACGGGTTTTACAGGTTTGCGACCCTCTTTACTCGTCAAAAGAAGATCCTTTTTTTCTCCCCCCTTGCTCACCTGAAGTCGAATACTCATCGAACCTTCACTACAATCCATCCCATCCTTGCAAAGATCATCAAAAACCTCGACCGCCAAAATACTCAGGCCTTCTTCTTTCAAAACTGCCTTCTGATTTACTTCCAACAAAAAATTTTTGTTTAACTCAATGCTAAACTCGGAAGAGTTCGATGCCATTCCTGGAGAAGAATTTACTTTGGAAGGACCTGCCTGCAAACTCAAAGGAAAAAGCAAAACAATTCCTAAAATAATTTTTTTAAACATTTTTTGATTTTATCCTATTTACTCTCAAATCACCACCGCAATGTCTGTTGCCCCTCCCCCTGATTTTTGTTAGGGTTTTTCCCATGCTCAAATCAAGAAAGTGGTACTCACTTATACTTTTGCTTTTCTTTTTACTCTCTCTACCCTTTCTTTCACTTTCTTCAGCACAAGAAAGTCAAAACAGCAACACAAACACCCCCCAGGCATCCGATGAAGTAGTTCAAGCCCAAACCCTGACTGACAAATATAAAAGCCGACTCACTGAAATTGAACAAGACTTGGAGGGTCTGCAAAAAAGAATCGACGACGGGGAAAAATCATTGGAGCAAGATGCGGCAAAAGTTCCCGCCTTTCTTCAAATCCAGGAAGTTTCCGTCGAAGAATTTCGTCCCTTTCTCAATCGTTGGAAACTGATGCGAGATTCCTACGCTTATGTTTTACAAGATATCGAAAGCCAGATTCAGGAAGTTTCGCAAATGCATATCCGCATGGACAGCAAACTCCAACTCTGGAAAATTAAGGAAAGCGATGCAAAGCTCGCTCTTACCCAGGAAAGAGATCCTAACCGCAAATCTGAACTCGCACAAAACTTGAGTGATATACGAAGCATCCTCAAAATGTTCGAAACAGAAAGTGATCACTCCGATGACGTTCTCGCCAATCTGGGGAAAGCCAAGACAGCCCTGAGCCAAGCCGTAGACATTTGTCAAAAGAACTACGCTTTGCTTGAAAAACGCTGGGAAAAAGTTCGTTTCTCACAACTAAAATGGGTGAATCAACCCAATCTTTCCATGGAAAGCTTTAACCTGGCTTTTCAGGAATTCCAATTCAGGATTCGCAATCTTCATACTTATCAGGAAGATTTCATTTCCCATTTCACACTCATTTTCAAGACACTCAAAAACAACCTCATCCGCTTCATCATAGTTTTAATTGCCTGGCTTGGCAGCGGAATCGTTCTGCTTAAAATTTCAAAACCCAAACTACGTTCCGGAAACAGCACCACCATCATCGAAGAGTTTGGAATAGAATTCAGAAAATCTTTTTACATTTCTTTACCTTTTCTACTTTTAATTCTTGCTTATGCCTTTTTACTAATTACTTTTTCAGAAATTCGGGAATCACTCGCTTATTTTATCCTCTTTTTTCTCAGCACTTCATGGGTCAGCGTTCTCCTTTTGCAATCCTCCAGGATTCTCTTGTGCAAGAAAACCTCCCTGGGCCGTTTGGTCAAAATTCCTGAAACCGATGCAAATTATATTCACCTTCACTTTGTCACACTCATCCTGCTTACCTTCTTTTTTTCTTTACTGAATTTTGCTTCCTTCATTCTCAATTACAATTCGGAAGCCAGCCAAATTTTTGAATGGTTTCTCGAAATCCTGATTTTCCTTCTTCTGCTTTCTCTGGCAAGACCTCGCTGGAGCCGCTACCTCATTGATCACTCACCCCACCCAAAACTCATTCGAAGTCTCCGAAATGTTTTGCATCTTTTTATTTTTCTAGTGTTACTTTTGGTTCTTGTTCTCGACACTCTCGGCTACACCCTGCTTTCCGACTATCTTGCAGATGCAACCTTAAAATCTTCCGGAACCATTCTCCTTTTCGTACTCGTCAAAAACGCTCTCAATGAATGGACCCAGCACATTCTCCCCTCCCTGTTGCTCCGCAAGTTCAAGTTTCAACTCAAAATTGTTTTACAATGGGCAAAGACATTACAACTCTGGATCCGCATCGCTTTATGGTCCAGCCTCCTCTATCTCTTGAGTCTTATTTGGGATTTGAAACCGGAACTCCTCAACCTGATCTCTTTCATCTGGAATTGGGGTTTTACGGTAGGGCCCATGAAAGCAACCATTGGCCTTCTGCTTTCAGTTCTCTTAACTTTTTATATTTCCACACTGATTTCGCGTGTTCTGGAGCTCATTCTAGAAAAAAACATCTATCCACAAAAAGATTGGGATCCTGGCATCCAACAAGCTTTCAGTACCGGTGTTCGTTACACACTCACCCTCATTGCTCTCCTGATTTCCCTGCGCATTCTCGGTTTTGATTTGCAAAACATCACCGTACTTGCAGGAGCTTTGGGTGTGGGCTTGGGATTTGGCCTGCAAAATATCGCCAACAATTTCGCAAGCGGCATCATCCTGCTCATTGAAAGACCTATCAAAATAGACGACATCATCCAGATCAACAACATCACCGGGCGTGTAGTTAAAATTGGCCCCCGTTCCACTGTCCTTGAAACCGCAGACAAGGCTTCCATTCTGATTCCCAACGGAGAACTTCTCGCCGGTCAGCTCACGAACTGGACTTACGGAAATTCTGTGGCAGGTTTTGCAATTCCCGTGGGAGTGGCTTATGGCAGCGATGTGGAAAAAGTAAAAAAACTTCTTTCCGAAATCGGAGCTTCTCACGAAAACGTCCTTAAAGATCCTCCTCCCCGCGTAGAGTTCAAGGAATTCGGAGATTCTTCATTGAATTTTGTTTTGAGAGTATGGATTGGTGACGCCGGTGAACGAGTGGATGTTCAAACCGATCTCATGACAAAAATTAATAATGTATTCAATGAAAACAAGATTGATATTCCATTCCCTCAGAGAGTGGTTCTGATGAAACAAGAAAAACCTTAGTTTTTTTATATTCAAAGCAATTGTAATATCATGGAAAAACGCGCGTCTTTAAAATAATGAAAAAGTGAGTTTTCAAAGGAAGGCTGTATTTCACTTTTTTTTCCCAATGCCCTGCTTAAATTATTATGAACAACTGCATTATTTGAATCTAAAACCAAAGCTTCCTCATATTCACGAATTGCACCATCGATATTACCGTCCTTCTCCAAAGCAATGCCATAATTAACGCGATTCACCACCGAGTTTGGGTTAATCATCAATGAAGCTTCAGAGAAAAATCTCGCTCTATCGTCATAATGATTCATAAAAACACAAGACAAGTCTCCTAAATTAGAAGCTAAAATGGCCCAGGCCGGCAGGAAGTTCTCAGAACCGCTGAGACCGATGAAAGAATTTGAAGGCAAGAAATTTTTCGCATTATTGAAATAAACAAAACTGCCATCCACTAAATTTACTCGCAAGACAACATGACCAGGCAAGTGCAGCACTTCGACTCTTTCTGGATGAGAAATTCCAGTGCGATACAACAAGTCTAAAGCGCGAGTAGAAATAACATTACAATCTGCTTTTTGAGAACAGGCCAAAGCTAGAGTATTGCTATTGTCCACCAGAGTAGTTTTCTGGTTTTCATACAGAAAATGACTGATAAGAGCTAGAGTGCCCAATAGTCGCTTATCATCAGGACTCAAGCTATTTTTCACTTCTTCAGGAATTCTAAAACTTATCCTCAAATCCTTATTCTCTTGATAAAACCAATCCCATTTTTGGTTTTGTACATACAATGCATCCTCCCAATCACAGTCTGAAAGAAGCCCTGAGCTTTCTTCTATTTCGGCCGAAGCTTGGGAAAGATATCCTAGTGCTCCCAATGCCTCGCATCGAGGACTATTTAAACTTTCTGAACAATCTCCCAAATCTACAGGAACGTAAGGCAGAACTTCTTCCACTGAATTTCCTCTCCATAAAAAAGCAATGGCACCTTTGTTAGATGGGATGAATGTTTTCAATTGTGATTGCATCGAAAAGTATTCTGCTCGAGTTAAATCCGGACAAACTTTCTTTTGTAGATAATCATAGGAGGGCTGTAAGTCTTGAACAATCAATTCAGCCTCATGTGGATTCAAAATGCATTTAACAGGTGGGGTCATAGGAAATAGCTTTATCGATTTAGGATGAGGAATGTTGTCAGATGAATCCAATTTTGACTTTATTGTTCTTTTTGTAGATATGGTGTTAATAATTTCAATTTTTTCAATTTTCAATCAAGGTTCCGTTGATTTTCACCTCATGACTTTTTACAACTTTTCATTTCTTTAAACTTCTCTTTCTTGGCTCCAATTTTGCTTCTTTTTAAAAAATAGAAAAAATTAAGGGAGTCTTTCGACTGTTATCTTAAGATACAATAGATACAATAAAAATTCGAAGGAGGAGTTATGAAGAAGTTCGGAATATTTTTTTCGATGAGCGCCTTACTATGCTTAAGTAATATTTGTACAGTCAATGCTGTTCAAAGCTTATCTAAAACTCCATCCACTCCGCCAGGAACAACAGTTAAAAACCAAGCCGTGTTGACAATCAAACCTAAAACGAACCCCTGGATTAATCCAAAAAACCCGAAGAGACCTGTCTTCATCGGTAGTCGTGGAAAGATTCAGTACGGAGAACAAACAAAATATTGGGAAAGAGTAAAAATTTATAAACATAAATCTGGAAAAACCTTCGATTATTTGGATAAGTCGCCACGCTATACGAAATACTACACGGTGTGGCTAAACAGAAAATATGGCTATTACATGGAAACACCCAACTTGAAACGCAAAGGAGCACTCAAGATGGGAGTTTCCCTCACGCCTAGGCGCTTTTATGGCATTACTCGCTTGAAAAATATCCTCAAAACGCCCGTAGATATCGGAAAACAAAAAGCAGGAGGATCTTTTGTTGAGAATATTCTCTCCAAAATAACAGGTGGGAATGTAAGCGCGGGCGGTTGGGTAAAAGGCCCGGTGACCCAGGGGCATTATGGTTCAGGTGATACAGAGGTTATCGTAACCAATGCCGGCAGTAATTATACGGGATATCAAACAACGTGGGTAGGCACCACTCCGGAAGGTACCACCATTATCACGATCACCGATAATATCAAAGGTGAGGGTTATCAACCAGGCTCTCCCGGAGTGAGCGTACCACCCGAAAACACACCAGCGGATACAGATCCGGCTCTTGACTCTAATGCAACAGAGGTATTTACCAATGAAGGACAATCGACCCCCGGGCAAAATGGCGGTGGTAATAGCGGGTATTCATGGCCAAGCTGGGCAACCGGTTATGCGGGAGAATTCGCAGGACATGCCTTATTTTATGATAGTGAAGGAAATATTAAGGAAGCTAATGGTGCCGTTGTGGTTCCCGCTTCTGATCCTAGTACAGATACAGATGATCAGAGCACTGATACTGATAACACTTCGGATGATACAGTATCCAATGATACTTCTTCTACTGATACAACATCGGATGACTCATCCGAAGATAATGGGGATAATGACGATGGTAGCGATGGCGATGATTGCGTGGGTGATGACTGTGGTGGAGGAGAAGAAGGATATATCGATACAGGCGATCCTTGTTTCTTCTGTTCAGCCATGAACTTTAAACCTGGTGCAAATGTTGAAAAACAAGGAAATATCTATCAAAACAGCGGCGATCCTGCCCGACCTGATTTTGGTCAAAGTCAAATGAGTTTGGATCCTAAAAATCCGGGCGGACCCGTAATGAATAACGCAAAACCCGATATGGGCCAAAGCAAAACTTATCTCGACCCCAAAGATCCAGGGGGGCCTGTAATGCAAAAACAGGGCGTTAATAATGGACAAAATAATATGAGCCTTGATCCAAAAGATCCCGGCGGACCTGTGATGAATGGACAAGGAAATTCCACCTTCAATAAAGTCCTGAATCAAATGCAGCAGCTGTTAAAAAGATAAGTAAAGTGCCTTCAAAAGAAAAGCCACGGTTTACGACCGTGGCTTTTTTATTTTTGCAACCTGGATAGTTCTTCGTAAAGATACACTGCCGATTTCATCCCCTTTTTCCAATCCGAAAGGGAAAGACTTTCATTTTCACCGTGGGCATTCGTGAGAGGATCTTCAATGCCGATGAGTAAGGCAGGAATATTTCCAAAGACTTCACTGATAGGTTTGACGAAAGGAATTGAAGCACCACAACCAATAAAGGCGGTAGGTGTACCATAACCCTTTTCCATCGCGCGCGCTGCCGCGGCAAAGGCAGGACCTTCAGGGTCGCAGCGCCACCCCGGATTCGCAACA
Source organism: uncultured Pseudomonadota bacterium (assembly GCA_964414715.1). GTDB lineage: Bacteria > UBA10199 > UBA10199 > JADFYH01 > JADFYH01 > CAYPXN01. The sequence continues at coordinate 19,819 of CAYPXN010000003.1, read as the reverse complement.
CCTGGAGTGATTTTAATTTCCGCTCCGTTGGAAATATTTTCTTCCAGGAATTTTGTCAAAAGACTCATTAAACGATGGGGATCTTGTCCTGCCACAATCCGAAAAGAAATTTTTGCACGAGCCCATTCCACAATTTTATTACTGGTTGTTGCAACATCCTGGGCATCAATTCCCAAGACAGCCACAGAAGGGCGATACCACATGCGCTCTAATACCGAAAATTCCTGTTCTCCCCCGAGCTGAAAAGAATCCACACAAGCAAGCTCCTCTCGAAATTTCCCTTCCTGAAAGGGAAGTTTTTTAATTTTTTCCTTTTCAAATTTAGTAATGGGAGGAACATCGTCATAAAAACCGGGGATGGCAATCTTGCCTTTTTCGTCAGTCAGTTTCGCAAGCAGCTTCGATATTACCGTAATCGCATCCACCGCAGGACCACCCCACATTCCACTATGTACGGGCTTATGAAGGGTTCGCACTTCCACCGCACAATCCACAATTCCTCGCAGATTATAAGTAATCGAAGGAAGCCCTTCTTCCAAATTCGCGGTGTCGGTGAGTACCAACACATCGGCTTTCAATAAATCTTTGTATTGGTTTAAAAATTCTTCAAGATGCTCACTGCCCGTTTCTTCTTCACCTTCCACAATGATTTTTACATTCAAAGGAAGTTTGCCATTACTCTTCAAATAAGCTTCAACGGCCGCGACATGCATCATCACTCCGGCTTTGTCATCAGCCACACCGCGTCCGTATAATCTTCCATCCTCTCTCAATGTCGGTTCAAAAGAGGGGGATTTCCACAACTCATGGCGACCCGGGGGCTGAACATCGTGATGCCCATATAACAGCAAAGTCGGCTTACCCGGTGCATGCATCCATTCACCATAGACATAAGGATGCGCATGAGGAATTTTAATGGTTTGGATATTCTCCAAGCCAATCGATTTCATTTTTTGAACGGTCCATTCGGCCGATTCATCGAGCGTGTGAGTGGGATAACCTTCAAAGCTTACACTCTGAATGCGGGAATAATCTTTCAATTCATCCAGGAATTTTTCAAAATGTTGGTCGAGATATTGAATAGGAGCGGACATAAATTCACTTTATTTTAAGAAAACAAAAAATTCAAATCTTCCATGTTGAATTTCTTGCCCATGGCAGAATCAGTCGAAAGAATTCCGCGAGCCAGATTTTTTTTCTTCTCCTGAAGTCCCAAAATTTTTTCTTCCACACTATCCTTGGTAATCATTTTGTATGAAAAAACATGCCGAGTTTGACCCAATCGGTGAACGCGGTCCGTTGCCTGATCTTCCACCGCAGGATTCCACCAGGGATCATAATGGATCACATAATCCGCAGAGGTGAGATTGATTCCGGTACCTCCCGCTCTTAAACTGATCAAAAACACCTTCACGTTTTCATTTTTCTGAAAATTATTGATGTGCTTTTCCCGATGGCGCGTGCGGCCATCCAGATATTCATATTCAATCTCGTGGTCTTCCAAAACTCCCTTGAGAATCTGGAGCATTTCCACAAACTGACTAAACACCAACACACGATGATTTTCGCTTAGGATTTCCAACAGCAAATCTTCAAATTCCAAAAGTTTCCCTGATTCGATTCCTTTTTTCTTTCCAATCAGTCCAGGATGACAACAAATCTGGCGTAAACGTAGCAAGGCCGTAAAAATGGAAACCTGACTTCTTTCAAGGCCATTCTTCTCCACCTCTTCAAATACTTCTTCCCGACAAGCCATCAACATTTGTTGGTAAATCTTTTTCTGTTCGGGTGTCATTTCACAATATTGGGTAATTTCGGTTTTGGGAGGAAGTTCTCGAGCCACTTCTTCTTTCAATCGTCGCATGACGAAAGGAAAAATTCTTTTTCGCAAACGCTCCAATACTTCTTCATCCTGAACAATCTCGATAGGTTGTTGATACACATTTTTGAAATGATTGTAGTTCCCCAAAAATCCGGGCATGAGAAAACTAAAAATAGACCACAATTCCGAAAGACGGTTTTCAAGAGGTGTACCCGTCAAGGCCCAACGCTGATCCGATTCCAAATCCTTTACCAATTGGGCGGTTTTGCTCCGATAATTTTTGATATTTTGGGCTTCATCCAGCACTACGCAACGCCATTTTTTCTTCTTGAGCATTTCCGCATCACGACGAAACAAGGCATAACTGGTGAGCACCAAATCCAGTTCTTCCACATTCTGGATATCTTTTGCACGTGAAGAACCTGAATGAACCAGAACTTTTAAATCGGGAGTAAATTTTTCTGCTTCACGCTGCCAGTTAAAAACGACCGAGGTCGGCGCCACAATGAGATTCGGTTTTGTGCCATGCTTATCTTTTTGATCTTGCAAAAAGGAAAGCATCTGTAAAGTTTTTCCCAAACCCATGTCATCTGCCAAAATTCCATGAAAATGATGCTGATGCATAAAATTCAACCAGTCATATCCATGTTGCTGATAGCCGCGTAAAATAGGTTGCAAATGTGCAGGCAAAGAGTGGTGAGGTAAAATCCCCGTCTGTTTTAGAGCGACAATCGCCTCGCTCAACCCTTGTTGTTCACTCCAATCAATATTCAAGAGTCCATCAAGATAGGGGGCATGGAAGCGTCGTAATTTCATGCGACCCTGTTCATCCACTTCCATTTCCAATTCGGAAAGCTTATCGGCAATGGAAAGAATCTCCTCTCGATTCACTTTCACATAACCTTTTCCGGGAACCGGAATGTAATTTCTTCCTTCGGCAACCAAGGATTTCACCAATTCGAAAGGAACTTTTACACCCTCAAAATCAAAACCCATGTCCAGCCAGAACCAGTCGTTGTTAATGGGATGGGCTTTTGCTTTGAGCTCTGCTTTTCCTACATGACCAATCACCTGAAAATGGTTCACCGAATTCAAAAACTTGTAGGAAGGATTATTCTTAAGTTCGGGAAGTTCTTCCGCCACGAAATCCAAGGCTTCTTCACCCAAAATTTCAAATCGATCCGGCCCGGTTCTTTTGAAACCCTCTTTGTAGAATTTTTCGAGCACCCCTTTTTCGAAAGCCAAATCACGACAAATCACAAATTTCACACCCTGTTCTTCGACTTCCGCCAAAAGATCATCGTCATTTTCTGCGGGAGGAAGAGAATGCCCTCCGTAAGAAAAGCGAAGTGTGAGTACCAAACGTTCTGTTTTACTATCTTCCGAAAACTCATGAAGAGTTTGTGCTTCCGGGCGAATCAATTCTGGAACGACAAATCCAGCGGGAACTTTCAATTCTCCCCGCTTGGCCATGGAAGGAAGGGTTTCTTCCACAAACTCTACCGCGGTTTTTCCACGCAAAGCCAAAGTTCCATCAATTGCAAAATCGCCCAGAATGGAATTCGCTTCCGTCACTTTAATGGAATAGAAAGTGTTGCCATGAAGGATCCAGCTTTTATTCCCTGAAAACACCTTCAATTCGGCATAGGGAAATATTTTTTTATTATCTTCCCTTTGAAAACTGCACTTGAGTTGAATGGGGCTTAAGGAGGGTGCTACAAGTTCCAAAACTGGCAAAAGGGGAACGGGTGCAAAACCCCATTTTTGTCTCGAATCCAGGGAAGTCACTTTTTTAAATTTGCAAAGTCTGGAAAGAAAAAAAGCAATATGCTGAAAAGGAACCACAAAATAGGCTTCCGCAGCATCCCGATGGGCAAAACGAAGTAAATTCTGCACAAAATGCCGATGAGCCGGATCCAACTCCACGTTGCTGGCATAGCGCTCCTGCAAACGCAGCACATCGATGCCAAATCTTTCAAAACCGGTAATCGGTTTTTTTTGATGAAATACCTTGATGTAAAGTTGGTTTTTTTTCAGATGATAGGCAATTTGATAGTCAAAACCTGGCAAATTACTATCATCAATGTATTGAGTTGTAGAGTCTTCTCGTTGAGCCATAGGATTTTGCAAGTTAACTCAAAACATTTTCTCTTTCCAGATGTTTTATTCGCTCACTTTAGCAAAGCTAAAGTTCGCTAAAGTCAGGGGGAGAATTCGGTCTCTCCCCCTGACTACCCCCATCGACAAACTCTTGCACTTAAAAACAAGAGTGCTAACTTATAAAAAAACTTAATCCAGAGGCAAATCAGTGGATCAATTGCCCATCCTATTTGAAAGTAAAGAGAACAAAGAAGAGGTCCTTACTATGGCTACAACTCCACAAAATTCTACTTCCATGAACCTCCCCCTAGAGCCTAATTCTCCTTCAGGGCCTCATTTTATCATCGACCGTAACCCCGCAACACTACAACCACTGGGAAAAATCGAGGTCAGTAGTCCGGAATGGGTACAAAAAAAATTTCAGGATGCAAAAAAGGCCTTTCCTGGCTGGTCAAAACTTTCCTATTCGGAACGCGCTACTTATTTACTCAAGGCAAAAGAGTATATTCTGGAACATTTGGATGAACTGGCCCAAGTGATCAGCCAAGATAATGGGAAACCACGGGTTGAAGCCTTATCCTCAGATATTTTCCCGATCTGCGAACTTATGGATTATTTTGCAAAAAATGCAGAAAAAATCCTGAAACCTGAAAAAGTTTCCATCGGAATGATGGCCTTATTGGGTCGTCGCTCAAAAATTTATTATCAAGCACTCGGTGTCGTTGGAATTATCTCTCCCTGGAATTTTCCTTTCTCCATTCCCATGAGTGGAGTGGTGATGGCTCTTATGGCCGGAAATTGTGTCCTTTTAAAACCTGCCGATGCCACCGCCTTGGTCGGAATTAAAATCGAGGAAATTTTTCAAGCCGCGGGACTTCCCAAAGGAGTCTTTTCACATCTTCCTGGTGATGCCAGCACGGGCGAAGCTCTTCTGGATCTCCCCTTGGATAAAGTGGTTTTTACCGGCAGCGTGCGCGTGGGAAAACGGGTGATGGAAAGATGTGCCCAGAATTTAATCCCCTGCACCCTCGAATTGGGTGGCAAAGATCCCATGATTGTTTGCCGTGATGCAAACTTGGACAATGCAGCTTCTGCAGCAGTTTGGGGAGCTTTCATGAATTCGGGCCAAGTATGTGCCTCGGTGGAAAGACTTTATGTAGATCAAGATGTCGCAAGCGAATTCACCCGATTAGTCGTCGAAAAAACAAAACTTCTCAAACAAGGTCCCAGCACCCAAACCAACAATGACTTGGGACCTCTTACTACAGAAGCTCAACTCAAAATTGTGGAAGCGCATGTAGAAGAAGCCCGTCAGCGCGGTGCCAGAATTGTCACGGGAGGAAAACGTCCTGAAAACATGAAGGGATATTTTTATCCTCCTACCGTCATCACCGGAGTGGATCATAGTTTCAATTGTGTGAAAGAAGAAACTTTTGGTCCGCTGCTTCCCATTATGACATTTAGAAACGAAGACGAAGCAATCAAGCTTGCCAATGACTCAGAATACGGGCTGACCGCTTCAGTCTGGACGAAAGATTTGAAACGGGGACGACAAATTGCCCAGCAAATTCGTACAGGCACTGTTACCCTCAACGAATGCACTTACACCCATGCCCTCTGCCAAACTCCTTGGGGTGGACTCAAAAAAAGTGGCTTTGGCAGAACTCATGGGAAAATGGGACTACATGATATGGTGCATGTACTTCATATTCATGAAAATCGCCTCCCAGGATTCAAGGACTTCTGGTGGTTTGGTTATGATGGTCAGCTTTATGAAACTTTGAAATTCCTTTGCAAACATTATACGGGAAGTTTGATAGACAAGTGCAAAGCAGGAATTCGCATTTTAAAAGAAATGAAAAGAAGGAAATACTAAGCCTTCCCAGACCTACTTCCTTCCGCTTTATGTTTTTTGGCTAATCCGCAGCAAAAAAACAAGCCAGATCCGGCATGAAGTTGTGGATTGCGGATAGGGAGTATGCCGGCTCTGAAACCGCTCCAGGAAATAGTTCTGCGAAGGCAATTAATACCTAGAAAGAAAAATATGGTCCTCCTCAATTCAGAAAACATCAAACTTGGAACTCCGGCTCCTGACTTTCATCTGGAAAATGTTTTGGACGGGGAAAAATATTCCCTCGAAAGCTTTACAGATAAAAAAATTCTCGTTGTCATGTTCATTTGCGTACACTGCCCTTACGTAAGGGCCATCGAAGACAGGCTCATTCAGATTCGAAAAGATTATGAAGCAAAAGGCGTGCAACTCATCGGAATTTCCTCCAATGATCCCACCGATCATGAAGAGGATAGGCCGGAAAATATAAAAAAACATGCCTTAGAAAAAAATTACGGATTTCCTTATCTCGTCGATGAAACCCAGGAAGTCGCACGTGCTTATCACGCCGTCTGCACGCCGGATATTTTTGTCTACGATCAAAATCGCAAACTCGCCTACCATGGCCGTGTCGATGATAACTGGAAAGATGCTTTCAAGGTCACTCAGCACGAACTTCGCGAAGCTCTCGATACTTTGCTTTCCGGCAAAACACCCCTTCCTGCTCAAATGCCTTCCATGGGATGTTCGATTAAGTGGAAAAAGTAACGTTTGTTAAAACTTGCTAAAACATGCCTAGTTCCCAAATCTCGCCACATTCTTTATAATTTTAAATAATATTAAAATTTTATCTCTTGAGGGATGCACACGATTCATCACTTGAGAAAAAACTATGAAAAAAACTCTTCTTTCTAATCTTCTCAAGGGAATGTGTTGCCTTGTCTTATTTTCTCTAATTTTCCTCTATCAGACCCACTTGCATGCAGGAACCTGCACCATTTCTTCAGACGTTACTCAAAGCCAAAGTGATCTAGAAACTTGCGCAGGAGGAACACTCAACAATCTCATTATTGATACTGGTGCCACTCTCACACTGAATGGAGCCATCACGGTCAGTGGAAATGTCACCGTGAACGGAAGTATTACTCACGCTGCCCAAGATATCAACGGCATCAATATCACAGCCACAAACTTCACCCTTTCAAATTCGGCTACCCTCAACGTCAAAGGCAAAGGCTGTCCCGGCAGCAACAGTGATGGCCCCTATTTAACAGGCTACGGCCCCGATACCGATTCTGGATCTGGCACTTATAAAACTTGCGTGGCAGGAGTGGGAGGATCCGGACAAGGGCAATACGGTGGAGCAGGCCACGGTGGCACAGGAGGCGTTTCCTACTCTGCGGAAGGTGCCATTTATGATTCTGTGACCACTCCCATTTTATTGGGAGCCGGTGGAGGCGGATCAAACAGTGGTGGTAGTTACGGCGGAGGAATTGTCATTCTCAATATCAGCGGAACTTCTACTATTAACGGCAACATCACCAGTAATGCCGGTGGCAATGGAGGAGCACAAGGCGGTGGATCAGGAGGAACGGTTTATCTCAATACAGGCACTCTCACGGGAACAGGCACGATGAGCGCCTCGGGTGGAAATGGAGATTATTACGGCGCAGGAGGTGGCGGTGGAAGAATTGCTGTTTATTACAACACCAATAACGGCTTTGACCTTTCACATATTACAGCTTTAGGAGGCACAGGATATAACAATGGGAAAAATGGAACTACCTATATCGTAGATCAAACACAAGATGACTTGCGGGTAACTTCGGGCCTCGAATTTTCCAGCGAAGGAGATTACACACGCCACAGCATCAGCATCGATACTGGTGCCAATTTATATTGCTCAAGCCTCGCTAGTACTCTCAACATTTCGAGCAGCACAAATTATACCGATGGAGGCTCCACCTGGAACTGCTCCACTTCATTGAGCACAATTAATTTTAATATTACAGGAACATTGGACGTCACAGGCATAAGCTGGACTTTCGCCAACGCAGACCAATTTAACCTGACCGCAAACACTTTCACAAACTCTGGAACAAATTCTTTCACGATGAACAAAGCAGGTTCTCAAAGCCATTGGAATCTCTCAAACAATCTCACACTCAACAATTTTACCTACACCGGCGGACATGCAGGATATTCTTCTTATCAGGGCGGGGTATTATTTATTAATGATCCCATCCAAATTTCATTAATAAACTCGACTCTCAATACTAGCGTTTCCTGGACGGGAATTACTTCCCTCAATATCGATGCAAACTCGAGCATCAACGCAAACGCAAAAGGTTGCTCAGGATCCACAGGCACTCCTTATCTGGAAGGCTTCGGCCCCAATCTTCTAGATTCAAATTATGCCTGTGCATCGGGTGATACCCCGGGAGTAGCAGGTGCCGGTCGGCCCCAATACGGCGGTGCCGGACACTGTTCAGCAGGTAATGGTTCTTATGGTCCGCCTTCTACCACTTATGATACTGCCACAGCTCCTTTTCTCCCCGGATCGGGAGGAGCAGGGGGAGGAACTTATATGGCAATCGGGGGAGGCACAATCCGTCTCTCCATTTCCGGAAACCTTGTCTTGAATGGAAATCTTAGCGCAAATGCAGGTACAGCAAATAGCCAAGGAGGGGGCTCTGGAGGATCCGTTTGGATCAATGCATCGAATGTTTCAGGCAATGGCAATGTTTACGCAAATGGAATGCCGGGGAACTTTTACGGTGCACCCGGAGGAGCAGGCTACATTGCTCTTTATTATGATGCTTTGGATGGTTTTAGCGCTTCGCAACTTCAATCAAACGGAGTCAGCGGTCAAACCTCCGATTGTACTCCTTATGTAAGTTTAAATCCCAACCTCGATATTTCTGAAACCTCAATCACTATCAACGAACTTGGAGGAACGGGTACTTTTACTGTTGCTTTGAAAACTCAACCCAGCTCGGATGTAACGGTAAATCTTGTAAGTACTCATACCAATTTTGGAACAGTTTCTCCCGCTTCTCTTCTTTTTACATCCTCGAATTGGAGCAGCCCTCAAACAGTCACGGTCACAAGCACCGATACCTCAGGCGATGGAACGGATGATGTTTTCTCTATCAATCTTACAGCCACCAGTAGCGATACAAATTACGACGGCAAATCAAACTCTGTCTCCGTCACTGTAAAAGATAACGGAGGAGGAGGTGGTGGTGGAAGCGGTTCACCGGCTCTGCATATTACGATTCAAGCCCCTTCCGCTCCTCTTGAGGTAGGAAGTAATGCACAATACCTCATTACCGTATCAAATGAAGGAAACGGTGAAGCAGAGAATACCATTCTCACAATCACCCTCCCCGATTCCCTCGAATTTCTTTCTGCAGAAATCCAAAATCAGAATAGCAATCTCATTGTTTCCCTCGATACAAGCAATGGTTGTAGCGCTACAAATCAGCTTGTTACTTGCGGACTCGGAAACATTGCCGCTTCAGGAAGCTCACAAGTTCTTCTTCTCACACATATTGTTCAAGCAGGTTCTCTACAAATTGAGGCACAAGTGGAATCCAGCAATGGTTCTTCTTCAAAAGGCAGTGGTGGATCAGGGATTCAAATTACGAGTCAAAACTTGCAAGGAGGATGTAGCTTAAGTGAACGCACCCAACCTAACTACCATCTTCTTTTCATGATGATGACACTCGGCTTTGTTTGGATGAACCTTCGACGAAAAATCAGTTCCCGGTAAATTGCGGTTTTCTTTTCTCCACAAAGGCCGTCACTCCTTCTGCAAAATCGGGAGTGGTAGAAGACCACGCAATCGCTTCTTTTTCTTTCTCAAGTTGCATTTTCCAATTCAAACCGAGAGATTGATTGAGCAAAAGCTTCGTACGAGCCATCGTGCGTGTCGGGCGCTCTGCCAAATTTTGAGCCAGATCGGACAAGCTTGCATCAAACTCTTCATCACTACTCACACGATTGACGATTCCCCATTCAAAGGCTTCAAAAGCAGAAAGAACTCGCGTGGTAAACAAAAGTTCATTCGCACGATGAAAACCCACAAGACGTGGTAAAAACAAGCTCGCAGATCCATTCGGACACAAGGCAATATTCAAATAGGATGCTGAAAAACGTGCGGAATGCGAAGCCACAATCAGATCACAAGATAAAGTCAAACCAAAAGCCGCAGCAAAAGCAGGTCCATGAACTCCCACAATCACCGGTTTGGGCATTGTACGGATCAGATGAATAGCTCCATTCAACAAGGTGGTAATTTTTCGGAAGGCAGCAGCGGGCTTGGGAAGCTGAGCATGAAACATCTTCAAATCACCCCCTGCAGAAAATGCTTTCCCTTCTCCCCTCAAAATCACCGCACGCACTTTTTTATCTAGCGCCACCTCTTTCAAGGCCTGACCTAATTCCGTCGCCAGTTCTACATTAAAAGCATTCATCGCTTCCGGACGATTCAAACGAATCTCCGCAACATTTCCCAATACATTCAGCATCACCGTTGAATAAACTTTTTTCTTTTTTGCGACCGGCATGAAAAATTTCTCCTTTGAAAATAGGGTTTCACTGGTATACTTATCAATCATCTACATAGCAATCAATTGAACTTAGCAAGCAATCATAACAAAAGGACTCCCATGACTCAATTCATCGCCAAACACGAAAATAGTCTCCAAACAAAAACCGATCTCTTAGCACTTCCCATTTTTGACGGGAAAATCGAAAAAAACTCCACCCTCGACCGTGTCGACAAACAGCTCGCTGGCCTGATTTCACAAACTTTAAAACAAGAAGAATTTAAAGGCGCTGTGGGCGAACTTAAGAATTTTCATACCCATCATAAACTCAAGGCAAAATACGTAGTCCTTGTCGGCATGGGAGAAATGAAAAAATTTGAAGTGGAAAGCATTCGCAAAGCAACGGGGAAACTCAATGCTCTTTCCGAAGCTCTCAAGGCAAAAAGTGTTTGTTACACCATTACAGAGGCTTGTGAAGATCTTTGTAGCCCTGAAGAAGCGAGCCGTGCTGCTACCGAAGGATTTATATTGGGTTCTTACAAGTTCACTGCCTACAAAAGCAAAAAAACCCCGGGCAGCAAGTTGGAATCCGTCCTCTTCCCTCTTCCCTCTTCCCGTTTTGTGGCGGGCTGTAAAAAAGCAATTCATGAAGCTGAAGTTATTTCCCAGGCCACCAACTTTGCTCGAGATCTGGTCAACACCCCCTCTCATGACAAACCGCCGGAGGTGCTTGGCAAACATGCGCAAAAAATTTCAGGAATTCGCACTCGGGTTTTCAAGCTCGCCGACCTTAAAAGAATGGGCATGGGGGGAATTATTGGTGTAGGCCAGGGTTCCAAACATCCTTCAGTCCTCATTGAAATGACTTACAAACCCAGCCGCAAACCCAAAAAAGTAATCGCTCTTGTAGGCAAGGGAGTCACTTTCGATTCTGGCGGACTCTCTCTGAAACCTCCCAAAAGCATGGAGACTATGAAAGATGACATGGCCGGTGCTGCTGCACTTATTGCCGTCATGAAAACTTTGCGAGAAATCAAACCGGATGTGGAAGTTCGCACTTACATCCCCTCTGCCGAAAACATGCCCGATAGCAATGCCACTCGTCCGGGAGATGTCCTAAAAATGTACAGCGGAAAAACAGTAGAAGTCTTAAACACCGATGCGGAAGGCCGTTTGATTTTGGCCGACGCATTAGCCTTCGCCTGTAAAGCAAAACCCGATATGATTATCGATCTTGCAACTCTCACCGGCGCTTGCTTGGTGGCTCTCGGAGAACTTTACAGTGCCATCATGGGAACAGGAAAAGTACTGGCCCAAAAACTCATCGAACACGGGAAATATTGCGGAGAATATCTCTGGGAACTTCCTCTCGTGGAAGAATACAAGGAAGAGATTAAAAGTACTGTGGCCGACATCCAAAATATTGGCGGCTCTTGGGGTGGGAGCATCAATGGCGGACTTTTCTTGCAAGAATTCGTCGATGCCAAAATTCCCTGGGTCCATCTCGATATTGCGGGCCCCAGTTGGGCAAACAAACCCTATGCCTATTGCCCCAAAGGGGGAACCGGAGTCATGGTGAGAACTCTCTGTAGATTTTTGAAAAGCTTTTAATGAATATCGACCTCCATACTCACACGACTGCCTCCGACGGAACTTACAGCCCTGAAAAATTGGTCCTGGCTGCCAAAAAGAATAAAGTGGATGTCTTAAGTGTCACCGATCACGACACCATGGATGCGCTTCCTGTAGTTCAAGCCCTCTGCGCCGAACACAAAATTCGCTGGATTTCCGGTATTGAGATTTCTTGCCACTGCCTGGGAGAAGAAGTGCATATCCTGGCTTACGGACTGGATCCCCAATCCGAAAAACTTAAAGTATTTCTGCAAGAGCAGCTTCAAGATCGACTTGAACGTTTGGAAGCCATGCGTTTGAAATTAGAAAAAACAGGTATATACCTCAGCGCAGAAGACGTTCAGCGACAAATCCATTCTCCCAGCGCTGCAGGAAGACCACACATCGCCCGGGCTTTGGTTTATAAAGGATACTCTTCCAGCCTGCATGACGCCTTTCAGCACTATCTCGGTTTCGAAAAACCAGGCTATGTGCCTCGCAAAGAACTTCCCACTGAAAAAGTGTTGGACTTGATTCGGAATCTGGGCGGCATCAGTGTGCTCGCTCATCCGGGCCATTTGAAAAATCAGGAAATTCTCGCTTTACTCTTCTCTCAGGGTCTTCAGGGAATCGAAGCCTTTCACCCCCTTCACAAGGCCTGGCAAAAAACTCATTACGCAAAATGGGCGGAAGAACGTAATTTGTGCGTCACCGGCGGATCCGATTTTCATGGGGATAAAATGAAAGGGCATGGCGCATTGGGATCCGTAAAGATGCCGGAAAAATATCTGGAAAAACTTTTGGAGTCATTGCGATCCGCCTAAGGCGGAGAAGCAATCCCGAGAGTGCACTCACCCCAAAGGGGCCAGGTTTGTAGTAGGATCGCCACGCTTCGCTCGCGATGACATCCTTGTTAAATTCAAAACTAGCATTTTCCAACATAGTTGTTGTAGTGAATAACCTATGCGTCTCAAAAAAGAACAAGTCGAAAAAATTGCTCATCTTCTCGTCAAAGCCCTTCCTGAAAAAGGAAAAACAAAATTCAAGGTTTCCGAAGACAAAATTTATCATAAAATTTTAGAAACCATTACCAAAGATCTTCAAGCTGAAGACAAGTTGGATGCGGATGTACGAAAACTCATGGATCAATACCAGGCTCAAATCCGCTCAGGGCAATTGGACGCCCAAAAAGTGTTTCAGATGATTAAGAAACAGCTTATTAAGGAAAAAAATTTGGTGATATAGAGTCATTGCGATCCGCCTAAGGCGGAGAAGCAATCCCGAGAGTGCACGCACGAGATCCCCACGCTTCGCTCGGGATGACACACGAGTAGAAACTATGAAATTAAGCGATGAACGCATTTCCCATATCGCCCATCTTATCTGGGATGGCTTATATAATGATGACCTTGTCGACTATGAAGACGACGACGAATCTTTGAAAGTCATTAAAGCAACCCTCATAAATTATCTCAAAATTGAAGATGAAATCGACGAGGCGGTACGCGCTAAAATTTCTTCGTTAAAACGGGGAGTTACAGAAGCCCACCGCGAATGGGACATTCTTTATAAGAAGTATTATGAAGAAGAAGCGAATAAAAGGCGCTTCTAGCGAATATTTTTTCAACTTTTTTAGGTACTTCCCTTGACTTTGCCCACTTAGGGCTTATATGACCCTACGTCTCGCGGGCGCAAGGCCTGCGGTCAAAAAAGTCCAAAAAAATTAGGCTTATATCAATTCTTTAGGAGGAATGTCACATGGCCAAGAAGATCAATGTACGTCCTTTGCGCGATCGTTTAATTGTTCGTCGCATCGAAGAAGAAGCAAAAACCAAAGGTGGAATTATCATCCCCGACTCTGCCAAAGAAAAACCCCAAGAAGGTGAAGTGGTTGCTGTAGGAAGTGGTCGTATCACTGAAGATGGAAAAATTACCCCCCTTGAAATCAAGGCAGGAGATAAAATTCTTTTCTCCAAATATGCCGGTAATGAAATCAAAATCGATGGCGAAGAATACCTCATCTTGAGAGAAGATGATATTCAGGCCGTCGTGGAATAAAAAAATCATGGTTCGAGGGCCTCACCATGTCCAAGTGAAAAGCACTGGGACATCCTGAGCCTGTCGAAGGATAAATTGTAAAAGGAGATTATGTATGGCTAAGATGATTGTTTTCGGAGAAGAAGCCCGCGCAAAAGTTCTGAAAGGCGTGGATGTTCTCGCCAATGCTGTAAAAGTAACCCTCGGACCCCGTGGTCGCAATGTGGTTTTGGATAAAAGTTTCGGTTCCCCCACGGTCACCAAAGACGGTGTATCCGTTGCAAAAGAAATTGAACTGGAAGATAAATTTGAAAACATGGGCGCTCAAATGGTGAAGGAAGTTGCTTCCAAAACCAGTGACACCGCCGGAGACGGAACCACCACCGCAACCGTTCTTGCTCAGTCTATTTTTCGTGAAGGTTCCAAAACAGTGGCTGCCGGTCATAACCCCATGGCTTTAAAGCGCGGAATTGAAAAAGCCGTTGCTGCTGCCATCGAAGAATTAAAATCCCTTTCTAAATCCATTAAAAATCCGAAAGAAATTGCCCAAGTTGGAACCATTTCTGCCAACGGCGATGACACCATTGGAGAAATTCTCTCCAAGGCCATGGATAAAGTGGGTAAAGAAGGTGTAATCACTGTTGAAGAAGCAAAAGGAATGGAAACCAGCCTGGATGTTGTGGAAGGTATGCAATTTGATCGCGGTTACCTCTCTCCTTATTTCGTTACCGATCCTGAAAGAATGGAATGCGTACTCGAAAATCCCTATATCTTGATCAATGAAAAGAAAATCAGCTCCATGAAAGAATTGCTCCCGGTTTTGGAAAACATCGCAAAATTGGGTAAGCCTCTGTTGATTCTTGCCGAAGACGTGGACGGTGAAGCTTTAGCCACTCTCGTCGTGAACAAACTCCGTGGAACTTTACATGCCGCTGCAGTTAAAGCTCCCGGTTTTGGTGACCGTCGCAAAGCCATGTTGGAAGATATTGCCATTCTTACCGGTGGTAAATGTATCGCTGAAGAATTGGGAATCAAACTTGAAAACATTACGATTAAAGATCTCGGCCGTGCAAAACGCGTCGTCATCGATAAAGATAACACCACGATTGTGGATGGTGCCGGTACCAAAACCGAAATCGAAGCACGTGTTGCTCAAATTCGTGCTCAAATTGAAGCCACCACCAGTGATTACGACAAAGAAAAACTCCAAGAACGTCTCGCAAAACTCGTTGGCGGAGTCGCCGTGGTAAATGTGGGCGCCTTCACCGAAACTGAAATGAAAGAAAAGAAGGCCCGCGTAGAAGATGCTCTTCACGCAACCCGCGCAGCAGTGGAAGAAGGTATCGTCCCCGGAGGCGGTGTCGCTCTGATTCGCTGCATTAATGCCGTAGAAAAAGTAAAAGCTCCCGCAGAAGAAGAAGTGGGTGTAAATATTGTAAAACGTGCCTTGGAAGAACCCTGCCGTCAAATTGCTGAAAACGCAGGAGTAGAAGGTGCTCTCATCGTTCAAGAAATCAAAAAGAACAAGGGTGCTTTTGGATATAATGCCGCAAAAGACAAGTTCGAAGACATGATCGATGCCGGTATTATTGATCCTACCAAAGTTACACGTAATGCCTTGCAAAATGCAGCATCGGTTGCTTCTCTCATGATCACCACTGAAGCCCTCGTGGCCGAAAAGCCCGAAGAAAAGAAAGACATGCCTGCCATGGGCGGACATGGAGGAATGGGCGGAATGGGTGGCATGGGCGGCATGATGTAAGCCTTGCAAATCTGTTTCGAAGAACAAAAACCCCATCTGCTTTAGCGGATGGGGTTTTTTATTTTTCATCTATATAAAAACCATGACACCTCAAGTCATAATAAGTCCCTGTTTTAACTTCAAATTAGTTGACACTTATTCGGTTTCTTTTTAGAAGAGCTCAATCTTATTTTTTCGGCTTTAAAAATAAAACCTCGACTTAACTTTGAGGGGAGTAATCTCATGAAAAAACATCTCGCAGTCGTTGCCATTGCGGCAATTTCTCTATTTTCCAGTGCTTCTCAGGCACTTGATTTCTCGGCACACGGTTACTACCGATTACGATTGGAAGATGACTACAATCTTGATCTCCAAAGTAATAACAATATTCAACAAGGAAATCAGGGCAACAACAATAAAATCGGAAATATTTTTTACGGCATCCAACGCTTTCGCTTGGAACCCAATTTGAAAGTGAACGACAACATTTCTTTCCATGCGCAAATTGACTTCCTGGATGACGTCAGCTTCGGCAGCAATCAAACCCAATATCTTTCAGTTTACAGTCCTTTGACCGGACAAATCAATTTGCCCGGTGGTAACGGTGCTTTTGGCGTAACAGGCGGTGCTGCAGGAGATATCACCTCCGGTCACCAATATGGTGGTAACATCAACTTCCGCCGTTTCTATGTCGACTTGCTCACTCCCATCGGAAAATTTCGTTTGGGTCGACAAGCTTCCAACTGGGGCTTGGGAATCTTCCAAAATGACGGTAACGACTGGGATAGTTTGTTCGGAAATACCTTTGACCGATTCTTGTATATTGGAAAAGTGGATATCGATGACAAGTCCAGCTTGGCTTTTGCTTCTTTGATCGACTTCGTTTACCAAAATCAGGGTCCTCCCCAAGTTACTCTCTTGGGAAGCAATCCTACTGCCTGCGCACCCGCTGGCTCTACTCCAAGTAACAACGGCGCCAACTGCGTGCAAGGAAGCACAGGAACCAGTTCTGCTCACGATACTTGGCAGTTTACAGAAGCTTTAATGTATCAACGTCCCAACTTTGAAGTGGGAACCTACGCAGGTTTACGTTTCCGACCAGGCACTGATGGAATTGTGGGAAGTCCTGCTGTGGATTCTTCTGGTAGTACAACCAATCCCGCAAATGGTCAGCCTTATGGTCCTTATGATGGAACCACCTTAAGCTATTACATCGATCTTTATTCAAAATACAAAAAAGGTCCGATTACCGCAAAATTGGAATACGTTTATTTAGGTGGAAAAATTGCTCCCGCACTTTGTATTCCTGCAATCACTGTTCCCGGAAATTCTCTCTTGAATGGTCCTGTTTGCTTGAACGGACAATATGACCTGAGCGTCAACATGGGCGCCTTGGAAGTGGAAGGAATTCATGGAGCTGAAGAATGGAAAATGATTTCAGGATTTGCTCAAGGGGATTCCAACCCTGTCTCTAGCACCATCACCCAATTCGGTTTCCAACCCGATTATCATATCGGTTTGTTGATGTTCCAATCTCCTTTAGGCACTTCTCCTGCAGTTCAAATCAATGGAAATACTGTAATGGGAAATCGACCCATTACTTCGAACTTCGTAAACAATGCCGCCTACGTGGGAGCTACTTACAAACATAAATTTGATCTCTCCCATATTATTCCCCAGGCTCAATGGTTGAAAGTGGGGGCTCACGTTGTAACCGCATGGGCTCCTTCTTATGTTTATAACTATAACTTCTCTCAGTTGACCGGTGTTCCAGGCTTACCTCGCGTGTATAATGCAAGCAGCTGGTACGGAATTGAAACCGATTTGATTGTGGAAGCAAAATTCTTTGACCACGTATTCTGGAATCTCACCGGCGGTATCTTGATTCCGGGCGCTGCTTTCGATATCAAGAACAGCGACTTGGCCAATGCCAGCTTTACCCCGAACGTTATGAATCCGATTATTTTTGATCCGGCATCGAACGCTTATGCTGTGCGCTCAACCCTGTTTTTTGAATTCTAATCCTAAGGATTGTCAGGGCTGTAAGATTTCTATAGAAACACCCAAAAAACGGCTTGCGAAAGCCGTTTTTTATTCGTTCTTTGAATGAAAATTTTTGTTGGCACTCAAAAAGCCTTAGTTGCAAGGCAGCTGTGAGGAGTCAAGCGCAGCATACCTATGATGGTATGTGAGCGTTGACGACGAAACCGCAACGCAGCAGATAAGCTTTTTCAGTGTCAACACTCCGGCTTAGCTCAGCGACCGAGCCCGGGTACCTGCCGAAGGCAGGTGGGCGAGGAAGTGGTTGGAGCCAAAGGCGGAAACCATGGTAGATATATAATTTAGTTTTTGTAATGATCTTTTAAAATTTTGATTTCATACTCCGGCTTAGCTCAGTGGTAGAGTAGGTGACTGTTAATCACTTGGTCGCTGGTTCGAGCCCAGCAGCCGGAGCAAAATAAAACCAAAGCTTCTTTAGAGGCTTTGGTTTTTTTATTTCAACTGGGTTTGAATCAGCGACAAGCGGACTGGTTCGACGACCTTCCAACAGAAGTTCATCTTTGATGAACTTATAATGTCGAAGTCCCGTGAAGCGAAGCGTAACGGGGTCCCAGCAGCCGGAGCAAACCACTAAGCCCCTGTTTTTACAGGGGCTTTTTTTATGGTTACAGTAAATATCTCATCAATAAATCTAAGACTTTTATTTATTTTTAGTATAAAAGTAATATGCAGCTCCAACTGCTAAAACAGTCAATCCAACCAATACATATATTCCCTTACCAGCACCAGGCATTCCCCTGCTTTCATTTAAAAGTTGACCCATTATTTCTTTAAGGTTATTTCGATAACTAAATTCCGTTAATCGACTCTTATTACTTTCAACAAACTCTGCAATCGAGATTTTAAAATCTGTAACAGCTTCTCTTAAAGAAGCTATTAAGGCTTCTCTATCGCAATTCGGCTGAGTAATATTTCTAATAAATTTATTTAATTCAGTTGCTAATTCTGTATAAGCTCTTTTCATCGGCTCAGAGGCAATCCATAATTCCATTTCACTTTGTTCAGCTAGAGTTTGCGGCTTCGTTCTACCCATAGGGGTTGCTAAATCAATTTCCTCACCAATTTCCATAAGGATATTTTTTATATCTTGAAATTGGGGTAAACTCGCCAGTTGATCAAGTATAACCCTATTTTGAAGACATCTCATCATTTCAAACATTTGACGTTCATCTAATCCAGCTGCCATTACTTCATAGCTTGACGTGTCTATAAGCCCATTAAAGTCTTTTTTATTATCTAAATGTCTCCCCGGAGCAGGAGACATATCTCCTGATAAAGGACCAATAGTAGGATCATAAGTAAAAGATGACTGCGCATCTGCAATTTTATATTCTTCTGGATTGTATCCACTTGCCGTATCGGCTATTTCACTCGCCAATTCTTGCAGGCCACTATCAATTTCAGAAACTAATTCCACCCCCCCCATCACTATAGCTGCCGGCGCTCCTATAATAATATCCTGCACTCCCAAACTTTGTGTTAAAAAATCATCACGATTAATTTCTTGAGGCTGAAGAGACTGTAAATAACTATTCACATCTTGTTTTTTTACATAACCAACAAGTTCCATCGTCCAAAGAGTGGATTTTAAGTCATTCTTATTTGGTAGAATATTTCCTCTAGGAACATAACTATCTCCAACATCAGGTACACCATTATTATTCGAATCAACCAGAAAGCCTAAAGAAGTATTGCCTCCAGGCGCAAATACCAATTCATTTTGTTCAGGAATGAAATCATTAGTTGTTATTGTAGTTTGTACAGTCGGTAAAGATTGAGTAGCCATTTCGCCTCCTAGGCCAATTGTAAGCAAATTTGAGGCCAAAACTTTCACCCTTATATCTATAAATAAAAGTTAATAGTCGCTAAGAAATAATCATTTTGTTACCCATGAAGCGTTTTCAAAAATCACATTATTTACATTTTTGTAAAAAATTTAAGGTCTGTTTTAGATAGTTTGTATTCATTCTAGGAAACTAAAAGATTCAAGCGGCCATCGTTATCTCAATGCATCCAGTTCTAAATTCGTCCAACAGCCGGAGCATAAAAATAAAAGCCTCCGC
>CAYPXN010000002.1:0-3304 GCA_964414715.1 uncultured Pseudomonadota bacterium | reverse complement strand
GAGGAAAAGATTGATAATGGTTTTTCCACGCAGCGTCGGGACTTTCTTAATCTCACGCTCAGACACTTCTTTAAAAGAACGGGCATTCTGGAGGATTTCTTCCACCTCTGAAACTTCCAAATCTTTTGTTGTGAGTAAATGTTTATGTTTCATCATTATTTTTTAGTTTTTGTCATCGCGAGCGTTAGCGTGGCGATCCCCCAAGTGCACTCACGGGATTGCCACTCCGCCTTCGGCGGATCGCAATGACACAAATCAACCTCACTTCACCCCTACTTCACCCTCACTTCTTCCTCTCCATCAATTTCCTGAAACCTCACTTGAATTTCTTGCTTGGGGCCGATCTTATGTTCAATGCCCAAAAAATCTGGCTGTATGGGAAGCTCTCTTCCACCTCGATCGACCAAAATTGCCAGCTTGATAAAACGCGGGCGACCCAAATCCATCAGCGCATCCATGGCCGCCCGAATCGTACGGCCGGTGTAGAGCACTTCGTCAAACAAAAGAATTCCCTTTCCTTCCACATCTCCGGGGATTTCTGTTTTTTGGACCACCGGAATTTTTTTCATCGAAGAAAAATCATCACGATAGAGATTGATGTCTAAGGTTCCCAGGGTGGGGGCATTTTTTCCCAAAATTGTCTGAATTCTCTTTGCCAACACAACACCACGGGTTTGGATTCCCACCAACACAACATCCTCAAAAGAAGAATAAGAAGCAGCAATCTGCCTGGCCATCTCACGAATAGTTTTCTGAAGTTGTTCAGAATTCAAAAGAGTTTTCATAATTCTCCTCCCTCTCCTTTACAAGGAGAGGGATGGGGTGAGGTCCAATCATCAGACCTCCCCTGAATCCCCTTCTTATCTAAGGAGGGGATAAAAGTGCAAAAAAAAACCCCTCTGCCTTAGGCGGAAGGGTTTAGCAAAATTCCATTTTCTTCTTTTTAGTTTTCAATCTCATCGTCTGCTCACTCTAGTTTTTAGGCAAATTTTTGATTGTATATAAGAAATGAGAATTAAATGTCAAAAGCTTTTTTAGCTAGTGGATCAGTTTCCTTGAGTGTGGACGAGTGAGCTGCAAATATCACGATATCAAAACATAATAAAACCATCAAAATGATTAAAAATTGATCTTTACAGCGAATCCGAGGGAACACTCAAGGAAACTGATCCCGTTATATTTTTACTATTCGTTCCCTGTCCCTTGAGGAATGGACGAAAAACGCATCACCACCTCGTTTTGCCCCATTTCCGGCACCGTTACAGACGTAGTTTTAAGCCCCCCTCCCTCTGCACTTGCCTGTACCTGATATTTTCCGGGTTTCAATTTTACCAGTAACCAAGGACCATCGCATTCTGTCTTGAGCATAATCTGACCACTTGAATCTTTAATTTCGGCTTTCACTTCCGACACATAAGCCCGACCACTCCCTGCAAACATCAACTTCAGTGGATACACTTTCCATTTGGGATCCTCTTTGCTTTCTCCCACCCCCGTACACACATAAGCCACACCTTTATATTGTTGTTCCTGATCTGCTGCACGCAGTGGTGTCAAAAAAGCAAACAAACACAATCCACTTCCCAAAAAAATCTTTTTTAAAGTCATTTATCCTCCCCTGATTTCATTTTCGATTTATAATATTTTTTATCTCTTCTTCCAACTTCATATTTCTCCAACACAATCCCTTTAAATCAAAATCCAAATTTTCGACATTTCTTTGACTGGAACCGTCAAAAACTTCTCTAAAAATCTCTCCAGTGCCCTCACAAACCTTTTCATCTTGTTATTAAACTCAACAAAATCACCCGGCACACAGTTTGCTTCAATAAAACCCAAGATATTCAACTATCAATGAGGGCTAAATTCAGAATCGGCTAATCTCCCCAGGGAGAGGGACTTTGTAAAAAATCTTCGGCTCACTCAATTCGAGTGAGGGTTTTTAGACAAAGTCTCCCGCAAATGGGGAGGATTCCTCGATCCTGAAAAAAGTCTCTACAATTTAAAAGGGGGGGATTATGAAAGCATTTCGCTTTTTTAGTCAGGGGCTACTCTTTGTCTTTTTAGTCCTGTTATCCATCAACGCATACAGTGAATCTCCTTATGACATGGGATCACCCACGCTCACCAATCTCTATGTGAGTCCCACAGGGAGCGACAACAACAACGGATTGAGTAGCAGCTCACCTCTGCAAACAATACGGGGTGCCTGGAGCCGCATGCAATCCGGCGGTTTCTCAAGTACGGGTTATAAGGTAAATTTCCTTCCCGGAAATTATTACAGCGATCTTTATCTCGACACTTTGCACGGAACTTTCCAAAAGCCGGTAATTTTCACCGCTGCCAATGGACGAGGCTCCGTCTTTTTTAACGGGAATATCCAGTTTTACCAGGTAAGCTACGTTTATCTGACAGATATCATCATCAAAAACGCAGGAGACGTTTTTCATTGTGATACCTGCGATCACTTTCTTTTACGAAACATCGAAGCGGATGGAGGTAATCGTCAGGCTCATGAAACCGTCAAGGTAAACCAATCCCAATATTTCTACATAGAAGATTCTGACATTCATGGTGCCGATGATAACCCCATCGATTTTGTCGCCGTACAATACGGTCACGTCATTAACAACAAGGTTCACGACGGGCAGGACTGGTGCGAATATACAAAGGGTGGTTCTGCTTATTTCATTATTGAAGGAAACGAGTACTACAACTGCGGAACGGGGGGATTTACCGCCGGTCAGGGAACCGGTTTTGAATACATGGTCTACCCCTGGATTACTTATGAAGCAGAAAATATCAAGGTGATGAACAATATCGTTCATGATGTTCAAGGCGCTGCTTTCGGCGTGAATGGCGGATTCAATATCATGATCGCCCACAACACCGCTTACCGTATTGGTAGCCGAAGCCATCTGGTGGAATTTGTGTTTGGAAGTCAGGAATGTGATGGAGACACCGGATTGCCCGGTGCCTGCCAAAACAACTACAACTTAGGAGGTTGGGGAAATGCCAGTGGGACTGTCTTCAACATTCCCAATAAAAACATCTATTTTTACAATAATATTCTCTACAACCCTGCGGGTTTCCAAAGTCAGTGGCAACAAATTCAGGTGGATAGTCCCCGCTCAAATCCTTCCACCGGAAATGTGGCCACAACTGTTTATGCTGATACAAACCTGAATATTCGTGGAAATATTTTCTGGAACGGAAGCAGTTCCATGCCTTTGGGCGTAGGAGACAGTTCTTGTGCTCCGACCAATCCGACTTGCAATGTCACCCAACTTTTACGTGATAACGA
>CAYPXN010000001.1:0-17330 GCA_964414715.1 uncultured Pseudomonadota bacterium | reverse complement strand
TTCTACTCCTGCCACTCGAGATTTATGCTCCGTGATGCTAATGGATGCAGCTTACATTCAACAGCAGGATGCCGATTACATCAACCGACACGAGCTTTATGATCCTGAAATGGGTCCGGTTTTACCTATTTATGATGAACAAGATGTTTTGCAGGCGCTCGGGCAATATATTTCTGTCGATTATCATCGAAGTTTTCCTATCACTCCTCATATTAAAGCGAGTTTTTTAGATGCGGGACATGTGTTGGGTTCCGCAATTGTAGCTATTGATGTTAAAAAGAAGAGTGGTGAAAAAGTGAGAATCGCTTTTTCAGGAGATTTGGGCCGCAAAAATATGCCTCTCATGAGTAATCCTGAAGCACCTGAAGGGGTAGATTATTTGATGATTGAAAGTACCTATGGCGATCGATTGCATGATCCCATTGATACGATGAAAAAAGAGCTCACTCGAGTAGTTAATGAAACTTATTCAAGAAAAGGTAAATTGATTATTCCGTCTTTTGCTCTCGAAAGAACTCAGTTACTCGTTTTTACCTTACATCAATTAACCCGGGAAAAGCTTATTCCGGAAATTCCGATTTATGTTGATAGTCCCCTTTCGATTTCGATTACGGATATTTTTAAGCTTCATCCGGATAGTCTCGATGCCAAAACCCGCAGTTTTATTCAAAAAACAGGAGATCCTTTTGGCTTCAAAAACCTGGTCTATCTGACGGACACAGAATCGAGTCGGGCATTGAACTATAAAACAGAGCCCATGATCATTATTTCTGCTTCCGGTATGTGTGAGGGGGGGCGTATTGTTCATCACCTGCGCAATAATATTGAAAACCCCAATAATACGATTTTGATTATCGGTTATCAGGCGCAACATACTTTGGGTCGCCGAATTGTTGAAAAGCGGAGAAAAGTGAGAATTTTCGGCGTAGAACGAGAGTTGAATGCCCGCGTAGAAGTGATCAACTCCTTTTCTGCCCATGCGGATAAAACGGAGCTTCTCGAGTTTGTGGAAGCCTGTGGAAAACGCCTGAAGGGAATTTTTATTGTTCATGGAGACGAAGAACAATCTCTTGCTCTTCAAGGTTACATTCAAAAAATGGGATTTCAAAATGTGATTGTCCCTACCCAGAAGCAATTTGTCGAATTGGATACTTAATTCTTTCAACTCTTTTTTACATTCCTTTACATGTTTCATAAATCTTAGAGTCGCATGTTTGTTTGCCTCTCTTTTTTCTGGCCGGATTTTTTACCAAGGCGTACACTAGCTTTTAATCAAACTGATAGGAGCGTATTTATGAAAATGTATTTAGTCATTTTTTCTTTGAGTGTGTTTTTAATGGGTACATCAGTATTTGCTTACGATGAAAACGCGCAAATAAACAGCTTGAAGGATTCTCAGGTGACGGCAGCGGGTGCTACAGGCGGTCCTATTGTTACCCCTCAGCAACAAGAAACTATCAACCAACGTCAGGGTTATCAAAACCAGAATCCAAATGCGGTGAATAATAACGTCAATAATGATGGAAATAATTTGCGTGGAAATGCCGGCCAGCAAGGTCCTTTGGGTGGCCGTTTCGGACGATAGCAAGCTTATGGTGGTAAAAATCTTTTGAATTTCTACAGAAGTTGTCCTGCGAAAGTATTGTTCACCACATCTACCCAAGTGATGGCGCTTCCATTCGGAGAAGCAAAATAGGCATTCAATACATTTCCGTTAGAATCGGTTTGGGGAGAAATGCCGTAGGCATTTTGTCCGTTCAAAACCGGAACGCGTCCTGCGGAATAGGAACTCAGATCACTTGCTACGTTCACCCAACCCATGTCTCCAGTGGATTGAGTAAAAAATCCACCCAGCATTCCCGAAGCAAGAGGGCCTGCCGTCATGATCGTTGCAGCCCCTGAAAGAACATCGCTTGTTGTAATGGAGGTCCCCAAAGGTGGAGGAGTAATGGTGGTTCCGATTTGTGTGCTTGCAGAAGGATTACTGGTGTTCAAGTTGTAAACGAGTACTTCGTTAGTTTGGGGTTCAATCACGAAGAGCGCTGTTCCACTGGAATTTGTAGCAGAGGCGACCGAGCTGGTAAAGCCTCCCACGTCCAAGGTTTGAATTGCCTGGGAAAGATCGGTGGTGTCTATAAGGCTGATGCTATTTGTGGTCAGCGAAGAAACGATCAACTGATTTGTCACAGAATTCCAATGCATTTTCCCCGGGCTTGCCTGCACGCTGATGGGAGAATTACTTTCTTCAGCACCGGTGTTGGCATTGTAAGCGTGTATTACCGAAGCGGTATTGTCGGAAACATAGACCACACCCAAGGTGGAATTGACAGCGAGACCCAGAAGGATATCGCTACTTCCGCTTCCTACCGTAATAGGTGAAATAGGTGAAAGCGCAATGCCTGTCGTGGGATTGTAATCTAATACGACGATGGTGTTACTCGGAGAAGTTCCCGTACCCACAATAAAAATTCGTGTAATTCCGTTTCCAATATTAAAAGTTGCTAAATCTTGGGGAAGAGTCGGGAGAATAATCGAACTTGAGCTGGTGATGATCGGACCACCGCCGATAACCGAATTGCTGGTTAAGCTGATGAGAGAAAGATTGTTGTTTTGAATGTCTGCTGTAACCACCAAACTGTTGGGGTTGTTTACCGAGAGAACAAAAGGCGCCACCAAAACATTAGGAACGGTATTTTTACTACTACAGGCGGCAAACAAAAGAAGAAAGAAGAAGAAAAAAAAGTTTTTGAAGTGCTTTGTAGCATTCATGTTGAACCTGCAAAAATATTAAGGAAAGCTTGCAACCACTGAGAGGGTGTTTCCATTAATAATTGAAATGTTGTTCGAATTCAAATTGAGAACGTAAATATAAGGTACTCCCCCGAAATGTCCCACTGAAATTCCAAAAGGATTATTTGCTGCTGCGACTCCCGCAGGCAAATTATTGGTAAGAGAAATTTGAGCGATTTGGGTAAGAGTGGTGGTATCCACCACAGAGACTTCATTTAAACTGGCAGTTCCCATGTTTCCATTGCTCATGGTGCCTGCAATGGTGGTGTAAACCCTTCCATTAATTGTATCGAGAGCAATTTCATTGGGATTGGTATTCAAGGGAATTTCTGCAACGGCCAGTTGGGAAATGGGAATTTCAATCGGAGTGGCTGTGGTATTGATGGGAAGGTTTTGTTCGGTCAAGATTTTAAGTGCCGGAGTAGAGCCATCTACCACATAAATATAATTTGAATCACTTACAATGCCACGGGTAGAAAGAGTATTTGCTAAGTCATAATCTACCGCTGCCGACCCACCTTGGGTGACTTGGAGAGAAGGATCCGGAATTGCAATCTGATTTACATTCAATATCAACATTTGGGCAGTGTTGTTTGTGACAAACAAATATTGACCTGAAGGAGATAAAGCCAATTCACGGGTTCCGGAAGTATTGAGGGTAACACCCAAATTGTTTTGGACATTAAAGCTGACGTTGGTGCGTATGTTTAAGTTAGACAAAGGAATCAAATCCGCGGAACCAGTACAGGCAATATAGAGATTCGTTCCATCGGAGGTAATGCCAAAAGGATTTCCATCCGTGGAATATTGAACCATGTTGAGATATTGGGGAGAGCTTTCGTTTACATTTACCTGAATGATTTGGTCAACTGCATCATCAACGTTGGCGCTCAAACGGTTGGCAATATAAAGATATTGGTTGGTGGTATCTAAGTAAGCCTGCCCGGAAAAATTCGCCAAGGCGACTACATTGATGGCAACGGGAGCTGTGGGATTGGAGAGATCTAAGACCATCAAGGAGGCATCGGCATAGTTTACGAGATTGTTCGAATTGATCAGATAACCTCGGTTGCGTGTTTCATCAATTGCCATGAAAATGGGCTGAGCGAGAACAGGATTGCTAGTGCTAAGAGAGATATTCGGAAAGATGGACGGCCCTGCGCAGGCTGGGAGGAACAGAGCTAGAGATAAAAGGATTTTGAAAATTGTTTTTTTCATTTTTTCCCTATACCGTTGAAGAACCCTTTACTCCCTGGTCTTTGAGAGCTGCTTGTGCAGCTGCCAAGCGGGCAATGGGTACTCGAAACGGTGAGCAACTTACATATTCCAGTCCGTTGCGGTGACAAAATTCCACGGAGGGTGGATTCCCGCCATGTTCCCCGCAAATTCCTGTTTTGAGTTTGGCTTTTGTTTTTCTTCCCAAATCGGTGGCAAGCTTGATGAGTTGTCCCACGCCGGCCTGGTCAAGCTCGACGAAAGGATCATTGGGGTAAATTTTCTTTTCAACGTAGAAAGGAAGAAACTTGTTCGCATCATCGCGTGAGAGACCATAAGTGGTTTGAGTGAGATCGTTAGTACCAAAAGAGAAGAAGTCGGCAAATTCGGCCACTTTATCAGCAGTGAGCGCAGCGCGAGGAAGTTCGATCATGGTTCCGATGAGGTATTGAAGTTGAATTCCCTTTTCTTTCATTACTTCGTTACAGATTTTTTCAGTATCTTCTCTTAAAATGGCAAGTTCCTTGGCATCTGAAACCAGAGGAATCATGATTTCGGGAATAATCTTAAAATTCTTGTCTTTTGCTAATTCGCAAGCCGCTTCCATAATGGCGCGTACCTGCATTTCATAAATTTCAGGATAAGTAATCCCTAGTCGACAACCTCGATGGCCCAACATGGGGTTGAATTCCTTTAAGTTGTCCAACTTGTTTTTCAGTTTCTCAACCGATACTCCCATGGTTTTGGAGAGCCCCTGAATTTCTTCATCAGTATGAGGAAGGAATTCATGAAGAGGGGGATCGAGAAGACGGATGGTGACAGGGAAATCCTTCATTTCCTGGAAGATACCTTTAAAGTCTCCGCGTTGCATGGGAAGGATTTTTTTTAGGGCTTTTTCACGGCCTTCTTTATCTTCCGATAAAATCATTTCACGAACGGCTTCGATTCTTTCGGAGTCAAAGAACATATGTTCGGTACGGCAAAGACCAATTCCTTCGGCGCCGAATTGACGGGCAACTTTTGCATCGTGAGGCGTATCGGCGTTGGTTCTTACTCGAAGTCTGCGTGCTTTATCGACCCAAGACATAAGGGTTGCAAAGTCTCCCGAGAGAGCAGGGGTAATGGTGGGGACTTGGCCCAAAATCACTTCACCGGTAGAACCATCGAGGGTAATCCAATCGCCCTCCTTTACTACTCTTCCTGAAATACTGAATTGTTGCTTAGTATAATCGATGTGCAAACTCCCGAGGCCGGTGACGCAGCATTTCCCCATACCGCGTGCAACGACGGCAGCGTGTGAGGTCATACCACCACGTGCAGTGAGAATCCCTTGAGCGACATTCATACCGTGGATATCTTCCGGAGAAGTTTCCACGCGAACAAGAATGACAGGTTCTCCTTGTTTGGAAACTTTTTCGGCATCTTCTGCAGAAAAAACCACTTTACCGGTGGCAGCACCAGGAGAAGCGGGAAGTCCTTTGCCTAAAACATCTTTTTTGGCTTTCGGGTCAAGGGTAGGGTGTAAGAGTTGATCAAGTTGCGCAGGATCGATACGTAAAATGGCTTCGGATTCATTGATGAGTTTTTCGCTCACCATATCGACAGCCACTTTGACCGCTGCCTTGGCAGTACGCTTGGCATTGCGGGTTTGAAGCATCCAGACTTTTCCGCGTTCAATTGTAAACTCGATATCTTGCATGTCGCGATAATGTTTTTCGAGTTTCTGGTAGATATCGACGAGAGTTTTGTAGCAATCGGGCAAGACTTCTTCCATGGAAGGAAGTTTTTCGTCACTTCGCTTTTTGCCTTCTAAATTGATAGGCTGAGGAGTGCGAATACCGGCAACGACGTCTTCTCCTTGAGCATTAACCAGGAATTCACCATAGAAGAATTTTTCGCCGGTGGAGGGATCGCGTGTGAAAGCAACACCTGTGGCACAGTCATTACCCATATTTCCGAAAACCATGGCTTGTACGTTCACGGCGGTTCCCCATTCCTGGGGAATGGCATTGATGCGACGATATTCGATGGCGCGTTTGTTCATCCAGGATTTAAAAACTGCTCCAATGGCACCGTGGAGTTGATCCCAAGGATCGTTCGGAAATTCTTTTCCCAATTCCTGCTTTACGAGCTGTTTGAATTGCACGACCAGCTCTTTCCAGTCTTGGGCGCTGAGTTCGGTGTCTAAATGCACTTTCTTTTCGTGTTTGCGAGCTTCTAAAAGGTGTTCAAATTTAATTCGGGGTACTCCTAACACGACATCCGAGTACATTTGGATGAAGCGTCGATAGCTATCGTAAGCAAAACGTTCATCGCCTGAATCTTTGATAATGCCTTGCACGGTTTCGTCACTTAAACCTAAATTCAAAATGGTATCCATCATGCCTGGCATACTGGCACGAGCTCCGGAGCGAACGGACACCAGAAGAGGTTTTTGCGCATCGCCAAAACGTCTCCCCATCAATTCTTCCACTTTTTTCAGGTTTTCTTTGATTTGCCCTTCAAGTTCCGGGGGATAAGATTGTTTGTTTTGATAATAATAAGTACAAACATCGGTAGTAATCGTGAAACCGGGAGGCACGGGAATTCCTAAAAGATTCATTTCAGCGAGATTTGCGCCTTTTCCGCCAAGCAGTTCCTTCATGTTGGCTTTGCCCTCGGCGATTCCTGCTCCGAAAAAATAAACGTATTTTTTTGTCATAGACTCATTCCTCCCATTCACCCCCCTGGTTTGAGAGGTGAGGGCTCTTTTTTATAGATTCAAGCGATCTTGTAAATAATTTTTTACCTGATCCATGGAGATGCGTTCCTGCTGCATGCTGTCGCGGTGGCGAATCGTGACGCAATGATCATTTTCAGATTCAAAATCGTAGGTAACACAGAAAGGAGTTCCGATTTCATCATGGCGGCGATAGCGTTTGCCAATACTTCCAGAATCATCAAAATCGGTTTTGAAATATTTGCGTAAATCCACTTCCAATTTTTTCGCATTTTCGGCGATCTTTTTGGAAAGGGGAAAGATGGCGGCCTTATAAGGAGCAATGTGGGGAGCAAACTTCATGACCAGACGGTCCTCTTCGCCTTCCACTTTTTCTTCATGGTAAGCATCGCTGAAGACAGTGAGGAAAGTACGATCGACACCGAGCGAGGTTTCAATGACGGCAGGAACATATTTTTCCTTTTTCTCATCATCAAAATAGCTCATGTCTTTTCCGGAAACCTTAATGTGCTGACTTAAGTCGTAATTGGAACGATTCGCAATGCCTTCGAGTTCCGACCAACCGAAAGGGAATTCGTATTCCACGTCCGTACAACCTTTTGCATAATGAGCCAGTTCATCCTTGGCATGTTCGCGCAGGCGAAGGCGCTCTTTTTGAATTCCCAAATCCTCAAACCATTTTTTGCGTTCCGCAACCCAGTATTGATACCATTCTTCTCCAATTTTTTCATCGGGATGAATGAAAAACTCCATTTCCATCTGCTCGAATTCACGCGAACGGAAAATGAAATTACGGGGGGTAATTTCATTGCGGAAACTTTTTCCAATTTGCGCAATACCAAAGGGAACTTTTTGACGCGACACAGTTTGAATATTTTTAAAATTCGTGAAGATAGACTGACAGGTTTCAGGTCTTAGATAGGCTACCGCAGAATCATCTTTTACAGCGCCTACGTAAGTTTGAAACATAAGATTGAACTGTCGGATTTCGGTCAGTTCTCCTTCTCCCTTTTTATCAACGGCGCATTGCTTGACAGTGAGAGAAGGTTTTTTGTTGCAGGGAATTGCTTCAATTTGATCCGCTCGAAAACGCCCTTTGCAAATTTTGCAGTCCACCATGGGATCCGAAAAATTTGCTAAATGGCCGGAGGCTTCCCAGGTTTTGGGATGACAAATAATCGAGGTGTCAACGCCGACCACGTCATCACGGAGTTGAACAATACGTTTCCACCAGAATTGTTTAATGTTATTGCGAAGCTCAACTCCCAAAGGACCATAATCCCAGAATCCGTTGATTCCTCCGTAAATTTCACTGGATTGGAAGACAAAACCTCTTCGTTTTGCTAAGCTGACGAGTTTTTCCATGGTTTCCGACTCCGTCTACAACCATTTCCGCGCCCACCCGCTTTGCGGGTACCCGGGCTTGGTCATAAAGAGTCGTCCTGCTAACATTGGGCAGAAGAGGGGGTCAAGATAAAAGCTGGGTAATGTGATGAAAAAACCTGAGAATTTAGTTTGCTTTCAAAAAAGGCCTCATTATACTTCGAAATCATTTTTATCAAAAATGAATGGAGTCTTATGGGGATTTTTCAAAGTCAAAAAGCAATTGTTTTATTCACTGGTTTAGCACTTGTTTTGAGTGCTTCTTGTTCCTCCAAGGGAAAGCATCGTACGCCCGGAGCAGGAGATAAGATTTATCCGGTTGCTGTCTGGAAAATAGCCAAAGAAGAAGTGCCGGATATTGTCGAGCTCAAGGGAAATTTTATTCCTTCGGATAAATTGGATGTAAAAGCAGAAACAGAAGGAAAAGTGATTTCCTCACCCGTAACAGAAGGTCAGCAGGTGAATTTGGGCGAAGCTCTGGCGACTATTAACCCTGAACAACTCAATCTGTTGTTGGAAAAACAAAAGTTGGAACTAAAGGAACAAGAAGTAAAAATTGAGGCAGGACTTGCAAATAAAAATACGGCTGCAAAATCTCCTTTTATGAGATCGATGGGCGCCCGTCCGAATGCAGACTCAAATGCGCCTCCTCCCGAGCAAAATCCGGATAATCCTCCCCCCACAAACCCAGATCAGGTGGGAGAGGATAAACCACAGCAAGAACCTCCTCCTGCGGATAGCGAACCTTCTAATGATAAGCCGGATAATGCAGACTCCATTGCCCATGCGAATGAAGTGACGCTTGATCGAATCAAGGCGGATATTGCTCTGACGGAAAAGAAGATTGAATCTGCCAATGTGACGGCGGGTATTCCGGGTGTTTTGACAAAAAAGAATGTAAGTGATGGTTCTGCGATTACGCTGGGAGAAGTGTTATTTCAAATCGTCAAAATTGACCCCATTTTACTTTCTGTGTTTGTGAATAAAAAAGAGGTGGTGAATTTGCAAAAGGGGCAAAAAGTAGAAGTAAAAACAGATGATTTATCGGGCATCTCCTTGAATGGTGAAATTACTTATGTTGCGGCAGAAGCGGATCCTCAAAATAAAAATTATGAAGTTCGTATTGCTGCGCCCAATACTCAGTTGAAAATCAGAGCGGGGATGCAGGGCGTGGCCGTGATGCCTCAAACGGGAACTCGTAAAGCCCTTTTGGTACCTGATGATGCGGTGTTGAATCAAAATGGCAAAAAATATGTTTATGTGGCGGATGGACAATTGGCCCTTCGAAAAGAAGTCGAGCTGGGTGCAAATGTAGGTAATAAAGTCGAAGTGAGTTCGGGTTTAAAAGACGGCGAAACAGTGATTGTGAAAGGACATTCTACCTTCAAGGATGAGGAAGAGTTCATCCGGGTTGAGTAGATTCTTCGGTGGGAGTGAGTTCGTCAAAGATGAGAGATTCTTGAGGGACTAAAAATACGCGTCCGATCACTCTTCCGCTGAAAGGATTGACGGGGACTGAAAGTTTATCTTCCTGAGCCCTCATTCCATTTATGTAAAGTTTGAAATTTCGAATTTTGTCAAAAAATTTCATCATATTGCTATCTTTAAAGAGGAGAATACTTAAAACTCTTCGACATCTCAATAAGAGAGTTGCTAAGTGAGAGGAATTTTTTATGTTTAAAAATATTTTATTATGTCTCGATGGTTCTCCGCAGGATACGGTAACGACAAATGCTGCTTTGTGGCTTGCTGAGAAGCTTCATGCCACCTTGCATGGGATGCATGTCCTGGATCTTATTGCTTTGGAAGGCCCACTTCTCTACGATATTTCAGGATCTCTTTCTCTCATTCCCCAAATGAATTTTGTCCAGGAAACTCGGAAAATTCTGAAAGAGCGAGGAGAAAGTATTCTTTCACTCTTCCAGTCGAAATGCGCAGAAAAAAATATTCCCTGCAAAACATACTTGGAAGAAGGAATTGTTCATAAAGTGATTTCTGACAAATCCCAAACCCATGATCTTACTTTGTTGGGTCGAAGAGGTTTGAATTACAAATTGGACAAGGACTTGATGGGTTCCACAGCAGATCGTGTGGTACGAAAAACACAAGCCCCTCTTTTGGTGATTACCCATGATTTTAGTGAGATTAAATCTCCGCTTTTAGCTTATGACGGAACACAAGCCTGTCGAGAAGCGATGACCTCTTCTGTAAAGTTGATTTCAGAGTTAAAGTTGTCTCTCACGGTTTTAAATATAAACTCCGATAAAGAAGATGCGAAGGAAGTGTTGGAAGAAGCAAAGTCTTATCTCGACTCTTACAATTTGGTTGTAAAATATGATGTAAAAGAAGGCTCTCCGCATACGGCCATTCCAGAATATATTAAACAACACGGACATGATTTGGTGATTTTGGGAGCCCATGGGCATTTTGAGCTGGTCGAATTGCTGGTCGGGAGTACAACGGAATATGTGTTATGGCAGGGAGTTGCGCATGTCTATATTGATAGGTAAATTAAGGATGTCATCGCGAGCGAAATCCTTCGACTTTGCTCAGGACAGGCTCCGTGAAGCGCGGCGATCCCGTGAATGCACTCGCTGGATTGCCACGCCCTATTTTATAGGGCTCGCAATGACACTCAGCTTTTTATTTATCTCTTTTTCAGTAAATGCTGCGGTTCAATGGAGATCCTTCTTGCCCGGACTTCAGCAGGCAACTTGGTCTGGAAAAGATTCCCTGGGGAATGGCTTTACTCTTGAGTTGTTTAAAATAGACCCCAAACAATACAAGCTCCAGTTGGTTCAAGCGACGGATTACGGTCAGAATAAAATTTCTGCAAAAGAAATGGTGAATAAAACGGGCGGCTTGCTTGCCGTGAATGCGGGTTTTTTTGACACCCAATCCAAATCCATGGGTTTGCTCGTGCGAGATGGAAATGTTTTAAATCCTTTGCGACCTGTTTCGTGGTGGGGAATTTTTTCTTATGATAAAAGTTCAGGTCCCCGAATAGATAAAGAAGGGGAGTTTGCGCCTAAATCTACGACTGAAATAGCAGTGCAAGTAGGGCCTCGTTTGATCGATGACAATCATGTGATGCCTCTTAAAAAAAATGATTCTCAGAAAACCTTCATTGGAATTACCCAGGATAATCAATTGATCTTAGGCGTTACGGATATGTGTGCCGTCGATGCCACTGATCTCGCCAATACTCTTTTGAAAGAGCTACAACTCAAAGAAGCCCTTAACTTTGATGGAGGCGGTTCTACTCAACTTTACGCCAAAATTGGCAGCTATGAAAAAGATCTCGTAGGCGTTACTTCCGTGGCGAATGGAGTGGTGCTTGTGCCGAGGCGGTAATTATTTTAACTTTTCCATCAAATTTTCCAACATTTGATTAGCAGATTTCGGAGGGATTTTTTTACGGATGATTTGTTCTCTTATTTTAAGGATACCATCCAAAGCATCCGCCACCTGTTCTTCCTGTGCTCGTTGAAAGAGTCTCGTTTCATCCACTTCATTATTTTCCATGAGCAAAAGGGCGTTAACGCCTTCTATTTCCGTTTTCCAAAATTTAAATGCGCACAAGCGATCTATAATCAGATCTTCTATAGAGATAATTTGAATGTTTCTATTTTTTACTTTCAGCAGAATGCTTTGCTCACTAGGTTTTAAACCCCTTCCGGGGAATTCAATATAGATATGTAATTGTTTATTGATAAAATCTTTGCCTAATTTTTCGAAACCGAGCTTTTCCATGATTTGGATGAGTTCTTCTCCTCCTTCTGCAAGCATATCCAGATCCGAAGTGGAAAAGGCTCCTTTGGTATAAAATTCTACTGCAGCGCCGCCTACCAGAATCGGATCTTGTTTAATTTCTCGAAGGGCTTCGGCAATAATAGCAGCAATCGTGACGGATCTTTCAGTAGCTTCCTGGAGTTGGGAAGCTTTTTCTAATTCATTTTTTAGAGAGGCCATCGAACTCATCTACGGTTTCCTTTTTATATGATTTTTGCCCTTTGCGTGAAAGAGTGGAGGTGTCGAAAAGTTTTGAAATGGCTTTGCTTACCTTGCGTCGTTGTGGAAAACTTTTTTTCCATTCATCAAAATCAATGATCTTGAACTTTTGTGGAATTTTTTCTGGAATTTGTTGGATGAGTTTTAAGTAATCCTCGTAAGACATTAATACAGTAGAGGGCTTTCCATTTTGAGTGATGACAATTCTTTTGGAAGGAGTTTTTCGAATTTGTTCCGAAAGCTTTGCCTTTGCCTCCGAGAGGGGGATGAACTCTGTATCGAGCAGACTATTGTAAGGTGTAGACATGGTCTTTATTATAGTCTTAATTATAGTCTATTTGCAAGTTGGCATTTCAGGGACTTCCAAGCTACCCAATATCCTGTGCTGCGTCATAAAAAAGATACTAGTTCTAGTATTTTCCACCTTTACTCTTGATAAAAACTTGTGCTACTTATAATTCATATTTTACTTACCGAATGTGGGTAAACATTCCTTATAATTCAAGGGGTTAGGACAATTGAAAATTAAAAAATTGGAAATTCAAGGGTTCAAGTCATTTGCAGACAGAACCATCGTCGACTTTCAACAAGGGATCACAGGAATTGTGGGGCCGAATGGTTGTGGAAAGTCCAATATCGTCGATGCGATTCGTTGGGTCATGGGTGAAATGAGTGCGAAACACCTTCGTGGTCGCGAAATGCAGGATGTTATTTTCTCAGGATCCGAAGCGCGCGCTTCTGCAGGAATGGCTGAAGTCACCATGATTCTCTCGAATGAAGATGGAAAGGTTCCCGCTCTTTATTCCCAATTTTCTGAAATTTCGATTACGCGACGTCTTTATCGTTCTGGAGATAGTGAATATTTAATCAACAAAACCCCTTGTCGTCTGCGAGATATTTACGATGTGTTTTTGGGTACGGGTGTGGGAACGAAAGCTTATTCCATTGTTGAGCAAGGTCAGATTGGACAAGTCATTCTTTCCAAACCGGAAGACCGACGCCGCATCATTGAAGAAGCGGCAGGTATTTCTAAGTTTAAAGCCCGCAAAGAAGCGGCCTTGCGCAAGATGGAAGCAACACAGGGAAATTTAACCCGACTTGAAGATGTTTTGGGTGAACTTTCCCGCCAGATCAACTCTCTCGATCGTCAGGCGAAAAAAGCGGAAAAATATCGTGAGCTGAGAGATGAAAGTCGTGAAATTGAGCTTCTTTTGTCTTCTCATGATTTTTTGCGACTGAATCAAGAGCTCAGTGAAGGGGAAAAAGTTCGTACCCAGTTGGGTGAAGAAGAAACGGCCTGTGCTGCCTCTCTTTCCCAGTTTGACACCGAGTTGGATACCTTAAGACTTTCTTTAACCGAGCAAGAACAAGAGTTTTCGGAACTTCAGGAAAAACTTTACGAAAAAAATAATGCGATCAGTCTTCACCAGCAGGCTATCCAGTTTAAGTCAAAAGAAACTCAAAGACTTTCCGAACAGGAAGCCAATTGTTTGAGAGAAATTGAAGAAGTAAAAGAAAGACTTCATTCTATTGATTTTGATTTGAATGGAATGAATGAAGAACAGGTGAAAATTGACTTGATGCTGGCCCAGTCCGAGGAAGACTTGTTGAGTTCACAACAACAATTGAATGTGGAAGAAGCCAAGCAAAAAGAATCCGAGAGAGAAGTTGAAAAACTTCAGCAAGAATTGATGTTGCTTTTGCAGTCTTTGTCGGAATCAAATCTGAAACAGGAATTATTGAGTCGTCAGAAGGTGGAACTCAAGGGAAGAATTGGTAAAAATCAGGCAGAAATTGAAGAAATCGATAAGCAGGTTTCTCACTTGCAGAGTCGTCGAAGAGAATTTGAAACCTCTCTCAATGACTTTAACCAGTTCAAGCTTGATATTTCTCTTCAGACAGATCAGGTGCACAGTTCCATTCAAAGAGAAAAAGAAGCTTTTGAAAATGCAAAGAATGAATGGCAACGCCTGAAAGAAGAACTTTCTCTTCGAAAGTCTCGTCTTCATTCTCTTGAAGAAATCCAGAAAAATTTTGAAGGTTATCACGAAGGCGTTCGCAAAGTGATGTTGCGAAAAAGCTCTCAGCAGGAGTTTCAGGATGTCTATGGTACTGTTGCAGATGTCATTGAAACAGAACCCCGTTACCAGCATGCTGTGGGTGCTGCCCTCGGTGAAAAATTGCAGTACGTGGTGGTAAAAAGTCAGGAAGCAGGTCTTCAAGCAGTAGAATATTTGAAGACAGAATCGGCAGGGCGTTCCTCATTCGTTCCTGTGGGCTTGAGGGATTACAACGTTGAAAGCAGCGAAGCATTTCCTGCAGCGGGAAGTCAAGGGGTGATGGGGCCTTTGAAAGATTTTGTGAACCTGAGAGAAGAATACAAACCCGTAGGAGAATATTTATTTAAAGATGTTTGGTTGGTGGAATCTCTTGGTCGTGCTTTGCAAATCTGGAACAACAATGGTCACAAGAAAACCTTGGTGACTCTCGAAGGAGAAGTAGTGGATCCTTACGGAGTGGTTTCCGGGGGAAGTTTGGAAGATAAGAGCGCCGCACTTTTGGAAAAGAAACGAGAGATTCGTGATTTGTGGGAACAAGTGAAGAATCTTGAATCTAAGGTGAAGTGGCATGAAGAAGAAGTAAAAAAATGTGAAAGTCGTTTGAACACACTGACTTCTTCTTTGGATAACCTGAAAAAAGATTCTCACGGCGAAGAGTTGAAAATTTTGAATTATGAAAAAGATTTGAGTCATTTGAGAGCGGAAACAGAACGCTTGATGTCCCGACGTGATACCCTTTCTGTCGAAATTGCAGCCTGGATGGGTGAAGAACAGGAAATGGAGCGGGAAGCCAGTGAATGGATGTTGAAGTCTGAAAGCTGGGATGAAGAGAAACGTCAAAAAGAAGAACGTTTATCTGAACTCAAAACTTCTCTTGCCGAAAATCAGATTCATTTGGACTTGATGAAGGAAGAGTTTACGAAACGAAGATTGAGTTTTGAAAGTATCCATGAAAAGCAATTGCTGATTGAAAGAGAAGTAAAACGGCTTCTTGATTTGAAGAGCAGCTCAGCCTTGCGTCAGGATGAATGTTTGCGTTTGATTACGCAGGGAAATCAGGAAGGAAGCCAGTTGCGCAAGGATATTCAGGCCTCTGAAGAGGCTTTGGGTACTTTGGTAGTGGATGTAAATGATTTGCAGGTTCGGGCGACTGCATTAAAAGAATCGTTTGAGTTGCAACAAGCTCAGGTGCGTGAAAAAGAAATGGCCCTTCGTGAAATCAGAAAGAAGCACGACGAGCTCAAAAACAGTTTGAATGCCAAAGTAGTGATTTTAACAGAAGTTCGCGGGCGTTTGCAGCTTTTGCGTGAACAGATTTTTGAACGTTATCATTCTGAAATTTCCCTGATTGCCCCCGAATACCAGGATAAAGTGATTGAAAATCGTCCGGAACAAGAAGCACGCTTGGCAGAGTTGAAAGACAAGCTTTCCAAGATGGGCGAGGTGAATGTGGGAGCCATTCACGAATATGAAGATTTGAAGAAACGTCATGATTTTCTCAACTCACAATCCCAAGATCTTAAAAGCTCTCTGGAAGCCTTGAATCGTGTGATTCATAAAATCAATCGGGCAACGCGTACCCGTTTTCATGAAACTTTCCATGCAGTCGATCAAAAGTTCCAGGAATTGTTTCCGAAACTTTTCCAGGGAGGACGTGCAAAACTGGTTCTTACCGACGAAGAAAATCTTCTGGAAACAGGCTTGGAAATTATTGCCCAGCCTCCTGGGAAAAAGCTTCAATCGATCAGTTTGCTTTCGGGCGGTGAAAGAGCTTTGACTGCTGTATGCTTGATCTTCTCGATTTTCCTCATCAAGCCTTCGCCCTTCTGTATTCTGGACGAAGTGGACGCCCCGCTTGACGATGCGAACATTGATCGTTTCAATGATTTAGTACGATCGATGATTGATCGTTCTCAGTTCATCCTTATTACTCACAGTAAGCGCACCATGGAACTTGCGGATGTGCTCTACGGAATCACCATGCAAGAACCGGGTGTTTCCAAAACCGTCAGCGTGAAGTTGAATTAATGGTCAAAAAAATCATCTTTTTTTTGGGAATTGTATTTGCTTGTTCTTCTGCACAAGCTTCTATGACTGTTTCTGTCGAATCACTCACTCTGAACAATATGGCTCTTCAGAATCTTTCCTGCCAGGTTTCTTCGGGAGGGATGGCTGAACTTTTAAAAATTGCGGATGCTTTGACAAAATTGAAAGAAAAATTGGATGTGTGCGCGCCCGAATTGGCGGGTTATAAAACTTCCTGGC
This sequence comes from uncultured Pseudomonadota bacterium, assembly GCA_964414715.1. Classification (GTDB taxonomy): domain Bacteria; phylum UBA10199; class UBA10199; order JADFYH01; family JADFYH01; genus CAYPXN01. The sequence continues at coordinate 887 of CAYPXN010000001.1, read as the reverse complement.
TCTTCACTAACGGTAAGGTGAAAAGCGTGAAATCCTTTGAAGAAAAAAGCCTGAAAAACAATAGTTGTATCGAGAAAACCCTTCTGGGAAAAGAATTTCCGGATTCCGGATCCTGTTCTGCCCTTTTATTTTTAGGGAAAGAAGCCAGTAAATAATTGGAAAACTAAGCAACTCATTGGTTACTTTTCCGATCATGCTTCTGGGTAAGGCACCGAGTCAGGAAATGTATGTCGATTTATGAGTGTCGCACCCTTCCTTTGGGCAGACCCAGTGTTCATCTGATATCTACTGCTTCTTCCGCCCCGTTTCATGAAGATCCTCATGAAGGAATCTGTACCAGAATAGATCTCTATTCTTCTGTTAAAACGGTTTCAACTTGGAAAACCATGTATGTTCTCGCAAGTCATCCCTGGGTTACCTACAGAGAAAATAGTCTTAGAAATAGGGTTGTGAACCTTCTGGATCGTTGGGGATTGTTTAGACCTTGCGACTCTCTTCCTTTTGAAACGGCCTATATTACTTCTGGCGATGTCCGAGTAATACGCGATAATGGAAGACAAAATGCTAATTTTTTAATTCAGGGCTTACAGGCTTATACAGCTTTGCAAGTAGATGAAAATGCAATGTGGGAATTTGAAAGAGAATCCGGAAGAAGATTTGCTTTTATAAACATGGATTCATCTTTTAGAGCATCTTTTTGTGATGTTCCGGACAATCAGAATAAGTTGTCGGATATTTTTAGTTTTTTAGGGGGCTAATCTTGAATCTTCCGAAGTCGATTCCAACATCCACGCCTTTGCCAGTGCCTGTAAGAGCGAGAGAAACCGGGCCTTTGGTGAGTGCTTGTGCAGTACCGGAGTCAACCACACCTCCGTGCGCTTCAGACG